>JBDHFY010000047.1:0-24583 GCA_039590195.1 Gemmatimonadota bacterium | reverse complement strand
CCTCGCCGGTCAAGAAGAACGCGGCCTCCTCGGAGGCCGCGTTCTTCTTTCACATCGCATGCGTTCCACGCTATTGTGACGGCAGTCGGTACCGCCAGGCAGCCACGCCCGGTGCCGCCGGCGAGAAGTTGAACTCTGCCGATCCCTTGGCCTCGAGCGTAGCACCACTGTAGGTTTCCGTGATCAGCACCTGTCCTTGTTCATCGAGGAACTCGAACTCCAGTGGAGGGACGGTGAGCTGTTCTTCCATGAGGTTCGAGATGGTCCCCTGGATGAAGTTGCCCTCTTCCGATGGTTGGAAGGCGTACACGTTGATCTCGTAGGGCATCCCCTGGACGCGCTGGAGCACGGCGATGATCGAGTCTTCCACGCCCACCAGTTGGTATGCGGCCGCAAGGAGACGCTGCGACCCAGCGTTGAAGGGGTCGAGCTCCACCAAGCGTTTCGCGGCGTCCAACATTCCGTCAGCCGCCTCTTGTCGCCTTTGCATCTCCTCGGGCGTGGGCTCCGCCTCAGTTTCGCTCGGATCGGGGTTGGCTATGGCGAACAGGCTTTGCGTGAGGTTGTACAAGCCGTCGCGCAAGTAGGGATTCTTCACGAGCCCCGAGTTAAATGCCCGTACGGCCCGGTCGTACTCATTCGCCTGAAAAAGCGTGACCCCTACGGTGAAGAGCTCGATGGCCGGGTATGCTTCTGATTCGGTGAGGATCGTGTCAAAGACTTGGATCGCTTCTTCTGAGCGCCCTGCCATCTCGTAGACCGACGCGAGGCCCGTCAGCGCCTGATAGTCTCCAGGGTTGGCCCCTCGGTAACGCCCATACCACACGGCTGCGGAATCGTAGTTCCCCAACATGTGGTTGATGCGCGCCACATTGAAAATCGAGGTCGCATACGGATCCGCGTATTGACCCGTGTCGATGCCGAACTCCACCATCTCCTTGAAATAGTCCATTGCCCCTTCGTTGTCCCCTAGATTCGCCATGACGTTGGCTAGATAGTAGGGGACCAACGGCTCCCGGTGGTAGATCGTGTTGGCGGCGGTCAGTGCCATCTTCGCGGTTTCCAAGTCGTTCGACTGAAGCGCCGTGACGGCTTGGTTGTAAACCTCGGTCCAGGCAAACTGCCTGTGAGTATCGATGTCCTCGTTGCAGTCCGGGAACGTCGATTCGACTTTGCCAAACGCCGAGTCCGCCTCGGCATAATCCGGCACCAACAACGCATAACGTCCCAGGAAATACCACACCGACGGGTTCCCCTCTTCGCCGCGAGTGAGGGCGTCCATCAGTACCCGTCTGGCATCCTGCAGATTTGCCGTGCGCTTTTCGGCCTCGTCTTCCTCTACCGCCTTCTTGATGTATGACTGGGCATTCTTCACCAAGAAATGCTTGACTTCGAGTTCGCACTGCGGCGGGATATAGATGTTGAACTGGGCTGACGCTTGGCTAACCACAGCGCACATTGCGACGGCCAATCCCGTGATGATCAATCTCTTCATCCTGATTCCCTCATTGTTAGGTCATCGCGTTAGCAGCTGGCGACCGCGCCACACACCGAGGCCCTCGGCCTGGCCCAGGACCTGCGGTTGCTGCCCGCGCAAGGTTCGACCGTGGTTCCGCCGAAAGCCATTTTGGAGACCGGCGGCAACCGCAGTTCAGATGTCTAACAGCGCCCGTATCGGGCCCTCTGCTCTTCCCTACCCCTCCCGGGGGTAGGCGTTTCAGCATAGCAAATATCGCAAATTTCAGCGATAAAGCCAACCGGCGCCTGTGTTGAACATCACCACCGACTCATCTGGTCCGATTGTCCCATTCTGAGACAGTCGTCGAAGGGCCGCGAGCGTGGCTCCCCCTTCCGGGCAAGCGTCGATCCCCTCGTTGACGGCGAGGTCCTGTTGTCCTTCGGTGATCTGTTCGTCGGTGACCGCCACGGCCGCTCCACCACTCTCGCGTATGGCCCGCAGCATCAGTTTCCCTCCGAGTGGCGCGGGGACTTGGAGACCGCTCGCCACCGTCCGAGGTTCCGGCCAGGGCTCCGTGGCGGTGGCCCCGGTCTCGAACGCCCTGACAACCGGCGCGCATCCCGTCGACTGAACCGAGAACATCCTTGGCAGCTTCTCGGGAATCCATCCCGCACTGGAGAGCTCGTGGAACGCCTTCCACATGCCGATGAGGCCGGTGCCCCCACCCGTGGGGTAGATGATGCAATCTGGAACAGTCCAATCCAGCTGCTCTGCAAGCTCAATCCCCAGCGTTTTCTTGCCCTCGATTCGGTAGGGCTCGCGGAGCGTGGAGACGTCCATCGCCCCATGCTCTTGGGCAAAGGCGCGAGCGGCCTTGCCACAGCCCCCGATGTGGCCCTCCAGCAGGTCGAGATCGGCCCTGAAGGCTCGAATCTGGGCCAGGATCGTGGGCGGCGTGTCCTGCGGGGCGAAGACCCGGACGGGAGTTCTGGCTCGCTTTCCGTACGCAGCCAGGGCGACTCCGGCGTTTCCGGCCGTCGGTATGGTGAACGCCATCGCCCCGCCGCCGCCGGCCCGGGTGACCGCGGCTGATAGTCCTCTCGCCTTGAAGGACCCGCAAGGATTCTGGCCCTCATCCTTGATCCAGACGGTCCCGAGGCCGAGCGCTCGCTCTACACTGGGGGCCCTCAGCAACGGCGTCATACCCTCGCCGAGTGTGACCGGCACCTCGTCCGGCCCGATCGGCATCCATTCCTGATACCGCCACATGGTCCAGGGTCGGCTGGAGAGCGCGGCCCTTACGTCGGGCGATGGCGAGGTGGCGTATCGAACGAGCCAAGGATCCCCGCACTCGGGGCAGACCGAAGGGAGGCCGGCGGCGTCATGTGTTGCGCTGCAGTCTGAGCAACGAAGCGACCATGTATGTGTCATTGTCTGCGTCATTGGTCTAGATGGTTGAGTATACGTTCTGCCAGCTTGACCGAGAAACCGGGCAGGGCCGCGATCTCTTCGGGGGTCGCGAGCCTGACCCCTGCCAGGCTCCCGAACCTCTGCAGCAGCGCCCGGCGCCGTCCGGGGCCCACTCCCGCGATGTCCAAGAGCTCGGAAGTGACGGTTCGCTGTCTCTGCCGCTTGCGGCTGTACGTGACGGCAAACCGGTGAGCCTCGTCGCGGGCCCGCTGAAGCAGCCTGAGTGAGGGCGAGCGCCTCGAGAGCCGCACGCCCTCCTTGCGCCTCGGAAGGAAGACCTCTTCCTCGCGCTTGGCAAGACTGGCGACAGGGAGTTCACCCAGGCCTGCCTCGCTGAGCGCCTGTTGGGCGGCGTTGAGCTGGCCTTTGCCACCGTCGATTACCATGAGATCGGGGAGAGGTTTTTCTTCGGCGAGGCGTCGGGTAGTGAAGCGCGAGACGACTTCGTGGACGGCCGCAAAGTCGTCCTGGGCCCCCCCCCGCTCACCCTCTCCCCTGCCCTCTCCCCCACCCTCTCCCCTAATTCGGTAGTGCCGGTACTCGCTTTTCTTCGGACGTCCTGCCTCAAACCACACCAGCGATCCCACTGTGTCGCGCCCCTGATTGGTTGAGATGTCAACACACACGAAGCTGCGGGGTACGACGGTGAGCCCGAGGTCGCGCCCGAGGGCGTATACGGGATCTTCCACGCGCTCGTCCGCTTCGAGCGATTCGATCTTCAAGCCGTCGAGTAAATGCCCTGCATTCTGGTCCGCGAGCTCGACGAGCCTACGATTGGTGCCGCGTTGTGGAATTAGCCATTTCGTTTCGGGAACGAGCTGGGAGATCTCGTTAAGGTCTGCCGGGGTGAACGGCAGGAGCGCCTGCCGGCTCCGGGCCTCTGCCGGTACGTAATACCTTACGAGAAAGGCGGTGAGCACGGCATCATCAGGCTCTTCGGCGAGATTGTTTAGAAAACGCTGTTCGGGAGCCACCACCTTGCCGTTTCGTACCCGCAGCAGGACGCCGACCGCGTCATCGCCATCGCGGGCACAACCGATGACATCGACGTTCCCGCCGCCGACGAACTCGACGGTCTGCGGTTGCTCGAGCTGCCCCAGCCACTGGATCGAGTTTCGCAACTCGGCGGCCCGTTCGAACTCCAAGTGCGTTGCGGCCTCCTCCATGCGCTCCCGGAGGCGAGCCCGTACTTCCACGGTCTTACCTTCTAGGAACGTCAGTACGTCTTCGATCATGCGCCGGTAATCTTCACGGTCCTGCAAACCCACACACGGTGCCAAACAGCGGTGGATGTGGTAGTCGAGGCACGGTCGCTCCGGTGTCTCGTCCGGCAAGCGGTAATGGCACGAGCGGACGGTGAAGATTCGTCGGATGACCCGAAGCGTACGACGCAACACGGTGACATCGGTGTACGGCCCGAAGTAACGGGCCCCCCGTACGTCGAGTCGCCGTACGACGAGCACCCGTGGGAATGGCTCGCCGATGGTTACCGCAATGCGTGGATAGCTCTTGTCGTCCCGAAGAGAGATGTTGAACTTCGGCTGGTATTCCTTGATGAGATTGTTCTCCAGCAGGAGTGCCTCGGACTCGCTCTTGACGACTATGGTGTCCAAGTCCGCGATGCGGCGAAGCAAGAGGCGGTTCTTAGGGCTATGAACGTGGTCGCTTGCGAAATACGCGCGGACACGCGCGCGGAGCCGTTTGGCCTTCCCAACGTACAGTACCGTACCCTTGGCGTCCTTCCATAGATACACGCCTGGTCGGTCCGGAAGCGCTTCGATCTTTGGGGCGATGGCCTTGGGTGGCGGAGTCAACATGGGGTGCGTTTGGTAATCGGTGCCTCTGTGGCTCAAGCGTCTCTGCGAACTAGAACTCCGTCAGACGCGGAAGCGGCGCAATCGATCGGCCATGCGCCGGGCATCCGGGTGCCCGAGGACCGCCGCAAATACAAGGTAAACGATTCCGAACGATCCCACCGTCGTGACCGCGCCAAGCCAGATATGCTCAGATGGCACAAGCCCGTCCACGAGTGATGCGATGGCGGTTGCCACAGCCGACGAGAAGAGGGCCACAGCAATGTCGCGCCGCTCGGAGCGCCCCGTCATACGTCCGATACGCCGCCCGAGGGTGGAATAGTTCAGGGAGACGTTGACGTATGCGGCCAGCGAGGCGCCGAGGGCGATGCCGGCGACGCCGTACACCTGCATGAGAAGGGCGGCCAAGCCGGCTGAGAGGAAAACGGATCCCGCGGCAATCTTCACCGGGGTTCTCGTGTCACTCAAAGCGTAGTGCCCCGACGCCAGGAGCTTCACCATCGCCTGGGCAGGAAGGCCAATGCCATACGCCGCGAGCACCCCTGATACGATGGCGGTCTGAGCCGTGCCGAACGCCCCGGTCTGGAACAGCGCGGCAATGATGCGCGGGCCGAATGCCACGAGGCCGAAGGCCGACGGGAGAATGAGAAAGGCGACCCGATTTATGCTGGTTGCCAGGCGATTTCGTAGCGCCGCGTCGGCAGTCCGCGCCGCCTCACGGCTGAGTTCCGGAAGTGCGGAAGCGGCGACGCTGACACCAAACAACGAAATCGGCAGCAGCGCCACGAGCTGTGCGTAACCCAGGGTGGCGACGGCCCCCGGGCCCAAGAGGGATCCGAGTTGAGTGTCGATGATCGAGGAGATCTGCATCACCCCCGCCCCGAAGACCACAGGAATCCAGGCCCCAATGACCTTGCGCACGCCGGGAGTGTCCAAGTCGAGAGTCCACCGCAATCTCCCTGTGGCACGAAGCGTAGACGGTAGCTGAACCCCGATTTGCAGAAGGCTGCCTATGAGGGCGCCCCAGGAAAGTGCCACAACCAGGTCGACTCTCAGCAGTAGCCCGCCCAACGCGAGCAGCGTCGCAATCTGCGCGATGTTCCAGAGCGCCGGCGCGGCGTACGAGAGAAAGAACCGACGGTGTGTGTTCAACACGCCGAGGCACCAGGCTGACATGATCATGATTCCCGACATTGGGAACATGATTCTGACCAGGGTAACGGTCAGATCCCGCGTCGCGCCCGAGAAGCCCGGTGCCGCAAAGTCCGTGATGACCGGAGCTAGGGCTAGTCCCATGAGGGTGGCCCCAGCAGTCACGAGCACGAGGAGGGAGGCCATGGTGCCCGACAGACGTCGGGCCCCATCCGTGTCACCCCGTTCGATCATCGACGCGTACACGGGAATGAACGAGGCGGAAAGCGTGCCCTCTCCCAGAAGGTTGCGGATGACATTGGGGATGCGGAGTGCCGCGCGGTAGGCATCGGCGGCTGAGCTATCTCCGAAGTACTGTGCGAAAACCCGCTCTCGAACGAGACCGAGAATCCGAGTCAACAGAATGCCGGCGGCCACGCGCGCGGCAGGGCGCCCCTGCGATGGGGGCATGTCGCTACTGATCGGGTCGGGGGAGCGTACGTGACGCCGGGGAGTCGCCAGCGCTGTCGAGCAACCGGCGTACGAACTCGGTCTCTTCCCTCAACGCCTCCACCGATTGGGTCAAATCCTGCACGTCAGTTTCCAGGCTCTCTATCCTGTGCGCCAGGTGGGCGACGCCACCCGACCCCCCTCCGGACCGTTCAGACAGTCTCCGGACCAGTCTCCGGACCACGGGTGATTCCAGCACGATGGCGAGAATTGGGATCGCCAGTGCTACGAGAACGATGAGCAGCAGAATACCCCAGAGCACCATGTGCGCATTCTACGTGTCTAGAGGTGTTGCTTCAAGGTCGTTCGCCCACGCCTCGCAACCAGCCAGGGCGCGGTCCAACAGCTCCCAGCCGTATCGCACCAGATAGGCGGCCACGGTGAAGACCCGCTCCTGGGGCTGACCCAGCGGAAACAAGGCACTGCGTGCGCTGGCGACCTGCCGGACGGTCGCTTCGTTTCGCTGTTTGAGGTGGGACACGATGCGTTTCTCGACGTCGGCAATACTGCTGAGCATCCCTCGTCGCGCGGCATGCACTTTCTTCTCCAGCGTAGGATCGATGGCGACAGCAGCCTGAAGTAGCTTGGGATGCGTAGCTTCGATCGTGTCGCGGAGGGACGCGAAAGCCGTTCTCGCATCCTCCGGCATGCCCTCCTGCACGATTCTGGCCTCGAGCTGGCCGTCCTGCGCAAGCAGTTCGTCCGGGTGTATGTCGTATCTCTCTAGGGTCTTTCGGATCCGGCCCTCGATGATTCGCGCCGACCATCGGGCGACCGCCCCCTGCGGCGGCACTCCCAGTAACCGGTACAATGGCTCTGCCTGGGGTAGGTAGGCGAGTTCGCTTGGGCCCGCCACGTACGCAATGGTCGGGAGGATAGCGGCCTCGACGACCGGTCGCAGCAGAACATTGGCCGATAGCCGTTCTGGTTGCGCATGCGCCAGATCCTTGAGCTCATTCAATCCCCATCGCTCATCCGATCGACGCGTCCGAAAGCCGGCACCGTCGATGATGAGTCTGTCCCGTCCCTGTTTTCCTTCAATCATGACCGGCGTATTGCCGGCCTGGACCGATACAGGAACCGGTCGGCCGTCACGCGCGAGCTGCGCGGCACGTTGCACGAGGCGTTCGTCTACTTCACGGTAGTGCTCGAGCGCCCCGATCACCCAGGGTGCGGTAATCTCCTTTGCAGCGCGGCTCGTGGGTCGAAACACGATGAGCCCGAAGCGCCCGAGGAGATCGGCAAGCGCCTCTGCGAACGCACTGGAAAGATCGTTCTCTGGACGGTAATGACGCCGCAGCCACTCCATCACCTCAGACCGGAACTCGCTCGGCGGGGTGATCTCCTCTAAGCGAGACAAGACTTGGTCGATATCGTCACCTACCTGTTCGCGATATAAGGGGGTGGAGGCGGCATCCGAAGCTCGGGTGCGCAACTCGAGCCGTTCCACGCTTTGGGTGGTGCTGAGCACAGCGACGTGATTCGCTTCCGCGAAGTCGTGGTCGTCTCCCGCCACCCAGAAGACCGGAACCACTGGGCGCTCAAGGGTCGCCTCCCACCGGCGTGCCAGCGCTACGGCGGACAGCGCCTTGTAGATCGTGAATAGCGGACCCGTGAGCAATCCCGGTTGCTGGCCAGTTGTCACGCAAAGTGAGCCGGGCGAGAGAAGTCGCTCGAGGTTGCCCGTCGCTGCCTGCGACGCGACGAAAGCCTCACGCAGCCGGGGATCGATCTGCCCGCTGCGACCGCCATCTGTACGTAACTCGACCGCCCGACGCGGTTCGCGTGACAGAGCTTCGAATTCAGGTATCATTGGCGCTCCGCAACGAGGATGACGCGGGGCGTGCCGGCGGCTAACGGTTTGCCGTCGTAGTCACCAAACCGCTGGGTGACCGTGAGTCCGGCGTGCTCGATCATGGTGGTAAGCTCGTCAACGGAGAACAGCCGCACGCGTTCGACGAAACTCCTCCCGTCGTCCGTGAGATGTATCTCTTTGACCACGTACCGTCCGTCTTCGATCAACCGCCGCTTAATCACAAACCGTCGCGACCCGGCGTTCCGCTCCTCGAGCGGAACGAGCGCCGTCCGGATGAGATTGGCGTTCAAGTAGTCGAGAATGAACTTACCTCTGGGCACGAGCGTCTGCGCCGCGCCGGCGATGACGGCGAAGTGTTGTCGGTCGTCTGCAAAATAGCCGAAACTCGTGAACAGATTGAGAACCAGATCGAAGCTTGCATCCCGGAACGGGAGCAGGCGCATATCCCCGCGGACTAGGTTCTGGGTCGGAGAATCCCTGTGTTTGGCACGGCTCAAAAGGGGCATCGACAAATCGAATCCCACCACCATTGCACCATTGGCAGCGAGGTGTGCGGCATGCCGCCCTGACCCGCACGCCAGGTCCAGCACTCTGGTGCCGCCGAGGGGAGCAAGCGTGGCCACGAGTGAGATCGCCCTCACTGCATCCTCGTCGTCGCGATGGGGATACAGATGCAGGTATTCTTCTCCGAACCACTGCTCGAACCATTCGGTCACTCTCCGAACACCTCGGCCTCGAAGGTCTTGATGACGACGTCCGGATCCCTCCACGCGAGCGGTGGCAATCCCGCCTTGCGGCATGCGAGGGAGAGAAAACCGGGAGCGTCACACCCCTGCTCGACTGCGACCTGGGGCAGCAGGAGCCCGGTACGCTGTCCCTTGCTGATAATTACGCCGTGACGACCTGGCACCACGTCATCCGCGGAGCTCGGCTCGGGGGTCGTGAGGCGTGAGATCTCGATCGTGACTTCTGCTACCTCGCCGGGAGCGACCGGAGCAAAGCGAGGGTCACGAGCGGCAGCAGCCTGGGTAATGAGCTTCACGATCGCACCCAGGGGCGTGTCGGCACGGACTCGCCCCATGCAGCCCCGAAGGTCACCGAGGCGGCGCAACGTGACGAACACGGCCGTGGGTGCGTCAAACGGTTCTCCTGTCGGCGGGGGTGGCCCAGCCACTCCATCGGCAACGGCACCCAACGTCTGCCGAGCAAACGTGAGCAGCTGCCCGCGCGCCTCGTCCGAAAGTTTCTCAGTCACCTTAGTGAGTGCGATCGGCGTACTCATCACACGCCGCGCGGAGGTTTGCGTCGCCAACCCGTCCTACCGCCATCACGTGAAAGACCATTAGGCATACATTCCACGAAGCCGGTGGACAGCGGCTACGCGCTCAATCGCCAGCATGTAGGCCGCGGTTCGCATGTTGACGGAGTTGCGCTCGGCAAGGGCCACAACATCGTTGAACGACCGCTCCGTAATCGTCCCCAACCTTTCGACGACTGTCGCCTCGTCCCAGAAATATCCGCTCCGGTTTTGCACCCATTCGAAGTAACTGACCGTTACCCCGCCGGCGTTCGCGAGAATGTCGGGGATGACGAAAACACCGATCTCATCGAGAATGCGGTCGGCCCCGGCGGTCGTGGGACCGTTGGCCCCCTCGCAGATGACCTTGGCTCTGATTTTGCCGGCGTTCCTACGTGTGATGGCGTTTTCGACTGCGGCAGGTAAAAGGACGTCGATCTCGAGCGTCATGAGGTCGGAATTCGTGATGGGCTCACCGCCGGGATAGCCGGCAATGTACCGGTGCTCCCGCACCCACTGAATCGCCTCATCGATGTAGATACCATTGGCATTGTAGATGGCCCCGGTGGCATCGCTCACCGCGACGATCGTCAGGCCCTCCTTCTCGAGCAGTTTGGCCGCCACCGACCCCACATTGCCAAAGCCCTGCACGGCCACGGTGGAGCCGCGGAGGGGGAGTCCCAAATGCTTGAGTGCCTGTTTGGTGACAATCATGCAGCCGCGCCCCGTAGCATCTAGCCGGCCGAGCGATCCACCGACTTCAACGGGCTTGCCGGTGACGACCGCGGTCGCAGCTTGACGCTTATGCATGGCGTATGTGTCCATGATCCACGCCATGACACGCTCGTTCGTGTTCACGTCAGGTGCAGGAATATCTGACTCTGGCCCAAGGGTGTCGATCAGGGTCGCCGTGTACCGACGCGTGACCCGCTCGAGTTCTCGGTCCGACAACACCGTCGGGTCGCACACCACACCGCCCTTCGCGCCGCCGAACGGGATGTTCACGATCGCGCACTTCCACGTCATCCACGCCGCCAGTGCTTTCACTTCGTCCAGGGTCACTTGGAGGTCGAAGCGGATCCCACCCTTGCCGGGGCCTCGGGACGTGTTGTGTACCACTCGATAGCCGGTGAACACCTCCACCTCACCGCTGTCCAACTGGATGGGAACGGCAATGATGGTCTGTCTTTCGGGTTGACGGAGGACTTTATAGAGGCCTGGATCCAGCTCGAGCAGCTCGGCGGCCGAATCGAACCGCGCCATCATCGCTTCGAACGGATTGTCCTCGCCGAAGTGCAGGTCTTTGTCACTTCTGACGATTTCGGAACCGCTCGTAGGTGACGCTTCCGTCGGGGGGCTGCTGATCTCGCTCATGGCGTGATCCGGCTCAGAGAAGCAATGAACGTCAATTCACCAGGTCTTCGACCCTGGCAACCGCTGTGTCTAATGCCGTTTCGAGGTCCGGCCGGCCTACCTCCCAAGCCACGTCGAGGCAAGCCACGAGTGGTTCGGGGGCCTGGTCAGGCCAAAGAGAGCGCAATTTGACGGCATCTTTCTCCGTAACTACAACGTAATCAACGCGGTTGCCCACTTGCAGCATCCGGCGCAGATCCCGCTGCCCGAATTCGTGGTGGTCGTCCAAGGGCATGGCCTGTACCTCTGCACCGAAGGATCGACACTGCGCGGCGAAAGCGTGGGGGTCGGCTACGCCCGCCACTGCCAGAACGACGGCCCCCTCTAGCGACTCCGTCGGGAGCCGATCACCGCTCAAAAGACCACGAAAACCGGTGACGCCGAGCCGGGCGATGGCAAGCGGCCTGCGCGGAGCGATGTTCTCCACCCGAGCTGCCATCTCCTCAGCCGATTCCATGGTAGCCCGTTTGCGAGTGATAATGAGGAAATCGGCACGTCGAAGCGCCCGCCAGCCTTCGCGCCAGGGTCCTGCCGGCAAGGTCCAGCGCACGGCAAATCCCGATTCTGCGCTCATCAGGACGATGTTCAGGTCTCGAACGATGTCCAGCCGCTGGAAGGCGTCATCCAGGATCAACACGTCGGCACCGCCTTCCACCGCCGCCGTCGCGCCAGCAGTGCGGTCGGGATTCTCCACCACAATGGCCTCCTCCACCAGCCGTCGGTGGACCTTCCCTTCGTCATCGCCGTATCCCCTGAGCACGATACCGGGTTGCCGGCCCCGATCGACGTAGTAGCGGGCGATCCAGCTGGCAATTGGGGTTTTGCCCGACCCCCCCACCGTGAGGTTCCCCACGCTGATCACGGGCACGGGCACCTCGGCCTGACGGAGGAGGTGCAGGCGGTAAGCTCGGGCGCGGGCCGCCATGACGGCTCGGTACATCAACGACGGGGGCAGCAGGGCCAGGCGGGTCATCCGCGCCCCCAGCGTGCGAGCGCTCCAGAGCCATCTAGGGGTTAGCATGCGACGGGCTGGGAGAGGGCGTTCAAACCCGCCTGGAGCTTCTCGTTTGCAGCATCGCGTTCCGCCCTGCCCTCGGCGACGATCAGCGGAGCCCCGTACACGATGCGAATTCTGGCGAAGGGTTTAGGAATTACGAATCCGTCCCACGACGCCATACGCCAGAACGCCGAAGCGGTCGCACCCACCGGCAAGATGGCCACTCCGGTCCACTGTGCGACGGCCACAGCACCGGGCTTCGCCACTCCGGCCGGCCCACGCGGGCCGTCCGGGGTAAGGGCGACTTCACCTCCGGCTCCCAGAATACGGATCATTCGTTTCAACACGCGCACTCCACCTCTCGTGCTGGAACCGTGGACCACCCGGTAACCCCAGCGAGCTGCCGTGCGCGCCAGGTAGCTCCCGTCGGTGTGCGCGCTTATAACCAGGGTTGCCTGGTCACCGCGGTGATGCCAAAGCAGCGGCAAGAGTTGGCCATGCCACATGGCAAAGATGATCGGAGCCCCGGCCCGCCGGAGACGAATCGCGTGGTTCTTCCCGCTGGTGTGAATCCGCCAGGTCATGGCGAGGACAGTGACCAGCGCGCGGGCGATTGCGGCGGTCACGCTAGTCGGCACTACGCGAGTTCCGCCACGAGATTGGCCACCCGTTCCGCCGCGCCCGGTTGTCCGAGCCGCTCCCGTACCGCCCGGAATCCCTCTCGCTGCCCGCGGGCCCCTGTTCCATCTCGGTCGAGCAACGGCAAAACCGTAGCCGCTAGCGCGCGGGGCGTTGCGCCCCGTTGTACGAGTTCCGGTACGATGCGCCGCCCGACCACAAGGTTGACCAGGCTGATGTGCCGGCACCGGATGACGCGGCGCGCGATAGCGTGCGTCAGGGGGTGCATGCGATAGGCAACGACGATCGGTGTATCCGCGATGACCGCTTCCACGGTGGTGGTCCCTGACTTGACCAGGGCAGCATCCGCAGCTGACATGACGGCGGCCGAGCCCTCCTCGACGACCCGGAAGTCGCCCGCCCCAGGGTATTGTCGGCCGTTGACCCCAGCCACGAGGACTTCGAGGTCGGGAATCGCTCGACGTGCGATGCGTGCGGCATCCCTGAAAACCGGCCACATCCGTCTGACCTCGGTATGTCGGTGTCCGGGAAACAACCCTAGCACCGGCGAGTTCGCGGCAACTCCACATATGGTGCGTGCCTGATGCGAGGTCGGGCCAGCCGGTCGGTCGAGGAGGGGGTGTCCGACGAAAGTAGCCGGAATTCCTCTCGCTCTGAAGAACGGCTCTTCGAAAGGCAGGATAACGGCCAGTCTCGTGACCGCGTTCCGCAGCATGCGCGTCCGGTATTCGCCCCAGGCCCAAAGCTGGGGCGCGATGTAATAGATCACCGGCACCCCGTGCGCCGCGGCTGCCCGTGCCACTCGCAAATGAAAGCCGGGGTAGTCGACAAGGACAGCCAAGTCGAACTGACCCGCCGCGAAACGTTGTTCGATGCAGGAGAGATACCGGAGATGCCGCGGGATCTTTGTGGCAGCCTCGACAAAGCCAATCACCGAGAGATCTTCCATCCGCTGATTCAGTCTCACGCCCGCCGCCGCCAGATCCGGACCTCCCATTCCTTCAAGGGTGATGTCTGGATGAGAAGCCAGGAGCACCCGCGCCACGCCCGCAGCGTGCGTGTCGCCTGACGCCTCACCGGCCGATATGAAGATCCTCCCTTTCCGGAGTGCAGCTGGCGTACGGTGGGTCGTTTGTGGTGTGGCTACTTCGATCAAACCAGGACGCCCCGTTCAGATCGCTCAACGAAACTTACCAGCTCCATAACCTGTGGAATGTGTCCGCTTTCGGCGCGGAGGAATTCCACGGCATCGATCCGTGGCCACGCGGAATTGAACAGGAGGCGATACGCGCGTTTGAGCGCCAAGCGAAGCTCGGGGTCGAAGTCGGCGCGCCGGAGGCCCTCGGTGTTGATTCCGAAGAGTCGTGATGGGTTGCCGACGGCCATCGTGTAGGGTGGGACATCATTGGGTACACGCGAACCGCCTCCAACGAACGCGTGTGTGCCAATGTGAACGAACTGGTGGATCGGAGTCGCTCCACCGATCTGCGCATTATCGTCGATCGCCACGTGGCCACCCAATTGCACCGCGTTGGCGAGAACGACGTCATCACCGATCCGGCAATCATGCGCCACGTGAACATAGCTCATGAAGTAGCAACGGCGACCGATGACGGTTGAGCCCGAAGCCGCCGTTCCGCGGTTGATCGTGGTGTATTCACGAAGGTGTGTACTGTCGCCGATCTCGAGCGTTGTGCGCTCACCCTGGAACTTGAGATCCTGCGGGTCGGTGCCAACCACTGATCCAATCCCGATGTGGCAGCCGGAACCGATCTTGGTATCTCCCACGACCGTCGCTCGCGCGGCCACTGTAGTGCTGTCCCCGATCCTCACACCCGATCCAATAATCGCGTATGGCTCGACCACGACCTCGGGGCCGAGTTCGGCTGCTGCGTCGACGACGGCGGTGGAATGGATTCGGACGGTCATCGGTCTACGATCTGGGCCATCATCTCTGCTTCGGCGGCCTTGTTGCCGTCCACGAACGCCTCCCCCCGCATCTTGCACCGTTTCCCGCGAAACTGGAGCATTTCGAGTTCGAATCGGATTTGATCGCCGGGCACCACCGGACGCCGGAATTTCACATTGTTCAACGACATGAAATAGACCACCTTGTCCTCGGGATTCTCCACGGCTCCCATCAACAGCATCCCTCCTACTTGGGCCATGGCCTCCACAATGAGTACCCCCGGCATGACCGGGTGTCCTGGGAAGTGACCCTGGAAGAACGGCTCGTTGATTGTCACGTTCTTGATTCCCGTGATGTGCTTGCCGGCCTCTTGGTCCAAGATACGGTCCACCAGAAGCATGGGGTATCGGTGCGGGATGACCTTGAGGATCTCGTTAATGTCCATCACGGGTAGCCTCCAAGCGTTTGATGGCACGCGCCAGTGCCACGTTTCCGCGGTGGCTCGGGCGGGTTGCTGTGATTTTCCCCGCGAACCGCCCTCCCAGGAGAGCGAGATCGCCAATGAGATCGACCGTCTTGTGACGTGCGAATTCGTCCGGCCAGTGAAGAGTCCCACCGAGCAGGCCCGTTTCGGTCAGCATGATGGCACAGTTGGCGTTTCCCCCTTTGATCAGACCTTTCGCCCGCAGTATCTCGACTTCATGGACAAATCCAAATGTTCTGGCGCCAGAGAGTTCCCTTGCGAACTGCGCCCGCGTGATGTCGTAGGAAACCGTCTGCGTACCAATCAGCGGGTGCGCCGACTCAACAGTCACGGTCAGGTGCAGGCCGCTACCAGGCCCGACGCGGTAGCCGGACTCGCCTTCAGTGACTGTTAGCGGCGCTGGCACTTGGATGCGGTGGGCACTGCCTCCTGTGGCAACGACGCCGGCGTCCGCCAGGGCTTGGAAGAACGGTGCTGCGCTGCCGTCGGCGATCGGTGGTTCCGGCCCGTGGATTTCGATGAGGAGGTCATCGATGCCGTGAGCCGCCACGGCAGCCAGCAGATGCTCGACGGTGTGAACGACGGCGCCGCTTCGGCCGATCACGGTGCGCCGTTCGGTTGCGGTTACGGCCTCGACGACCGCCGGAATATGTGGTGCGCCCAGAAGATCGCAACGCGAAAAGACGACCCCATGCTCGGGAGGTGCCGGACGGAACCAGACAGTCGACGCCTTGCCGGTGTGCAGGCCGGCCCCCGTCACCTTCACTGATTGTGCGATCGAAAATCTAGTCAGGTGCGACATCGGAGGCGATTCTCTCGAGCTTGCTGATGATGGGGGTCAACCGTTTGAGTGCCGCAGCTTGCCGCAGCACGTCTCTGTGGCTTCGGGCCGGGTATCCAGATACGGTCGCTCCAGCTGGGATGTCCCCGATCACTCCGCTCTGCGCGGCGACCCGGGCGCCGCGCCCAACCGCGAGATGGCCGGCAAGGCCGGCCTGGCCACCGAGGACAGCGTCCTCCTCGATGTTTGTCGTGCCAGCAATGCCCACCTGAGCGAGGATAAGGCAGCGAGGTCCAATGCGCACGTTGTGCGCCACCTGAACGAGATTGTCGATCTTGGTGTCGGCGCCGATGACGGTGTCGTCTACGCTGCCGCGGTCGACCGTCGTGTTGGCTCCGATCTCGACCCGATCACCGATCACGCATCTGCCCAGGTGAGGTATCCAGTCATGACCGGCAGTGGTTGGCGCGTATCCGAAACCGGGTGTCCCCACCCTGGCACCGGCGTTGAGCACGACCTCATCGCCGAGGGCCGTGGATCCTTCGAGTGTCGCGTGGGCGCCAATGCGACAGTGATCCCCCAGGCTCACCCCAGCACCGATGATGGCGTGAGGGCCGATGATACAGTCCGAACCAAGACTGACGGCGTGGCCGAGAACGGCGTATGGCCCGATGGCGACTCGCCCGCTCCATTGCGTGCCACTTCCGACGGTGGCAGTGGGGTGAATCCCCCATTCGATAGGTTCGGGTGGGGCGAACGCCGCGAGCACCCGCACAAGCGCCTGGTGGGGGTCCGGGACAACGATGCGAACTGGAGGTCCAGCACTGGCGTCGCGGAACTTCTGACTGACCAAAACGGCACCAGCATGGCTGCCCGTGAAGGCTGACAGGAAACGCCGGTCGGTCAGAATCGACAAATCGCCGGGGCCGGCCCGATCCAGCGGGGCGATCCCGGCGAGGATCACATCAGCGTTGCCTATCAGCTCACCGCCAGCCAGCTCCGCAACGTGCCTGGCGCTCAGATGACGTGGAGCCATGACGGCATTACTGCTGCGGTTGTCCTCCCTGCAGCCTTTGCACAACGGTCGCTGTCAGATCGAGGGTGCGGTCCGCGGCAACGATCCCTGAGTTGGCTTGAGAGACATCGAAGACCACGGCAATGTTCCGCTCGGCACGCAGTCCTTCGACGACAGCCCTGACGCGCTCCTCGAGTGGGGCAACCAGTTCCCGCTCACGCGCCTGGGCACGGATTTGCAGCTCTTGTCCCCGCTGCGCTAGGCGCTGCTCGAGCTGACGGATCTCGGTGAGCTTCTCTTCACGAGCTGTGGGGCTCAATACCACTTGCTGCTGATCGTACGCTCGGACTATGGAATCGTACTCCACCCGCATACGCTCTACCTCTTGTTGAAAGCCCTGCATTTCTTGCTGGTAGGTATTGCGGGCCTCCTCATATCCGGGCGTTTGCTCCATGACAATGCTGAGGTTCACCACGGCTATGGATTGTGCCTGCGGAACGGATGTGGTGGCGGCGACGCCGACCACCAGAACGAGTGCCAAGGCGGCTGGTGCCCAACGGGCCATTGTTCGCTCCATCGATGGGTTCAAGAAACGGTCTGCCTATTGTACTTGGTAATCAGAAAATGTTCCCCAGTCTGAAGTGGAATTTCCACTTGGGATCCGGGTTGCCGAATGCGTCCGTCCGGTCGAAGCCATACGCATAATCGAGACCGATTGGGCCGAGTGGTGAGAGCAAGTTCGCACCGATCCCGGCCCCCCGGAACAGCCGACTGGGATTAAACTGCTCGGCCTCCGCCCAGACGTTGCCGGCGTCCATGAACGCGTTGATATAGATGGCCTGACTGATGCGCAAGCCGATCTCGCCGGTCATCGCCATGTAGGCACTCCCGAACGCGTCCACCGCGGTGGCTTGGAACCCTCGCGCCGCCGGATCGAACCCTTCCGGCGTGATCGCGAACTCGTCATAGCCACGAAGTGGAATGCCAAATTGCGTTCCTCCCATGGAGAACAGCTGCCGGAAGTGCGGGCCCGGATCCCCCCAAACGAATCCCGTCTTGGCGGTCAACCCAAGCACCAACCGAATCGGGCTGGCCGTCGGGTCCAGTTCGGATCCCGACAGGGGCGCATACCACCGTCCCTCGAAGGTCGCACGCCTGAAGTCTCCGCTTCCACCGAGGGGGCCGCCATTCTGAGAGAGCTGGAACTGATGCAATGCCCCGCCGGTTGGGAACGGCATACCCACTCGTGTGTCGCGCACGATACTCAACCCAATGGCGGACAAGACACATTTGCGGCAGCTGAAGCGGGGCGATAACGTGGGCGAATCGAAGTCGCTCTGCTCCAGCGTGTAGGACGTCAAGAACCGCGTGAACCGTGAACCGAAAAGCGGGAAGCCAAGTTGGATGCTGCCGCCGCGCGTGTTGATCCGGCCCAGATCCGCCACGGTGAAGCGCTGGCGAGTCCGGTGCAGATTGATAGTCCCGGAGATCAAGCTTCCACGCAGGGCCGGGTCGGTATAGGAGATGTTGAAGTCACTGAGGTTCCGGCCGAACTGCCACTGGAAGGATACACGCTTGGCTTTGCCTAATAAGTTGGGCTCGTCGAGTCCGATGAACCCGCCGACACCGGTACCCTGCCCCACCGAGGCCCCAAAGTTCACGTTGCCCGTGCGCCGCTCCTGCACTTCAAAGATGATGTCGACATCACCCTGCTGGTTCACCCGCTCGGTTCGCGGCACCGGCATCGGTTGCTCGAAGAAACCGAGGTTGGAGATGCGTTGGTACGACTGAAGTAGCGCATCTTGTCGGAACACGTCACCCGGGATCATGAGGATACTTCGTCGAATCACACTCTCGTGTGTGATGGTGTTTCCGACGACACGGATCTGGTTGACGATGGCCGGTGAGCCCTCGGTGACTTGCCAACGCAGGTCCACTTTCTTCTCGCCTCCGGGTTCGCTCCGACGGGTGAGAACCGGGCGCACGCTGGCGTATATGTACCCGTTGTTGTAGTAAAGATTGGAAACTTCTCCGGTGGCATCCCCCCACTGCTTCTGGTCGAACGCGACGGGTTCGGCGTCACCCCCGCCCCCGTCGTCCCCGTCGCTGAACGGATACAACTGCATCAACTGGTCGTCCGTAAACTGCCGGTTGCCGACCATTTCGAACGAGCCTACCTGATATTCGTCCCCTTCGTCCACAGAGATGATGAGGGCAGCCTTGCCGGTCTCTTCATTGATTACCAGCGTGTCATCGAGCACCTGAAAGTCAATATGTCCCCGCTCAGCGTAGAAGGCGGGAAGGCGCTCCCGCAGATCCCGTTGCAGCTCATCCTCGTCGTATTCGCCCTGTTGAAACCAGAAGAATCCCTCCGGGCCGGTGTCCATGGCTCCGACGACGTCATTATCACTGAAGTGCTCGTTCCCCTCGACGATGATCTGGCTGATGGCGACGCGGCTGCCCTCGGTGATGTCGAAGACCAGGCTCACGTTCTCGTCGTCGATGCGCGTCTCAGTGAATTCCACACGGGGTTGGAAGTAACCCTCCTTCCGGTAGAGCGAATCGATACGAGCTGTGGCGGCCGCCGCCTCGGCGGGGTTGTACGGTCGGCCGACGATCATCCGCACTCGGCCCCGGACGGCGCGATCGGAGACCCTGTCCGTGCCGCGGACGGTCCACCGGGCAAGGATGGGACGCTCGTGCACCTGGAAGAGGAGGACTTCCTTGTCGTCGATCGTTGCCTGATAGGCGTTGACACTATCGAACTGTCCCATCGCGAACAGCGCTTCGATGGCACGCTGCACGTCGCGGTAGGACACGGGTTGTCCGAGGGGAATGCCTGCCCGACTGACAACAGTCGTCGGGTGGACGCGGTTGGTCCCGACGACGGCGATGCTGTCGAGCACCGTCGTCTCGTCTGGAGTCTGTGCTGTGCTGAGGGTCGGCACGACTGCGGCGAAAGCGACCGCGAGCGAGAGATGACGGCGTGCGCGTGACAGCAACGCCATCGAGCTAGGCCTTCTTCGACCCGGCCAACGCTCGGAAGACGAGTTTGTCGCCGTCTTTGCTCACGTCCACTTCAATCTCGTCACCCGGACCGAAATCTCCCATGAGGATCTTGTCCGAGAGCGGATCCTCGACATATCGCTGGATGGCTCGTTTCAACGGCCGTGCCCCAAACTTCTCGTCGTAGCCGTGCTCAACGAGGAATTGCGTGGCAGCCTCCGTCCGTCTAATGGTCAACCCTTCGTCGGACACGCGCGACTGCAGTTCCTCAAACATGATGCCGACGATCTCGGCAATGTGGTCGCGTGTCAATGGGTGGAACACGATGGTGTCGTCGAGGCGGTTCAAGAACTCGGGGTTGAATACCCGGCTGATTTCATCTTTGACCTTCTCGGACATCCGCTCGAAGGAAGCCTCTGTATCAGGCTGCTCGAAGCCCATGGCCTTCCCCTTGGTGATGTCCCGCGCTCCGACGTTGGAGGTCATGATGACGACGGTGTTCTTGAAGTCGATCGTCCGGCCGTAGTTGTCGGTGAGGTGCCCCTCGTCGAGCACTTGTAACAAAATGTTGAACACGTCGGGGTGCGCCTTCTCAATCTCGTCCAACAGTACGACCGAGTAGGGCTTGCGACGGACGGCTTTGGTGAGCGTTCCCGACTCCTCGTACCCAACGTATCCCGGCGGGGCCCCGATGAGCCGGCTGACGCTGTATTTCTCCATGTACTCAGACATGTCCACGCGGACCAGCGCCTTTTCGTCGGCAAACAGGAACCGTGCCAGCGCCCGGGCGAGTTCCGTCTTCCCCACGCCTGTCGGGCCGCTGAAAATGAACGAGCCAATGGGTCGGTGAGGGTCCTTGAGCCCGGCTCGAGAGCGGCGAATGGCTCGCGAGATCGCCTGGATGGCCTGCTGTTGCCCGACCACGGCTTTGTGGATCTCGTCCTCCATCCGCAGAAGCCGCTGTGTCTCGGCTTCCTGGAGGCGCGTCACCGGAATCCCGGTCCACCGGGACACGATGAAGGCCACGTCATCGTCGCTGATCGTCGGTCGGTGGGTCTGACGCTCTCGCTCCCACTCCTCCTGGCGCTTGCGGATTTCGGCCTGCAGCTCGCGCTCCTGATCCCGCAACGACGCCGCCCGCTCGAAGTTCTGATCGCGAACCGCTTCTTCCTTCTCGCGGTTGATCGACTCCAACTCTTCCTTGAGGCGGGCAACTTCGGGTGGTGGCACCTGAGCGGCCAGGCGGGCCCGGGCTCCCGCTTCGTCGATGACGTCGATGCCCTTGTCGGGCAAGAACCGGTCGGTGATGTATCGCTCGGCTAGCTTGGCCGCCGCCTCGAGTGTGATGTCGGGGATGATGACCCGGTGGTGATCCTCGTACCGCTGGCGGAGCCCCTTCAGGATCTCGATGGTTTCCTCCACCGTCGGCGGGTCGACGATCACCGTCTGGAACCGGCGTTCCAGGGCCCCATCCTTCTCGATGTATTTCCGGTATTCGTTTAGAGTGGACGCGCCGACGCACTGCAGCTCGCCGCGGGAGAGGGCCGGCTTGAGCATGTTGGAGGCGTCGATGGCCCCCTCTGCCGCTCCTGCCCCGACCAAGGTATGTAGCTCGTCGATGAACAGAACGATGTTTTTGTTCTGCGCGATTTCGTTCATCACCGCCTTCAGCCGCTCCTCGAACTGACCGCGGTACTTCGTGCCGGCGATGACGGCCGCCATGTCCAGGGTGAGGACGCGGTGTTTGCGGAGGGCGTCCGGACAGTTGCCAGAGGCCACCAGCTGAGCCAGGCCCTCGACGATGGCCGTCTTGCCGACGCCGGCCTCACCGATGAGCACCGGGTTGTTTTTCTTCCGGCGCGAGAGTACCTCGATGACCCGCTCGATCTCCTTCTGGCGACCGATCGTGGGATCCAACTGCCCTTCCTGAGCAAGCGCCGTGAGGTCGCGGCAGAAGTGATCGAGCGCCGGGGTCTTGGACTTCTTCTCGGCCCGGGGCGCCGACGGCGCAGGCCCGCCGCCCTTTGGCGCCGCGGGCATATCGCTTCCCAGCAGGCGAAGGGTCTCAGCACGTGCCTGCTCCAAGTTGACGCTGGCGTCGGTCAGGACCTGGGCGGCGATGCCCTTTTCCTCCCGGAGCAGGCCGAGGAGGAGATGCTCCGTTCCCACGTATGAGTGGTTCAGCTCCCGTGCCTCGCTCATGGCGAGCTCGAGGACCTTCTTCGCCCGGGAGGTATAGGGCAGGTCCGGTCCGGCGGCGGTAGGCGCCTTCCCCTTCTTCACGGTCTCTTCAATTTTCTGCTGGATCTCGTCCAAATCCACGTTGAGGTTGGTCAGGACCGCTGCTGCCACCCCCTCGCCTTCACGAATGAGGCCGAGGAGAATGTGCTCGGTGCCGACGTACTCGTGGTGCAGACGTGCGGCCTCTTCCCGCGCCATCTGCAGGACCTTTCGGACTCGATCGGTGAAGTTGTAACCGTTCATTGGTCGCACATGGTTGCGTGTCGTCCTCCGGCGCTGCTACGACGCTCGAGCAGCATCCGCATCAAGCAGCTGTCGTACATATGTCGCGCGCACTGTCGGGAGTTCGGGGTCGCCGACCATTTTCCCCTCCATCCGCGCCAGATGTGCGGGCTGTGTGAAGACGAGCAGCTTGTTCAAGGTGTATACACTCAGATCCGATACGAGGTTCAGCCCCACGCCCAACCGCACACCGCTCAACAAATTCATGGTTTCCTCGAACGATAGCGTTCGGGCGTATCGCAGCAGGCCGTAGGCCCTCCAAACTTTGTCGGCGATGACAGTCGGAGCATCCCGCTCCAGAATCCCGCGGGCCTGCTGTTCGTACTCGATGACCTTCCGCACCATCGTGCCGAGGTGTTCCAGCAGCTCCTGCTCGGACTTGCCGAGCGTCGTCTGGTTGGAAAGCTGGAAAAAATTACCGACGACCTCGCTTCCCTCACCGTACAGGCCTCGGAACGTGAGTCCCACCTGCGAGAGTCCCTGCAGGACCTTCCCAATCTCCTTCGTCAGCACGAGGCCAGGAAGGTGGATTAAGACGGAGGCCCGGAGTCCGGTGCCGGCGTTGGTCGGACAAGAAGTAAGGTAACCGAACTCTTGGTGGAAGGCGAAGGGGAGCTCCTTACCGAGTTCCGTGTCTAGTCGGTCCAGTTCCAGGTATGCCTCTGACAGCGCAAACCCGGAACTGAGGCACTGAAGCCGGAGGTGGTCCTCCTCGTTAACCATCACCGCGACGTCCCCGTTGGTTATCAGGGCGGCACCCTTGCGAACGGCACCTCCCTCCAGTCCGGCCAATTCCTTGGAAATCAGATGCCGTTCGTGCAGCAGCTGGCGGTCGAACGGCTCCACGGCGTCCACCCGGATCACGGCCGCGTCCCTCAACTGCGTCGTCTTCCGCCCTGCCTCCACGACCTCGGCGAGGATGCCCTCCCGATCGGCTTCGGTCGTCCGGATGGTGAACTTCCGTCCGTCGAGGTTGCGGGCGAGCCGTACGCGGGTCGAGAGCACCACATGTCCCTCTGGGCCGCTGGCGTCGAGCCAGGAGATGCCGCCGTCGGGCAGGAGATCGAAGTCGAATTTCATTCCAGCACCCGGATTCGATCCCGAAGCTCGGCGGCCAACTCGAAGTTCTCGGTGTCAACCGCCTTGCGAAGTTGGTCTCTCAGCTCCGAGAGTTTGCCCTCGTTCGGGTCCACCTCCCGACCCGGGGCAACGTAGGTTTCGCCCACATGCCGGCTCGATCCGTGCAGCCGGCGGAGGAGGTCTCGCAGGTATTGTTCGAAGGGGTCGTAACACCGGGGACAACCCAACCGTCCGGATTCCCGAAAGTCGTCAAGGGTTCCCTTGCAAAACCCGCAGCGACCAGCCTCGCCACCGGACGGGGCCTTCTCGTCCTGTTCCTTCCCCATCGAAGCGAGGAAGTCGGAGAGCGGGTTCGCCACGTTGGCGGCGGTCTGAATTCCGAGTTCGGCCGCGCATTGCTCGCAGAGATGCCTCGTGGTCACCGAGTTGTCGACAATCTGCGTCAAGTGGATCGTCGCAGGCCGGTCCGTGCAATGGTCGCACTGCATCAGGGAATGGCTCCTGCCGCCCCGGCTGGGTGCAAGCGGCCGTTCGCGAGCAACACGGTGCGATCTGCCCGCTCTGCCAGTGAACGGTTGTGCGTTACAATGACGAGAACCGTCTCGAGGTCGCGGGCCAGTTCGAACAACAAGTCATGCAGGCGGGTGCTGTTGTGCTCGTCCAGATTGCCGCTTGGCTCGTCGGCGAGGATGACTCGGGGATCGTGCACCAGGGCTCGCGCCACCGCACAACGCTGCTGCTCTCCACCGGAGAGCTTCGCCGGTCGGTGCGACATTCGTCCGGCGAGACCCACTCGAGCCAACATCTCCTCGGCACGACTTCTCGAATCGTCCATGCGGTTTCCAGCGATCAGGAGGGGCATCATCACATTCTCGAGGGCCGTGAATTCGCGCAGCAAGTGGTGAAATTGAAACACGAACCCGATCTGCCGGTTCCGGAGTCCATCCCTCTCCTTCGCCGTGAGCCCCGAGTAGGCCTGGCCGTCGAGGAAAATCTCGCCTCCCTTTGGCTCGTCGAGCGCTCCCAGAAGATGGAGCAGCGTGCTCTTTCCTGCGCCGCTTGCGCCGACCACGGCCACGACTTCGCCCCGAAATACGCTCAAGTGCACATCCGTGAGCACCTCGACAATCGATCCACCGCCGCCGCGGAACGTCTTCCTCAGGCTCTGGGCTTCGAGATATGCGGTCATTCGTGCCTGATAGCCTCCACAGGCGCAATTCCCGCCGCGCGACGGGAAGG
>JBDHFY010000046.1:0-18326 GCA_039590195.1 Gemmatimonadota bacterium | reverse complement strand
GCCTGACGTTATCTCGCGTCTCGCTGAGGCGCTGGCGGACCGCTACCGCATTGAGTCTGAAGTCGGGAGCGGCGGCAAGGCGACCGTCTACCTCGCCGTCAGTTTTCCCTGCGCCAAAGCGCCCTTCGAGACGCCGCAGCCCTGAGGAGCACGCCGAAGGCGTGCGTCTCGAAGGGCACGGCTCCTCAGGAGCAGCCGGGCTCGGCCGCCGCGCGTCGACGCGCGGCGATCCGTCTTGAAAGACGGACGTGGAAAGAGTCCCTCAGGACTCGTCACGAAGCCTGTCCTGAGCAACGTCGAAGGGCGCCGAGCCCTGGTTTTAACCCAGGGATAGCGCGACGATGGCCGACGCCTTTGACCGCCTCACCGCCGCCCTCTCCGAGCGCTACCGCCTCGAGCAGGAACTCGGCAGCGGCGGCATGGCCACCGTCTACCTCGCGGAGGACACGAAGCACCACCGCAAGGTGGCGGTGAAGGTGCTACGGCCGGAGCGATGGCTGGCGACGTATTGATCCTCACGGGGGCGGCGGGTTTCCTCGGATCGGCCATCGCCACCTCATTATCAAAGGAATACCGGCTCACCGCCATCGACATCCGCGAACCAAGCGTGGCGCTCCTCGCTGCGACTCCTGAAGTGAGCTGGAAGCGGCTCGACATCGCTGAGCAGGGGGCAGTCGCCTCGGCCTTTGAGCGTGTCAGACGCGAGCATGGCCGGGTTGACGTAGTGATCCACTTCGCCGCGTTCTACCACTTCGGGGCCGACTGGCGCGAGGAGTACGGGCGCACCAATGTGCGGGGGACGGCCAACGTGCTCAAGGCGGCGAAGCGCATGCGCGCCGAACAGGTCATCTTTGCCAGCAGCATCGCCGCCATGGAGCCACCCGCGGCGGGCCGACCGCTCAGCGAGTGCACCCCGACGGGCGACTTCATTCCCTATGCGAGATCGAAGACGCAGGGAGAGCACATGATCGCCGAGGGAGCAGGCGAGCTGCCGAGTATCGCGCTCAGGATCGCCGGGGCTTTCACCGACTGGTGCGAGCTGCCGCCCCTGTATGGGCTGATCAAGCTGTGGGCGGGGCGGGGGCCGGTGAGTCGCATTGTGCCGGGACGCGGGGAATCAGGCATTCCGTACATCCACCGCGATGACGTCGCCGGGATCGTTCGACGGTGCATCGAGCGTCGCCGAGGGCTCGCTCCCTTCGAGGTCTTGCTCGCCTCCCCAGAGGGAGCGGTCTCCCACAATCAACTGTTTCCCCTCATCCGGAAGGCCACCGGGGCGCACGTCTCGCCGACACCCATCCACCTGCCCCCACAGTTAGCCAGACCCGGGGTGGCGCTGCGCTTCGGGCTCGGTACGCTGCTGGGCGCAGCACCCTACGAGCGGCCGTGGATGCTGCAGTTTGTCGACCGGCCATGGATTGTCGACGCGGCCCAGACCTATGCGAAGCTGGGCTGGAGCTGCACGCCGAGCAAGGGGATTCTCGATCGCCTGCCGGTGATTCTCGAGCGCTTCTCGACCCATCGCCGGGCATGGGAGGAGCGAAACAGGCGGCGCAACCTAGGACGGTACGAATACTCACCATGAGTGTGCATTCTCAAGCCGGAGAACCGCTGTGAACAACAGTGCACTGCCGAGGGTCCCTCGCGATGCGACAGGCGCCCTCATGGTGTCAGGGATTCCTGAAACTCCATTCCGTCTTTCCGGCACCGCGAATGACGGTGCCGGGAGAACCCCTCGTGGGTCGCGTCGGCCCCACCGCAGATCGTTGTGAGCATGTACGGTACAGACCTCCTCTGCAGCGATCTGGTCACAAGGCCGCGGCCCGAGATGGGAAGAATCCTGGTCACCGGTGCGACCGGGTACATTGGCGGACGGCTCGCTCCGGAGCTGCTGGCCAGGGGATATCAGGTCCGTGTGATGGTGAGGGTCGCTTCCCAGGAGCAGAAGGAACTCTGGCCGAACGCCGAGATTGTGGTGGCGGATGCGCTCGAATCAGACAGCCTGGTGAGAGCCTTCGAGGGAGTCGACACCGTTTACTACCTCATCCATTCTCTCCTCCTCGGCCCGATGATGTTCGAATCGGTGGACATCGAGGCGGCGAGGAACGTCCGGCGAGCAGCGGCGCAACAGGGGGTACGCAGAATCATCTACCTGGGAGGACTCGGCGACATTCACTCCTCACTCTCGCCGCACCTCTTCAGCAGGATCCGCGTGGCGCAAGAACTCAAGCGCGGTCCAGTGCCGGTCACAGTTCTTCGTGCCGCCATCATCATCGGTTCTGGCAGCGCCTCCTACGAGATCATCAATCACTTGGTGAGAAACACCCCGATCATTCCGCTCCCCAGCTGGGCCCGAACTGAGTGCCAACCGATCAGCATTCGGGACGTTATCAAGACTCTGGTGGGGGTGCTGGAGCTCGACGACGCGTCGGGAGAAGACTTCGACATCGGCGGCCCGGAAGTGCTGACCTACGAGATGATGCTCAGGAGCCTGGTGAGTGTGCTTGGGAAGAGGCGGCTCTTCGTAGCGAGCCCGATCTCAAACGTTGCGCTGTACTCCTATTTCATCAGCCATGTGACTCCGGTGCCTGCCGCCATCTGTTCCTCCCTTATGGGTGGCATCAAAGACACCGTTGTTTGTCAGAACAACAGCATTGCGACGTACCTTCCCTATCAGCGACTGAGCTATCGAGAGGCGATCCTGAGAGCAATGACGCGGGAAGAGCAGGACGAGGTGCATACCCGGTGGTCGGACGCCTATCCACCGGCCCACGAGCTGGCGATCAAATTGCACGAACTCGAGGACCCACCCCACTACATAAGTTCCTACTCACTATACTCTGAGAAGGATGCGCCCTCCCTCTTCCGATCCTTCTGCGGGATCGGAGGGGATGAGGGATGGTTCCACAGCAACTGGATGTGGAGGCTCAGAGGCAGGCTGGATCGCATCCTCATGGGTGTCGGAACGTCCCGGGGGAGGAGAAGCTCATCGCGCCTGCGGGTCAACGACGTTGTTGATTTTTGGAGGGTGGAAGACCTCGAGCCCGACGAGAAGCTGCTTCTACGGGCCGAGATGAGGCTGCCAGGCATGGCATGGCTACAGTTCGGGATCTTACCCGAGGGGAAGGGGAATCGCTTGACCGTGAGTGCCTACTATGAGCCCCGAGGTCTTCCCGGCAAGATCTACTGGTACAACTTCCTGCCGTTCCATCACTTCATCTTCGTGAATCTGCTCAAGCAGATAGACAGGAGGAGCTGAGAACGTGTTACCGACTGGTAGACTGGCGGATCGTGTCCGGCATGCCGAATTGACCAACGCGGTGTGGTTCTGTTCCGACACGATTCAACAGGTATACCAGTGTTGGCGCTGTAGGCCTTGCTGATCATGCAGAGACTTGCCTTATTAACACGTCGGGCGGGCGACAAGGGTTGCGGCGAGAGCTGGTCGCTCGGCTATTGGATCGTGAGTGCGACGACCGGCTTGGTCATTCGTCAGCCGCTGCCGTCAAACAATACGCCGGGCACGAGTATCGCTCCGTGCACCAGTGCGGGCGTGACGACGGCGCCGGATTTTTCACGCAGGAAGCCGAACACCAGCCCGCCCGTCGTGGTCCACAATGCCCACGCCCAGGGAGTCTCGTTCGTGACCGTCAGCGGGTGAAACAGCCCGAATATGACGGAAGCTAATATGAGGCCCGCGCCATAGTTCACGTTGAACAGCGAATACGGCCGGCCAAAGACTTCATTGAGCCGTGCTTGCACATACCCGCGGAAAAAGAACTCCTCCAAGAAGGCGACAAAAATAAGCGCGATGATGATTCGCGTGATCAATTCCGAAACCGGCTGGAGCAAATAGCATAGACCGACACCGACAATCAGCAGCCCGATACAACCTGAAACACCACTGAGCGAGAGCTCTGTTTCGGCAATATTTGCGGTGCGTCGTGTGTATCGCAGCATGGCGACGCCTCCGGCAGCGAATCCGAGGGCCAGTATGGATGCGCCGAGCCAGTGCTGGTGATCCGTTCCCAGCATGGCAATCACTGGAAACAGGATTGTTGCAGGCATGACAACAGCCATTGCTTACAATGCCAGCCGGACGTGTCGCCTGAGGTTACCGGATGTCAGACCGTAGACGCCTGGATTGCGGCGCGTCACGATTACGGAAGTCAGTGGCAGGGCAAGAAACAACAGGCAACTGGACAGTATCGCCGCGCCAAACAGCGGCTCCTGCCAGTCGCCGAATCCTGAACTTTTGAGAATCCCCTTCAAGTAGAAAAACAGAACGAGGATCAGGGAAACCTCGGCGACGATCAGTATCTTTCTCACCATGTGTCTCCCAGTGGTTCAATCAATTCCGAGGTCCTTCCCATTCATCAAGTCCGCAGCGCGGCCACCGGGTCGACTCGCATCGCGCGCCGCGCCGGCGCCACTGCGGCGAGTAAGGCCGTCGCGACCAGAAATGCGACCACTCCGGCCACGGCCACCGGATTGAGGGCGGTCACCTCGAAGAGCATCCCGCGGATCCAGCGGCCCACCAACGCCGCGCCCAAGATCCCCACCACGCTCCCGACCGCCACAAAGCCCAGCGCCTGCCGCAGCACGAGCTGCATCGTCTCCCTCGGCCCTGCCCCCAACGCCATGCGCATGCCGATCTCCGAAGTGCGCTGCGCCACGGAGTACGACACCACACCGTAGATCCCCACGGCGGCGAGCACCAGCGCGCACGCCGAGAAGATCGAGAGGAGGATGGTGTTGAACCGCGCCACCGCCAGAGAGCCGGAGACGAGTTCGGCCAAAGTTGCCGTTCCCGCCACCGGCAATTGCGGGTCCAGCGAGCGGACCTCCCCCCGTATCGCGCGGAGTAACGCGCCGGCGTCTGCGGTGTTGCTGCGGGCCACCACGTGCATCTGTCTCAAGGGGAAATTCTGATATGACACGAACATCTCCGGCCGCGTATCTTCGCCGAGGCCGTTGTGCCGCACGTCGGCGACCACGCCCACGATCTCGATGGCCCCGGCCATCGGCACACCCAATGTCTGGCCGATCGGGTCGACGTCGGAAAAATACGACCGCTCCATCGTCTCGTTTATCACCATCACCGGACGCCCCTCCGCGCGGTCGAACCCGTCGAGCAGACGGCCGCGAACGAGGGCAATGCCCAGCGTCTCGAAGTACCCCGGAATCACCGCGCGGTACTCCGAGCGGGGGCGCTCGCCGGGCGTCGGCGCGTCGCGCCCTGGAATCTCGAACGGCAGATCGAATTCGACCCCGAGTGAGCTCATGGGAAGGCCGGACACCGCGCCGGCACTCGCGACGCCGGGCCGTGCGGCCACCCGGTCCACTAACTCGTTGTAGAACTGTTTCTGTTGCTCGCCGTCGCGGTACTGGGTTTGGGGAAGTGAAAGCGCCACCAACACGACGCCTTCCGTGCGAAACCCGGGGTCCACGTCCAGCAGTTTGCCGAAGCTCCGGAGCAGCGCCGTCGCGCTCACCAGCAACATGAGGGCCAAGGCGACCTCCGTGGACATCAACGCGCCGAGCAATCGGCGACCATGGCGCCCGCCCACGCCACCCGTGGCGCTTGCCTGTAACACCTCGGCCAAACGGGGGCGCATGACGTGGAACGCAGGTGCCAGGCCGAACAGCCCGCCAGCCGTGACGGAGACAAGGAGTGCGAAGAGGAGCACGGTTCCGTCCACGTCGATGTTTCCCACCCTCGGCAGATCGCCGGGGAGGACACCCCTCAAGACGGAAAGACCCCACAGTGTCAGCAGTAATCCCGTTACGCCGCCGGAGAGCCCAAGTATCAGGCTCTCGGCCAGCGAGCGCCGGATGAGTCGTGCCGTGTCGGCTCCCAACGTCGCGCGGAGAGCGTACTCCCGCTCCTGGCGCGTGGCCCGAGCGAGCAGGAGGTTGGCCACGTTGGCGCAGCCGATCAGGAGCACGAACGCCGCGGCGCCCGCCACCACGAGCACCAGCGTAGTGTAGTCTCCCAGAATCTGATCCAACGCCGGTGTCACGTCGGCGGACCAGCCACGATTGGACTGGGGAAACTGCTCCGCGATTTCGTCTGCCAAGGCACGAATCTCGATGCCGGCCCGCTCAGCGTCAGCCTCCGGTGCCAGCAAGCCCACCACGTTGTATATGCGCATGGCGCGGACGGGAATGAGCTGGGTCGGGATGACGAGTGGGGTCCACACGTCCACCTCTTGGTCGGGTGGGAACTGAAAACCCGGGGGCATGACGCCTATCACCGTGTACGGCTGAGCGTCCAACGTGAGGGCAGTGCCCACCACGTCAGGGTTACCACCAAACCGGCGTTGCCAGAAGCCGTTGCTCAGCAGCACGACTCGCCTGCCGCCGGGCTGCCCTTCCTCTCTAGTGAACGCACGGCCGAGGGTGGGTTGCACGCCCACGACACTGAAGACGGAAGGAGATACGGTCACGCCGGCCAATTGCTCTGGCTCGTCCACACCGGTGAACACGCGTCCACCGCTCTGGTAGGCGGCCAGGTCGGTGAAAGTCCGTGTGCGGAGCCTCCAGTCCAAGAACGTTCCCGCCGACACCTGTTCCTGGTCGATGCCCAGGGTGGGGTTGCTCTCCCACAGGGTCATCACCCGGTCAGGCTCGGCGTAGGGCAGGGGCTCCAGCAGGAGCGCATCCACCACGCTGAAGATGGTGGTGGTGGCGCCAATCCCTACGGTAAGCGTGAGGACAGCCACCGCCGTGAAGCCGGGGTTGCGGATCAGGGAACGGAGGGCGTGGCGCAGGTCCTGAAGCATTGTTCCTTGGTCGTCGAGTGTGTTTTACTCCCCCCCCCACATCCCAAGGAGCATCTGACCCGCGGTTTCCGGTGGGCCAAAGAGGCTTATTTTAGCGAACTGGACATACTCCGCCAGTACTGGCGACCTCAAGCATGACCGGCAGCTTGCGCTCACACTTCGCCACGAGTCCTGAAGGATCTACCGACGTGCGTCTTTCAAGACGCCTCGTCGCGCGGTCACGCGGGGCGGCCGAGCCCGGCTGCTCCTGAGGAGCCGTGCCCTTCGAGACGGACGCCTTCGGCGTGCTCCTCAGGGCTGCGGCGTCTCGAGGGGCGCTTCAGCGCAGGGAAATCTCCGCGGTGATCCGCTTTGTTTCCGCGTTCTCCGGGCCATCATCTGCTTGTTTCTGCGCAATCCGCACCGTCATCTGTAGCCCCCCCCTCTCGGAAATCCTGTAACAGGCTCAAGAATAACGACTTAGCCATCGAGGCCAGTGGCGATCGTAGGAGGAGTAGTCCAGATCTCGCCATTGGCCGACTCGGCCTGCATCTTAGTCCCCTGGGATGGTCGGCTCGACCGCCAATCGCCAATCTGCAATCGCAAATCTCATGAACATGAAATGGCTCTCGGTCGTGATGATGGTGGCGCCGCTCGTCGCGGCCGCACAGCAGCGAAGCGACGACACCTTTCACTTCGACAATCCCGCGCCGGCCTTCCCCCCGGGCGACGGCCCTCGTGTCTGCGTCGACGAAGCCCACCACAACTTCCACACTGCGGACGGGCGCTACAAACCGTTCGCGGAGTTGCTGCGTGGCGACGGATACCGGGTGACGGGCTTCACGTCCTCGTTCACTGGGGACGCCTTGACTGATTGTGATTTGCTCGTCGTCGCCAACCCGTTGGCCGGAGCGAACGTCGACGACTGGAGTTACCCACATCCTTCTGCGTTCACGCAAGACGAGATCCGCGAGCTGATGCAGTGGGTGCGCGCCGGGGGCCGGTTCCTGCTGTTCGCCGATCACGCACCCATTGCCGGGGCGGCGCGGGACCTGGCCGCGGTGTTCGGTGTCGTGATGCTCGATGTATACGTGGACGGGACGCCGGGCGGGCCGGACGTGTTCCGCATCGCCGACGGAACCATCCAGCCGCATGCCATCGTCGAGGGACGTGACACAGACGAGCGGATCGATAGCGTCACGACGTTCACCGGGCAGGCGTTCCAGATCACGCAGGGCTGGCAGCCGCTGTTGGTCTTTGGGCCCGACGCGGTCGCCCGCATCAGCCTGACGCAGGCGTTTCAGCGCGGCGCGTCCCGTGACTTCCCGTCGTTCTTGGTAGAGGGCTGGGTGCACGGCGCGGCTCGCGAGTGGGATAATGGCCGGGCGGTTTTCCTCGGCGAGGCCGCGATGTGCTCGGCGCAAGTCAGCGGGCCCGAGCGGAACCCGATGGGTATGAATCACCCGAACGCGCCCCAAGACGCGCAATTCTGCGTCAACGTGGTTCGCTGGCTCACCGAAGTGCTCGAACCGTAGTCGAGGCCACACACACAAATATCGACATGACCATGGATTCAATACACACCAACAAGTCGAGGCACACTATGATGACATCATCGTGTAATCGGAGAACACCGGTCCAGTTGGGGGCATGGCTTTTGGCCATCGGCCTGGTCACCACTGGACTGCTGTTCGGTCCCGCGCTGTCGCCGATTCAAGCACAGCAACTTCCCTCCATCGCGGAGCGAACGGCCGGAATGACCGCGATTGAGGGGTTCTTCAACCTGCATTGGGACGACGCCACCGGGAGGATGTACTGGGAGATCGACAAGCTCGACACCGAGTTCATCTACCAGATCTCCATGGGGTCGGGCCTCGGCAGCAATCCGGTCGGGATCGACCGCGGCCAGCTTCGCGGAACGTACCTCTTCGAAGCAAAGAAAGTCGGGCCGCGTGTATTGATCTGGGAGCCCAACTACCGCTACCAGGCGTTCAGTGACGACCCCGACGAAGTCCGTGCGGTGCGCGATGGCTTTGCGCCCTCCGTCCACTGGGGCTTCGAGGTGGAGGCGCAGACAGGCAACTCGGTGCTGGTGGATGCCACCGATTTCTTCCTGCGTGATGCCCGCCGCGCGGCGCAGCAGATGGAAGACCGCGGCCAGGGACATTTCGAGGTCGACAAGAGTCGCAGCACCTTCTATCTGCCAAACACCAAGTCATTCCCGCAGAACACCGAGGTCGAGGTCATCCTCACCTTCACCAGCGACGAGCCGGGTGACTTGGTACAGGGAGTCGCCGCGACCGGTCGGGCGGTCACGCTCAGGGAGCACCATTCGTTCGTGCAGCTCCCGGACGACGGCTACACCCCGCGAGTGATGGATCCCAGGGTCGGCGTGAACGGACCCACCATCTACAACTACGCCTCCCCCATCGACTCGAACCTTCAGGTTCATTGGGTGGCCCGGCACCGGCTGAAGAAGAGAAATCCCGGCGCGGCACGCTCCGAGCCCGTGGAGCCGATCATCTATTATGTCGATCCCGGCATGCCGGAGCAGATCCGCAACGCCGCCATCGAGGGGGCCAGTTGGTGGAACCAGGCCTTCGAAGCGGCTGGCTACATCAACGCGTTCCGGGTGGAAGTGCTGCCGTCCGGCGCCGATCAAAACGACATCCGCTACAACATGATCCACTACACCCATCGTCGCACGCTGGGTTACTCGTACGGTGGGTCCGTCATCGATCCCCGGACGGGTGAGATCATCAAGGGGAACGTGAACATGGGCGGGCTGCGTCTGCGGAAGGACTATCTCATGGGCGAGGGAATGGTGGCGCCCTTTCCCCAGGACCAGGGAATGTATTACGACGCGTGCGGGCTCGCGGGCGCGCCCGACTTTGAATACCTGGCTCAGATAGCCGATGACGGCGACGCCGTGCAAATGGCACTCGCCCGCTGGCGCCAGCTCACGGCGCACGAGGTTGGCCACACGCTGGGGTATCCCCACAACTATCTCACGAGCAGCTACGGGCGTGAAAGCGTCATGGACTATCCCGCGCCGCTCGTGGAGATCACGAACGGGGAGTTGGACCTCTCCAACGCGTATCTCCGGCGCATCGGGGAGTATGACAAGCTCGCGGTCACGTGGCTCTATCAGGACTTTCCGCCCAGTACGAACGAGCGCGAAGCCCTCAGGGAGATCACGGAGGACGGGATGCGGCGCGGTGTCATCTATATGGCGCACACCAACAACAATTTTCGCGGTGCCGGCCATCAGTACGCGTCGGCGTGGGACAACGGGGCCAACCTGGTGGACCACCTGAAGCACGAGATCCAAGTGCGTCGCATCGGCCTGGAGACGTTCGGGCCGCAGGTGATCCGGGTCGGCGAGCCGATGTCGGCACTCGAAACCGTGCTCTTCCCGCTCTACATGCATCACCGGTTCCAGCTCACCTCCGGGGCGCAGAGCCTGGGAGGCGCCGACTACCGCTACGCTCTGCGGGGCGACGGCCAAACCCCGTACACGATCGTTCCGGCGGAAGAACAGCGGGATGCTCTCGAGACCGTGCTCTCCACGCTCACGGTGGACTTCCTCGCCATTCCCGAGCGGATCGTGCAGATGATCCCGCCGCCGGCGTATCGCAGGAACGAGGGGGTGAAGTTCGACGGGTACACCGGCATCCTCTTCGACCCCCTTGGCGCGGCCGAGGGGTCTGCGAGCTTTTCCATGCAACAGTTACTGCATCCACAGCGCATGGCCCGGCTGGTGGTCTTCGGCAGCATGGGTGATTACCCGAATCTCGAAGAGGTCGTGGACCGGCTGATGGAGGTCACGTGGAACGCCACCGTCCCGCGGGATGAGTATCGCATGAGGGTGCTGCACGTGCTTCAGCGCGTCGTGGTGGACGAGATGATGGTTCGCGCGAGTTCGAGCGACAACCCGGCTGAAGTTCGAGCGGTTCTGGCGGACCGCTTGCACCGGCTCGCCGGCCGCTTAGAGGCGCTGGGCGAGCCTTCGCCTCACCAGCGGCTGGTTGCCGCGGATATTCGCCGGTGGGAGAACCGTTTGGAGGATGCCATCCCGGGTCCGCCGCTTCAGGTGGCACCCGGCGATCCGATCGGAGGTGCCAGCAAGCGCTAGGCCACAGATTTCACGGAAACACGCAGATTAGCGCGGATCAGTTCCGTCATCGGAGTGATCCGCGTGAATCTGTGCTGTTCTGCGCAATCCGCGACCGTTTCTGCGCAATCCGCGGCTCGTGGGGAAAGACCTTATCTCAGGAGGAACGAGTCATGAGTATCCGTACGCTTGCGGTTCTTGCCTTCATCCCGTTCGTTTCGACCGTCTCTTCTGACTTGTCAGCGCAGGAGGTGCGACGTTACATCGCTCCGCGAACGGCGTCGGACACGACCGTCTTGCCTTTCAGCGGCGCGGTGCAAGTGGGCAACACGCTCTATCTGTCGGGAACCATTGGACTGACCGAAGACGGGCAAGTGCCCTCCACCACTGAGGCCGAGGCGAGAAACGTGCTCGATAACATGAAGGGTAACCTCGAGGCGGCGGGCATGACGATGGACGACCTCGTGTCCGTGCAGGTGTTTTGCTCGGACGTTGCCTTCTACGATGCGTTCAACCGCGTCTACCGCACGTATTTCACCGGAGAGTTTCCAGCGCGGGCGTTCCTTGGCTCGGGCACGCTCCTCTTCGGAGCCCGGTTCGAGGTGCAGGGGATCGCGGTGAAGCGGTAGCGGCTTTGCCTAGGGAAAAGGGCCGCAGATTACGCTGAAACGCACAGATGAACGCTGAGTGTGACTGGACCGATCGACAGCCGAGCCGTGTCCTGAGCTTGTCGAAGGGCCGCGGCTTGAGCCCTGGTGAAACGAAACGAGGATCGACGTTAGCGACGGCAGGTCGGTGTACGTTGCTAACCAAAGTGAAAGCCGGGAAGCTCAACGCCCCCCGGCATTCCAACGCGGCGAAACGGCCACGCGATTGGCACTTCGCTTCTTTGAACGTACGGCGCGGAGCTCGCCGAGTCAATGGTGCGGCGGTGCTGGCGGTGGGATTCGAACCCACAAGGGCATGTGCCCAACGAAGTGCCAATTCGTTGCGTTTACCGATTTCGCCACGCCAGCACCTAATTCGGCAGCGAGCCACGGCAAGCTCAAGAGCCAGGACGCTGAATCTCGCACTCGTCACCGAGCCGCGAGGTGAATATGGTGGCAGGAGGGCACCGGCCCATCACCAGAATCACGCGTGAAGGAGCGAAAAATTGCGCAAGGACCAGGGACCGGAGATGACGCAGAAACGAGCACATGAATGCGGGGCCGCAGCTTGCGCAGAAACGCACGGATGAGAAGATGGGGAACCAGTGATTAGCGATTGCAGATTGCAGATGTGCGATTGGGATGGAGGCCCGGCACCTGACCGCCAATCGCCGATTGCCGATCTGCAATCTAAAATCATGTGCGACAATCAACGATAGGGTAGGGTGTGGGTATTCTCTTGTTTCTGCTCGGTCTGCTGGCCGCCGCATCCGGTGGCTTGAAGCTGCGCTCGCGCGTCCGGTCGCTGCTGGGAACCTCGCAGCTCGCGGTTGTGGAAACTGCGGTCGGTGTGCTCACGGTCCTCGGCTCGGGCGTGGGGCTCGCGCGTGTGAGGCCGCTGGCGTGGGCTGTCGTGGCGGTGGTGTCTGGACTGATCGTCGTGTCATCCGTATCGCACGTGCGTAAAGTACGGTGGCGTCGTAAGAGAGCCGAAGCGTCGGAAGCGGCACGGCTGGCGAGCCATCTCCAGCGTGTCGACCGTCTCGACGGATAGGATTTCTGGCGGTCCAGCCGCCGCGCGTGAATCCAACAGGGAACAATGATTGGCGTTTGCAGATTGTAGATTGGAGATTTGCGATTGGGGTGGGCGCCCGGCACCAGATCGCCAATCGCCGATCTGCAATCTGGGAAGTGGGAGTCGCGGCCTCAGAGACCGCGCTCGGCGGCCCAATGCAAGCAGTGCGTCCTCGAAGGACGCTCAATTCACGATGGCCGCCTTCCGGAGCACTGTTGACGGCGGTTGCTGATCACCATGCACACTCCGCTAAGAAAGCGTCCTGTCAGGACGCACCTCTCGGCACTTCGCCGCCAAGCTTGTCCTGAGCGCCGCGCCCCCTTCGACTAGCCCTTCGCGACGTGCTCCTGCGGAGCACTCCTCAGGACAAGCTCAGGGCACGCTTCGAGACGCCGCAGCCCTGAGGAGCACGCCGAAGGCGTGCGTCTCGAAGGGCAAGGACTCCTCAGGGACGCGGCAGTCGATCGCGGACCGTCAAGTCGAGAAGTCGAAGGGCCCAGATTCTCAATCCGGGACTCGCAAGCGACGCTGTGCCTCACCGGGACTGAACCAAACATATCACCGAGGATCAGCCCCATCATCGGAGCCATCAGCGTAGATCTGCATTCTTCCGAGCTATCCGCGTCCGGCCCTGCTCAGCGATGCAGCATTGCCACTCCACCCTCGATCTCGCGGAGCGTTGTCACTTCCTCGGGAGTCAGCGGCCGATTGAAAAGCGCGAGCTCATCGTACAATCCCACGTAGTTCACACCGAGCCGGATCGCGGCTCGCGACATATCCCACGTAAACGCCTCGCCGATGCCCTCCATGGTCTTGGGCTGCGGCTCCCCGTTCAGGTAGAGATTCGCGGTTCCGCCGTCTTCGCTGCCCAGCCCGGTAAAGGTGATGGCGACGTGCGTCCACTCCCCCCTGGCAAAGGGCGGTTGGTCGACGGCAATCAGCCGCTCGAGAAAGAAGGGATAGTCGTTGGAGGAGAGGTTATCCGGATTCCACACTGCGAGATCGCCGAAGACACCGAGGCGGAACTGGCGTGGGTTCTCGCTGGTGAAGTCGACCCAGATGGCGGCGTCGTTGTAGGCGACGTCGGTTATTTGAATCGGATCGCAGAATCCCGGCTCCAGATCTTCCCCGGGCTCGAGGCTCAGCCAAAACGATACGGTACCCGCCCAGTTCGATGCCGAGAACGCGACGTTATCCGCTGCACGGTAGAAGACGGCGAAAGTGTTTTTCTGCTTGAACTCGAGAGCGTTGCCGAACCGTCCTGAGCCTTCGACGATCTCGATTTCCGGACTGCCTATACCCGCCGCCGCCGCGTCTTGCTCCTGGTACGAGGGAGCGGTGTACAGTGTGGCGTCGCCGAGGGCGAAGTCCGCATCCGGGCCGTTGTCGAACGATGCGTGGAAAGTCAGCGCGTGGGCGAGCGGGGCGATGGCGTCCTCGTCTTCAGCCGCGCGAGTGCATGCGACTCCGCCCAGCAAAACAATAGCGCAGGCTGCACGTACGAATAAGCGTGGATCTCTCACTGTCCTTCTCCCTGGTTGTGGGTACGCACCTGCCAACTCCGTCGTGTGCTGGCCACATCATCCGTTTGACGGGCAGGGAATGCTCTCCCCCCACCCGTTGGTGGGGTCAATTCAACCCGTCAAAGAACTGCTCCATGCGCGTTCGCAGCCGCGCATCCGGCAGCCGTCCGAGCCCGGCGCCCATGTTATCGATGAGGTGCTCGGGGTCCGACGTCGCCGGGATGACGGCGGTCACGGCTGGATGGGCGAGGATGTACTTCAGGAAGAACTGCCCCCAACTCTTGCAGTCGAATTCGGCCGCCCACGGCGGCAGTTCCTGTCCCCGTACCGGGCGGAACACCCGGCCGACGTTATAGGGCTCGTTGACCAGGATCGCGTGTCCCTTGTCCTGCGCCAGGGGGAGCAGCCGCTCGGCGGCCTGACGCTCCGCAATGGAGTAGTTGAGCTGGACGAAGTCCAGGGACTCACTCTGCATCACCTGTTCCATGCGCTCGAACTGACGGACGGATGATGTGGTGACACCCACATACCGGGTCCGCCCCTCTTCTTTGGCCTTGCGGATCGTGGGCAGATGGATCTCCACCCCCCGGAGATTGTGGACCTGGTTCAGGTCGATGATGTCACGGCCCCAGGCGCGCATCGACGATTCCTGCTGTTGCACTCCGATCTCGCGGCCGCCACGGGTGGAGATCTTGGTGGCGAAGAACAGCTCGTGCTGAATCCCCAGTTCCTGTACCAAATCCCCCCCCACGCGTTCAGAAGTGCCATACGTGGGAGCCGTATCAAAGACCGTCCCGCCCGCCTCCCGAAAGAGCCGCAGCACTTCCTTCAGCGGTGCGCGCTCGGCCGCCGACTCACCCACGTTGAAGGTCCGGGCGCTCCCGAGCCCTACGGCGGGGATCGCCTCGCCCGAGGACGGGATCGTGCGGCTGAGGATCGAGGGAGATTGAGCGAAAGCTGGAAACCGGGTCAGGAATAGGGCCGCGCCGGCCCCGGCGCTGACCTCGAGCATTTTTCGACGGGTAATCTTCATAGTGATTGCTCCAAGTCGGTACCCATCACCTACCCACTCCAAGAAGGACCCCACATGTAAGAGGCAGCGCCAGCAGCCACCCGTCAATGGGCAGCCGAGCGTCTGGCCGCCGCAAGCTTTCACTGGGCACTCCCCACTGCTTGAGTCCCGACCAGTCTGCCGGCGAGCGGAACGTGGATAGGCGGAGCGATGGGTACGCCTGTGCATGTGTTGTCTATCAACTGTTGGCTGGTGACACCGGGCCAGGCGACACGAGCTTGGGTGGACGGCGGAGCTTGGGCCATCTGAGTGGCTAATCCGAAATGAGGTTGTCGTACATCGAGCGTGGTGAGCACAACCCCACCCTTGCTCCCTTCTGGCAACTTTCCAACCGAATCCCTATCATGCAGCCAGTGGCTCGCACGGAGGCCGTCACCGTGCACGACTATTCGACCGCCTCAAAGGCGCCCTCTCCCGCGGCTCCGGCTAGTCGCTTTCTCCTATCAACCCGACTCGGTGGAGTCTAAGGTGGAAACCGCATATCCAGCTCTGAAGTTCTTGCATGTGATGGCCTTCGTCTTCATGTCGATCCCGCTGTTCAATCTCATCGTCGTGAACGAGCGTGCGCAGTTGGGGCCGTCGTTTAGCTACGACGCCGACCGGTATATGGAGAACATCATCCGCCGCGGCGCGTCCCGCTGCTTCGTGTTCCAGGGCACGGTGCTCGTCACCGGCGTACTTCTGCTGATTCTAGGTCCGCTAGGTATTGCAGCGCTGTGGGGTAATTGGGTGCTCTTGGTCAAAACGCTCCTGCTCTTCGCGCTGATGGGGCTGCTCTCCTACGTGCATCTCCAGCTGCAGCCGAGCATCGATCGCATCTTAGCGGAGACGAAGCAGGATGCGCCGGTTCCTGCAGACCTTACCACTCGGCTCAAGCCTCACAGGGTCCTCCGTAAGCGACTGGCCACGCTGTGTCTCTTCATTGTCATCGTGACCATTCTACTGGGCATGCAGGTGTACACCACGTTCGGTGTGGTCTGGAACGTCACCTTCATCGCGCTCGCGGCGCTGTTCGCCGTGCGGGTCAACAAGACACTTGTCCGGTTCGGGTGGATCTAAGGGCTGCAGCGGGCCGGGTTTTCTACGCCGATCTGCGTTGATCAACTCGTTCCGGGTTATCTGCGGCATTGTGCCGGCCGCGGTGTGGAACTATTACCGAGTACTGTGAGTTGATTCATTAGCCACTGGTGTGAGCATCCCTGACAGCCGAGTGTTCCATGACCGACCCCGCCACCGGGCCGCGGGCAACCGAATGATGACCCTCCCCCGCTTCTCCTGTGCTGCGCTTTCGGGGCTCGCCCTCGCCTGTGGCTCCAGCCCGGATGGAGGTGATGGCGCCGATCTTCCCACCGAGCCTCAGCCGGAGCCGGTGGCGCAGGAAATCGTCGACTGGCTGGAGGCCAATGTCGTCCCGTTCACTACTGCTCTTCCCGGCGACGAGTTCGAGGATCTGGCATTCCTCAAGGAGAGGATCGGCGATGCGAGGGTGGTCGCGTTGGGTGAGGCGACCCACGGGACTCGAGAATTCTTCGACATGAAGCATCGGTTGCTGCGGTTCCTCGTGAAGGAGATGGACTTCAACACTTTTGCGATCGAAGCAACGTGGCCGGAGTCGAACCGGGTCAACGACTACGTCCATACCGGGGTAGGCGACGCGCGCATGCTGTTGTCAGGCCTCTATTTCTGGATCTGGAACACCGAGGAAGTGTTGGACATGATTGAGTGGATGCGACGGCACAACAACAATCCCGGCGACGATCCCACGGTAAGTTTCTTTGGGTTCGACATGCAGCACCCCGGCATGGCCGTCTATAACGTCGAGACCTTCCTGGCCGACGTCGATCCACCCTTCGCCTCCTTTGTGCGCGGTCTCTATGACTGCATTCGTCCGTTCTTGAACGATCCTCAAGGCCAGCGCACGGCCAGCCATTCAGCGGCGGACCCGGCGGTCCAGCAAGAGTGCGCCGAGAACGTTGTGGAGGTACAGGACTCCCTGACGGCGAGACGCGCACAATACGAGGCCCTGTCATCGGCAGAAGCTGTTGCGCGCCTGCTCCGGAGCGCCAGGATCGTCCTGCAAAAGGTGGAGATGGACCGTTCCGACGGACTCTTCGTGCGAGACTCGTCAATGGCAGAAAATGCGATCTGGCTACTAGAACAGGCGGGTCCGGACGCCAAGATCGTCCTCTGGGCGCACAACGGCCACGTGAATGACGTGCCAGGTTGGATGGGATCCCGGCTCCGCGAGGAGTATGGAGATGATTTGGTGATCGTGGGCTTTGATTTCTTCGAGGGCAGCTTCACTGCGTCGGTATTGTCGGCCACCGACGTCCTGGTCGAAGGCCCGGGGCCCCGGACGGTAGCAGCACCGCCGGCGGATTCGTACGAGTACCACTTTCGTGCCGCCGATGTACCCCGGTTTGTACTCGACCTCCGCGCGATCGACCTCCGCACGGCAGCCACCCAGTGGCTCGCAGGCCCCAGACGATTTCGGCTCATCGGTTGCTGCTTTCGGGTGAGCGATCCCCTCTCTCACTTCACCTTCGCCGAGCTGCCGCAAGAGTACGATCTGCTGGTGTACTTTCAGAACTCCACTCACTCGGAGCGATTGCCGTTCAACCCGCCATCGTCCTTCTCAAGCGCTTCCAGTTCCCCTCCCTCGCAACACCACTAGCGGGTCCATGGAGCAGGTAGTCTATTTGGGCTGTTAACCAGGCGACTCCCGTCCGGAGCAGCAGGGCGGGCGCCTATGGTTATCGAATATTTCGCCCTTGCCGACGGACACCTGTGAACCTCGAAGACCGCGGGGGGTCCAGGCGTTGAGAAGAGGCTCGGCGCCCGGGGAAGGGGACCAAAGGTACACAAATGAACTCGCAGAATATGAAGCCTCAGGGAACCCTGCTGTTGAACCGCCGGGATATTTTGTCGCTGCTCGACCTGAGCGAGTACCTCGGTATTGTCGAGAACGCCTTTCGGCGTCATGCGCTCGGAGAGACGCTCGCAGTCGGCTTGTTGCACGTCGATGCTCCCGATGGGGAGTTCCACATCAAGACCGGCGGCCTCGAACAACCCCGGACGTACTTCGGGTTGAAGCTGAACGGCGGCTTCTTTCAGAACATGGCACGGCTCGG
>JBDHFY010000045.1:0-20753 GCA_039590195.1 Gemmatimonadota bacterium | reverse complement strand
CGGAAACTCACCAACGTGAATCCTCAGATCGCCGAGTTCCTCTGGGGAAGTCCGGAACTCGTCGAGTGGACCTCGGCGGACGGCACGCCCATGCAAGGCGTCGTCATCAAACCGGAGGACTATGAACCGGGAAGACGCTACCCGGTCCTGGTCTATTTCTATCGCTTCTTCTCGCAGCGGATGCACGAGTTCAACGAGCCCGTCGTGAACCATCGGCCGAGTTTCCCCATGTACACCAGCAACGGCTACATCGTGTTCCTGCCCGACATCCGCTTCGAGGTAGGCCGGCCGGGTTTATCCGCGACGAAGAGCCTTGTGCCGGGCGTTCAGAGGTTGGTGGATCTCGGTCTCGCCGACCCCGACGCCATCGGCCTCCACGGGCATTCCTGGAGCGGCTACCAGACGGCGTTCGTCATCACGCAGACGAACATCTTTGCCGCCGCCGTGGCCGGTGCACCGGTATCCAACATGACGAGCGCGTACAGCGGCATTCGGTGGGGCAGCGGTCTCGCCCGTCAGTTTCAATATGAGAAGACGCAGAGCCGGCTGTCGGGGAGCCTGTGGGAGGCCCGGGACGAATACATCGACAACTCACCGGTGTTCTTTGCCGACCGGGTCCAAACGCCCGTGGTGTTGATGCACGGAGATGAAGACGGGGCAGTGCCGTGGTATCAGTCGATCGAGTTCTACCTGGCCCTCAGAAGGAACAACAAGCCAAGCGTCTTCCTGCAGTACCGGGGCGAACCCCACCACCCGCAGAAATATCCCAACAAACTCGATTACTCCATCAAGATGATGGAGTTCTTCGATCACTTCCTGAAGGGTGCGCCCGCGCCCAAGTGGTGGGCCCACGGCGTACCTTACGCAGGCAGATGAAGCCACGGATCACGGCGATTCAGTTGATAGGAGCCGCGGATGAACGCGGGCGTCGGACAGCTGTAAATATGTGCTGACCGATTACGATGGCATGGACCGTGTTCCTGAGGGGGACTGCGAAGCAGTCCGTCTCGAAGGGCACGGTTCCCCCCGCGGCCATCGAGACGCGCTCCTTCGGAGCGCTCCTCAGGCACGCGGCAGCAGCTCCGCAACCGAGGCACCAACTGGCCATCCCCGGTTGGGGCAAATCTCGCGTTTATCCGCGGCCAGAACTCAGCGAGATCAATACCTCACCGGCGCTTCCCCAGCACCCTCAGGCACGGTGCAACGAGGTACACGTTGCTGCCCAACCGTCCGGCGATGAAACCGACCGCCGCCGCCGTGACGCCCATCAAACCGAAACCCCGGCTCATCGCCGTGAATCCAAGCGCAATCCCGAGAACCTCAATTACGGTCGCAGCGGTGATGGGACGCGTGAACTGCCCCTGGACTAGAATCGCACGTTGGAATGACAGCAGCACAGAGAGGATGGGAATGAGCGCCATGATCCGAGTGGGCACGATGGCGAAGGCCGTGAGCTCCGGACTCAATCCCGAGACGGTTCCGTACCACACGTGGGAGAGAGGCGTGAAGCCGATCAACGCGAGGGCCAGCGATGCGCTGATTCCGAGTCCAACTGCAAAGCGCCCCAACTCCCTGACATGCTCGCATTCTTTGCCCAGGAGGGCGATGGCTACCTCCTGATAACTCAAGCCCATCGCCCGGAAGATGAAGGACAACGCGTTGACCACCGGGAAGACCGCGAGCGACTCCACCGGAGACGGCGCCCGTCCCATGAAGAACGTGACCATCGGGTACACGGCGAGCCCCAACACGGAGGTCAACGCAAGAGGATAGTAAAAGTGTGCAATGCGCCCGTAGCTGAGGGATTCTGCTTCACCGGCGGCCTCGCCCGACTTCTGGAGAAGTCTGCGCACGGTGCTGTTCACCATGAGGCGACTGGCCACCGCCTCTGCACACACTCCGGCGGAGAGCGCCGCCGCCCCCACGTATGCTCCGGGGGGAGCGAACACCGCATACATCACGATCCCCGTCGATGCCATCACCGAGAGACGGATGACGGTCCCGTAGGCCACGCGCCGCGTGAGATTCGCTCTGATGAGGATGCCCTGGAAGAACCGTCGATAACCGATGGCGGCTGGCCACGGCAGCAAGATGACCAAGGCGCCATACGTCAGATGAGCGACTTCACGGGGCAAACCGATCAAGTCCTGCATGATGAACCAAAAGACCGGAGGGATCAGGACACCCACCATCACGACCGTGATCGCCCCGTTCAGGGCATACGTGAATTTCCGCAGTTTGTGGAAAGTCCGTGCGTCATCAACCAGCGCCGTGGAGGCGCTCATGATCATGATGACGGGCGCCTCCACCAAAATAGCGAAGGCCAGCGACACGCCGTGCGCGGCAAGGTTGAATTTCGGATCGGCCAAACGTGCGATGACGGCTGCGAGTGACGGCTGCGAGGAACGGCCCTTCGAGAGCCATCATCAGCCAGGTGGCAGCGAGGGGAGCCCAGAAGATGAAAATCGATTTGGCGGACCGGTGCAGTCTCGACCTCCTTGAGATTTGGGAGGCAGTATAGTGCCGGTCCCCCTTGGAGTCCATTGGACACCGCAGGCGGCGTACACTTCTGGCGTGGTCCGCCCAGGTTGAACGCCGGTGAGCACGTCACTCCCGAAATGCGTTCCCCGTCACAACTCGCCCGCCCTGGCCCAAGTCCAGCATTTCGCACACCGCCGACGCAAAAGCCTATCACATCGCAAGGGCTTGAAGCAGGTTCCCTGCGAACCGACGCCGAATGGATGTTGTTTTCAGACAAGGACTTACGCCCGGTCACCCCAGTTCGGCACCGGACTTGCTTGTTGAGAAACCGACGGCCCGTGACGCCGCACACAGGAGGTCGGTTTCATGGCAGGTGAGGCCAGGCACCCATCACTACCTGATGCACTGTCCAGTGGGATCACCGGGCACGACGTGATCCAGGGCAACAGTGACCGATTCCAGTTCCTGGTGATATTCCTTATTCACGGGCTCTTCCTCGCGCTCGTCTGGCGCCTCGGCGGTACGAATTACTTTCTCTTCGGTCTCGGGTTCTATGCCGTCGTCATCCTGAGCGGCTTGCTCATCGACGGCCTCTGGCATGATGAGCCCCCGGAATGGATCTTCACGAGCCTGCGTTGGGTGTTTTGGGGCCCATTGACCGCCAGCTTCATCGGTGGGCTTGTGATTGCCCTCATCGCTCTCGCCAGACGGATGATCTACGCGCTATCCGTGTAGAGAGTCGGACAGCAAGGATCAACGGATCACCAATGGGACACCGCGAGGAAGCGGCGGCCTCGACGTCGCCGCCGCTGGCCAGACAACCCTTGACTGACGCTACATTATGAGCACTTTCACGAGCACCATGTGTGGCGGAACATTCAGAGATGCAAGATCTGGAGAAGCGGTATGACCGGTGAGGAACTGCGAAAGACCATACAGGGGCTCAGGAGCGCGCTCAGCGCCATCGAGGACGCGACCTCGCTGGAAGAGCTTCCCGAGGAGGGCCTCCGGGACCTTGGCCTGGCCGTAGACAATGTCCGCAAAAGCGTCTGGTCCACGCTCAGCGCTGAGTACGCCGACGACTTTGCGAGCTTTCTCGCCAAGATCCGCGTGCGACGTGCCAATGAGATCTGCCAAGACGTGCTGTCCGACCTCTACGCGGAGACGCTCGCCCCCAACACTTCCGGACTCGAGCTATTTGGGGCGACGCTGCGAGAGCTGTCGAGGGCGGGTAAAGGGGAGAATGTGTGATGACTGAGAGCCACTCCCAAGGACCCGAGGAGCGACATGAGTGAACTGAGCGAATTGGTGCCCGAACTCAAGAGTGCGCTCGACGCCATCGAGATGGAACTCGCGGAGGAAGACGTATCTCCACTGGTGCTAGAGGACTTCAAGGTGACCGTGGACAGCGTCCGCACGAGCGTGCTGGCCCTTCTGACCGCAAAGGACTCCGGGGATTATTATGGCTTCGTGCGCAAGTACCGACTCCGCCGCGCGGCTCAAGTCTGCCAAAACGTACTCTCCGGACTCATCGACAAGACGATTAACGCCGACACCCCCGGCCTCGATCAGCTGCACGCCACCGTCGACGAAACCCTGGAGAGATTGGAGCAGCTCTACTAGACAAGCGAAGGACACGCCACGCAACGCAGCGGCACCTGCCGGTGCCCATCGCTGATCGAAATCGTGTCATGACCACCCCGACCCCCTCCATACCCGATCGAGGCGAGATTACACGTGTCCTCGAGTTCGTGATGCACGAGGCCGCTGCCTATCTCCGTGACCTCGACGAACGTCCCGCTCGGTCGCCCGGGGCCGAAGAAGCGACGAGTTCCTTCCACGAACCCCTCCCGGAGGTGGGTTTGGGCGCATCACCGACACTCCGTGCCCTCGTCTCGCAGGGCCTCGAGGCCTCGGTCGCCTCGGCCGGCCCCAGATGCTTTCACTTCGTCACCGGTGGCACCACGCCGGCGGCCCTTGGAGCCGATTTACTCGCTTCCGTCCTAGATCAAGTCGCCTATGCGTGGGTGTCCTCACCACTGGCCGTACAACTCGAGCAGGTGAGTCTCACGTGGCTCAAGGAGCTCTTCGGTCTTCCACCGGCATGGGGAGGAGTCATGACGACCGGCGCCACGATGGCGAATTTCGTGGGACTGGCCGCCGCACGACAGTGGTGGGGTGAGCGGCACGGTGTCGACGTCGCTGAGGAAGGCTCGGCAGGATTGCCAAAGCCTCCGGTGTTCTCTGGCGGCTATCTTCACGCGAGCGCCATCAAGACGCTCAGCATGCTCGGCATCGGCCGTTCCTCGGCGCAGATCTTGAGCCGCGACGCAGCCGGTCGTCTCGACGTGCAGGCGTTAGAGTACATGCTCGCCGGGCTCCACGGCGCGCCGGCCATTCTCATCGGCAATGCAGGAGAGGTGAACGCGGGAGATTCCGATCCGATCGAGACCCTCGCTGATCTCGCCGAGCAATACGGCGCGTGGCTTCACGTAGACGGAGCGTTCGGTCTCTTTGCCCGCCTGAGTCCGGAGGTCGCACATCTCGCTGCCGGCGTCGAGCGCGCGCATTCGGTAACCGTGGACGGTCATAAGTGGCTGAACGTGCCGTATGATTGCGGTTTCGGCTTCGTCAGCGACCCGGCGGTGCAGCTCCGTGCCTTTGCCAATACTGCGGCGTATCTCCCCGATCCAGACGACCCGCGCCCCAACATGGGGTGCGCAGGGCCCGAGAACTCTCGTCGCGCCCGGTCACTCGCGGTGTGGGCAACCCTCCGGGCCTACGGCCGAAGCGGGTACAGGAGGATGGTCGAGGGTCACCTGGCACTCGCTCGGAGGATGGCGCAATTCGTTGACGATGCACCAGATCTCGAGCGCCTCGCCGAAGTCCCCTTGAATATCGTGTGTTTCCGTTACAACCCGGGTGATCGCGACGACAAGCAACTCGACGAACTAAATCAACGGCTCGGCGACGCCATCATCGAGGACGGGCGCGTCTACGCCAGTACCACCGTGTACGAGCACAAGGTCGCCCTCCGGCCGGCCATCGTGAACTGGCGAAGCCGAGAAGAGGACATCGACCTCTTCGTCGACGTGGTGAGAGAACTGGGGACGCGAATCGCACCGGGATTGTAGGAGGTCAGGCCCCCATTCCGACATCCTTCTCTGATGGCAGCACCCACACCTCGGCGGACCCCACCAATGTCCCAAAAACACCCCCCGATGTCCCGATAGCGCTCTACCCCGGCGTGCCGGGGCTTCCCATCTTGTTCCAACCATTTGCGCCACCGGGGCGCCCGACCCGGCCAACGGCGAACGACGCGGGGGGGAAGTACACCGAGGAGTCCATATGACCAATGACGATCTCCGCCAGGGAATGGATGAATTGCGGAGCGCGCTGAACATCATCGAATCGGATATCTCTGTGGGAGCACCGCCAGCCGAAGGCCTGCGGGATCTGGGGCAGGCGGTAGACAACGTGCGCAAGAGCGCCTGGGCGGTGCTCACGGCTGAGCACTCCGGGGACTATCGGGGATTTCTGGCAAAGATTCGCGTCCGCCGAGCCATCGAGCTGTGCCAGGACGTGCTGACCGACCTGTACGCCGACACGATCACTCGCGACATGCCCGGGCTCGTCGTATTTGCCGCAACGCTGCAAGAACTGTCCACAGCGTTGAGGGGGGCGGACGCATGAGTCAGCTGACCGAGTTAGTACACGAGCTCAAGGATGCACTGCACGATATCGAATCGCGCCCATCTGACGCACGCACTCCGAGTGTGGCGTTGGAGGACTTCAAATCCACGATAGACGGCGCCCGCACCAACGTGTTGGCCATCCTCACCGCCGCGGACCCCGGCGATTACCATGGATTCGTCAGACAGTTTCGTCTCCGGCGAGCGGCACAGGGCTGCCAGAGCGTGCTGTCGGGTCTGATCGACGGGACCATCGACGGCGAATCGCCGGGCCTCGCGGAGCTGCAAGCGACGGTGGACGAAGCCCTCGAGCGTTTGAAGAGACTCGCACCGATGGCGTAGGACGCCGCTAGGTCCCGCGGTTCGACCGTCGCTCACCAGTCCTCACCGCGTTCACTCCTCCGCCACCATGCGGTTGAACGCGGCGACGTCCGTATCCAGCACACGTCGCAGCTCTCGGAGATGCCCAGCGAGCAGTGCTGCCAACTCGTCGAAGCGTGCCTTGAGCTGATCGGTGGGACGCGCATCGGCACTCGCCGCCGTACGGTTGAGCCACGCGAACTCGCTGGAGAGCCGTGGCCTGAGCTTCGCCACATCACCATCACGCAGCTCCATAAGCTCCTCCTCCACCGCCGTCAATTTCTTGCTGATTGTCTCGGCCAACGGCACCAGGTTGGGATCCGCATCGGCCATGCGCTCCGCGGCCCGTGCCACCTGACCCCGCACGGCCCGAATTTCTCGAATGGCGTCCTGGGCCTCAGTGATCTTGTCACGTACCCGCATCATGAAATCGAACTGCTCACGAAGGTCGGCAAGGGTCGTGTTGATTCTCGGATCCTTCAACAACTCAAAGGACTTCGTGGCGCTCCAATCACCCACGCCGAGTCGCGCCTGGTAGCTGCCCGGCACCGCCATCGGCCCATCGACGTCCCCCCAGATGATGTCGCGATTCGGACTGGAGTAACCATCGGGAGCGATGTCTGCTCCGGCGTATCTCAGATCCCACACGAACCTGTGCATACCGGCGCCGTTGGGCAGCGCCGGACCATCACCGTCCACGCCATCACTGGAGTAACGCCGGATGAGGGATCCGCTCGCATCCAAGATCTCCAGAGTCATCTCCGACTGCGGTTCTTCCAGATAATACGAGATGAGCGTTCCGTTCGGTGCCGGCGTTCCCGTACGGTCACCCCCTCGTCGCCTTCCGGTGCGCACGCGATAGGTGGCGCGGGGCTCAAATAGATGTGTGCTGGCGCCCGCCACCTGCGTGTCCAGTTGATGGAGCGGTGTCACGTCGTCCAGGATCCAGAACGAGCGACCCTGTGTCGCGACGATGAGATCCTCGTTGTGGATCGCGAGGTCCGTGACGGGAACGTGGGGAAGGTTGAACTGCAGTGATTGCCACTGCGCACCATCGTTGAACGAGATGAACATTCCAAACTCCGTTCCGGCGTACAGAAGGCCACGACGGTTCGGATCCTCGCGCACCACACGTACCGGGTGATTCGCCGGGATCCCGTTCTTCCCGTCGGTGATTCGCCTCCAGCTCCGTCCGTGGTCGTCGGTGCGGAAGATGTACGGCGCGAAGTCGTCCAGACGATAACGGTAGGCCGCAATGAACGCGCGGCCCGGCCCGTGCGAGGAGACCTCGATCCGGTTGACCGTGCTGAACTCGGGGAGATCGGACGGCGTGACGTCGTTCCAGGTCATTCCTCGGTCACGGCTCACGTGCACCAATCCGTCATTACTTCCCGCCCACAGAACGTCCGGCTCCGTGGAAGACTCCACCAGGGCGAAGATCGTGGGATAGATTTCCACGCCGGTGATGTCCCACGTAATGGGCTCCCCCGCGTGCTGTTGCGTCCTCGGATCGTTGCGAGTGAGGTCCGGCGAGATCACCTCCCAACTCTGGCCTTCATTCGTCGATCGGTGAACGTATTGCGAGGCGTGGTAGATGACGTTTGGGTCGTGACGCGACACCACGATCGGCGCATTCCACTGAAACCGATATTTGAGTTCTGCCGCCGCGCGGCCGTGCTGCAGATGCGGCCAATCGGCGACCTGCCGAGCCTGTCCCGTCCGCCGGTCGAACCTCGTGACCCGGCCGCCGTAGCAACCCGCGTACACGACATCGGGCCGGTCGGGATCAAGGGCGATCGGGCCGGTTTCGCACCCTCCGACGGCATACCAGCTCTCATACGGCGTGAGCCCACCGATGGAGCGACTCGGGATGGTAATGGTGGAGTTGTCCTGTTGCGGTCCGTAGATTCGGTAGGGAAACTGGTTGTCGACGGTCACGAAGTAGAACTCGGCCGTAGGCTGGTTCAACTGGGTCGACCAGGATCGGCCACCGTCCAAGGAGATGTTCCCCCCTCCATCGTTGGCGTTGATCATGATCGAGGGGCTCCGGGGATTCACCCAGATGTCGTGATTGTCACCGTGGGGCGTTGGGATTCGCTCGAAGGCCTCACCCCCGTCCACCGATTTCCAAAGCCTTTCATTGTTTATGTAGACGGTATTCTCATCCGACGGGTCCGCCGTAATGTGGGTGTAATACCAAGGGCGGGCCATTATCATCTTCTGGTGCAGATTGACGGGGCGGAATGTTGCCCCGCCGTCGTCCGAGCGGTAGAGACCCTCTCCTTCCTGCGCTTCCACGAGGGCCCACACGCGTTGCGGATTGGCCGGCGACACGGCCACGCCGATCCTCCCCACGAGACCTTCCGGCAGCCCGTTGGTGAGCTTGGTCCAGGTATCGCCGCCGTCCGTGGTCTTGTACACTCCCCCCTCCCGGGCCCCACTGATGAGCGTCCAAGGCCTGCGCTCTGCCCGCCACATGGCGGCATAGAGCACCCGCGGATTCGTCACATCCATGGCCAGGTCGACCGCCCCCGTGCTGTCGGACACGAACAACACCTTCTCCCACGTTCCCCCACCGTCTCGCGAGCGGTACACGCCGCGCTCAGGATTGGGACCGAAGATGTGCCCCAAGGCAGCCACATACACCACGTCAGGATCCCGTGGATGAATCCGCACGCGTCCGATCTGCCCGGCGTCCGGCAGTCCAATGTGCTCCCATGTCCTGCCCGCATCGGTGGACCTGTACATTCCGATGCCCGTCGAGACGTTACCGCGAACGCACGCCGAGCCCGTACCCACGTACATCACGTTCGGATCTCCATCCGCGACGGCGATGGCGCCGATGGATCCCGCATGGAAATAGCCGTCCGAGATGTTGACCCAGCTCTCACCGGCATTGGTGGTCTTCCACACGCCTGAGCCGGTCCCGCCCATATAGAAGAGGTGCGGCCGCTCGGGCACGCCGGCGACGGCCGTGACGCGGCCTCCCCGGTGGGGGCCTACACTCCGATACTCGAACCCCTGGAGGAGGGCAGGATGGTACACCACGTTGGGGTCACCGCCTCCACCCTGAGCCGAAAGAGGCAGCGGCAGCGCCGCTCCCAGGGCCAGTACGATGACGACGGGAAGCGGACTCGATCTATTGAATGCACAGAGCGTCATTGTAGCCACCTTGCCGAGGGTACTGTGGGCCCGGTCCATTGGACGGGTCGACATCTCGTACCATTTATGCTCTTGCCCTGGGCACGTCAAGGAGGATAAAGCGCCGACTGCCGGACCTAGCGAGGCCCGGCGGCCCGCACCACATTAGGATCTATCGGCCGATTGGCGTGTGGCTGGCGACAAGGAGCTAACGGCTCCGCCCTTTGAAAGGAGCGAGAGATGACTTACCACTCCCGCCTGAGCATCGCGATGCTGGCTGGCATCCTCCTGTGCGGTCCGGCCCCGACCGTCCAGCCGATCCAGGCACAAGTGACCTACGACGTGGTCATCAAGAACGGGATGATTCTAGACGGGACCGGTAATCCATTCTTCATCGCCGATGTGGGGATCACAGGCGAGCGGATCGCTGAAATCGGTGTCATCGATGCTGGTCGAGGACGCCGGGTCATCGATGCGACGGGCCTCTACGTGACGCCGGGTTTCATCGACATGCATTCCCACTCCGCCAACCGGGATGGCTCGATCTCGCATCCCGAGGGGAAGAAGGCTGCCAACAGCGTGACCCAGGGTATCACGACCGAGACCGTTACACCGTCCTGGCCCATCGGCGAGAAGGTCGAGCGGTGGAGACGAGAGGGACATGCGTTGAACGAGGTGCTGTCAGTCAACTTCAGCAACATTCGAACGATGGCGATGGGCAGGGCGAATCGCCCGCCCACAGCCAACGAACTGGAGCAGATGAAGGCGCTCATGCGGCAGGGCTTTGAGGAGGGAGCACGCTATCTGTTTGTCAATCTGGAGAACGGCCTGCCCGACCGCTTCGCCACGACGGACGAACTCGTCGAGATGGCGAAGGAGGTGAAGGAGTTGCAGGGGTACTACGACACGCACCAGCGCTCGGAGGGTATCACGCCCATTTGGCACAACCCGAGCGGGCAGGACTACAATCCAGGAAGCCAGTCACCCATGGTCGACGGCGTGGATGCCGTGCGTGAGACCGTCGAGATCTCCGAACGGTCTGGCGCCAAGATCGTGGGGCACCATGTCAAGGTCAAAGGCCCCAACTTCTGGGGCGCGAGTCGCTCATACGTTCAACTCATGGATCAGGCCAGAAGTCGTGGCGTCCAGGTGTACTTTAGCATCTATGGCTACACATCCTATGGTAACTGGCCTGGGGTCGCAGTGATTCCCAGCTGGGCCAAGACCGATCCGGGAGTCGACTCCCGCCTGATGCGATGGGCGGAGAGCCCACTCGCCAACGCTCGCGAGAACTTCGAGCGCGTGCTGAACGACCCGGAACTCAAACGGAACCTGATGATCGATATCGAGCATCAGTTCACCAAGGCCGGGGGACCGGAGCGCCTCCTGTTGGTGGAGTATCCAGACCCGCAATATGCGGGAAAGACACTACGGGAAATCGCCGACATGCGCAACGAGAACGCCTTCGACGCGCTGATCTGGCTCCAGCTGAACGGTGACATCGAGCGGCCGGGCGGCGGGGGCTTCCGTGCAATTGACACGGACAATATCGACGTCGACCACTTCATCAAACAGGATTACATGACGTACGTGACGGACGGCGGCAACATCATTCCCGGCGAGGGCTATCCGCATCCCCGATACTACGGCATCTTTCCCAGGTTCATCCGCCGCTACGCGCTGGACCGTCCCGTAGTCAAGCTGCCGCACCTCATCCGCGGCATGACCTCCCTCCCCGCACAGATCACCGGCCTGCGGGATCGCGGATTACTTCGGACCGGATACTATGCCGATGTCAACGTATTCGATCCGATCTCCATAAGCGATCGAGCCACGTACATGAACCCGCATCAGTACAGCACGGGATTTCGGCACGTGCTCATCAACGGTACGTTTGTCGTGGACGATGGCGAACGCACGGGTGCGCTTCCAGGCAAGGTGTTGACGGGGCCGATGACAACAATCCCACGGGCGAGCGGGTCCTAGCCAGCTATCCGGCGCATCTGTCTCGACGGACCGACCAGATTGGCGGTCAGAGGAGGGTGCTGCCGAGGGGTGACGGAGACGAGAATCTCATTCCTGCGGCAGGTTGAAGTGCTCCCACATGTACTCTGTGTGGGAACGTTGCAGCAGGAGAAAGATCTCGTTGACGAGATTCAGGATAGCCTTCACGCCATACCGGTACTGGTTTCGATAGACCGTGAGGACCAGAGAAACACTCCCATGCCGGTTGACAAACTTCACGGCCGCGCGGCCCGGAGCGACCATCCGGTGTTTTGGGAGGTCACCCTCCACGCGCTCCCTGAGGAACTTGCGGAGATCAGCATACACCGCGGACTTCACAGGCATGGCCGGCAGAAAGTCGTTGAACCTGACGGTGGCGTTTCGGGCATCGCACACGAAATGAAGCGGGTATTCCGTGAGCCACAGGAATGTGAACTCGGTCTTTCCGCTCCTCCCTGGACGCTCACTGAATCCGCGAAAGATCCCTCGATCGGCGTACTCCTGTAGGGTCTTTCTCACCACCGACAATCCGTTCCGTGCCATGTCGTTCAGTGCTGGTTAACCGAGCGCAGGCGAACGTTGGTCAATGGTAGTAAGCCATGCATCCGGGTTCTACTTTGCCTAGAAAACCCGGCGGATGTTGCCGTGCGATCCCGAACTCCTTCTTGGCCTGACAGTTGATCACCGAAGGGATGTGCTCGGTGGAGGCCAACTCGTAGCACCGGTCCAGAGCAGGGCGAAACTCCTCCGGTCTGGTGACGTACTCACCGTGGGCGCCCAGTGCTTCGGCGACTTTGTCGTACCGGAGATTCTCCTGGAACAGATGGATGTGAGAGACGAGCTTGCTCCTCCGGTTGCCGGGCCACGTTCCCCAAGAATTGTTATTGTAAACGATCACGATCGCGGGAATCCTGTACGTGGCGAGACTCTCGATTTCGAAACCCGTATACCCGAACCCCGCATCTCCGGTGATAGCGACGATGGGGTGCCCCCGGTAAGGGGCCTGCGGGCCCACACCGCGTTGAACGGCCACACCGACGCCGAATGTGTACCCGACATCCGGGCCGATCGCCCCGTATTGGTACGCGCCGTTCATGATCTGAGCCGGGCGGTACGCCCGCAGCCAACGCCTCGTGTACCTCGCGATCCCGAACCCACCCTGGACGACGGTGGTCTGCTCTTTCGGAAGATTCCCGCGATACAGGAAATCGCTCAGCTCCTTGGCAATCACCGCGGGGTGAACCGCATCCCGATAGCTCGCGCCCTGGCGGTAGAGCTCTGCGAGCTCTTCCTGAAACCTTCCTCGCGCCGCCGCGATCTCGGCCACCCATGCATCGTGCCTCATCGCCGGCATCTCGGCGTGAAGCGCTTCAAGGGCGGCCGTTTCCTCGCTCACGATCCCAAGATCGATGGGGAGGTTCCGGCCAATGTCCTCCGGATCGGGGTCAATTCGGATGTACCGCGCATCCGGTCCGAACGCGAACTCGCCGACCGACGGCATACAATACTGTCCCACCAAGATCACCAGGTCCGCGCTCGGCAAGGCGTCGGGAGCCGTGCTCGCCGAGAGCGGGTGATCGTCCGGGAATTGCCCACGCATGGGTGCCGACTCGACAACGGCAATCTGACACTTTTCGGCCAACGCCCGCAGTGCTTCCCATGCCCGGCTATAAAAGACGCCGGTGCTCGCAACGATGATGGGTCGCCTGGCCCTGCCAATCATCTCCGCCGCTTGCCGGATATCTTTGGGATCGGGATGCGGCCTCGATGCCGTCCGATACTTGGTTTTGTCATGGTAGTATTCCAACTCGGCAGGACTCTCGAAGCGAGCTCCGGAAACCTCCGTCGTGAAGTCCAGGTGAACCGGCCGCGGGATCCCGGCCCTGAGCTGCCGAAAGGCGTACGTCCCATACTCGTGCACGCGAGCCGCGGTAATCAACCGCTTGCCGTATTTCCTAAGGCCTTCGGTCGTGGGTTGCTGATAGCCCCGTTGAATGCGGGATTCGGTGTCATCGCCTCGAACAGACATGTTGCTCGCCAGCACGAGGAGTGGGGATCGCGCGGCGTTGGCCGCGGCAACCGCGGAGATCATGTTGGTGAAGCCGGGGCCTTCCGTGCCGGAACACGCGGCGATCTCACCGGTCACTCGGATGAATGCGTCGGCCGCGGATGCCATTGCTCCCTCGTGTCTCCCGCCGTAAGACGGGATGCCGTGATCCGCAATCGCATTGACGACCTGATAGTTACCCGGACAACAAAAGAGCGCAGCCAGGCCCTCGTCCCTGCAGACGCGAGCAAAGACGTCGGCTCCCGTCATGGGAAAGTCGCTGGCCGGAATCAGGGCCGTTTCCCGTAACCGCACATCGTCCGGAATCCTGATCCTTGGTCGCTCTTGGTCCTGGGCTAGCAGAGCCGCACCTTTCCCAAACGCGGCGGCCACTCCCGCACCAACCGCTGCCTGCCTGACGAACTTTCTCCTGGAAACCGACGCCGATTTCTTCGGCCGGGAGTCCCTATCGTCGTCTTGCATCATTCACTCCTTCCGGCGTGACCTTCGACCAGCGGTAACCAACCATCACGCGTTGATCACCCTATGAAGGCTAGCCGGGACCCAGGGTTCGCACATAGTTCACCACGTGCCAGAGCTGCTCTGTCGTGAGGCGATCTCCGAAAGCCTCCATATCGTCCAGCGTTCCATCCCGAGTGATCACGAAGATCTCACCATCGCTCGAGCCATGTCTCCAGATGTCGTCGGTCAGGTCCGATGGCGGGTAGGCCAGGAACTCCACCATGTCTACCTGCGCTCGCCCATCCGCGCCGTGACACGTCCGGCAGTAGCGCAGGTAGAGCTCCTTACCGGCCGCAAGCGACGCCCCACTTGTGGGAATGGGGTTCTCGAGCGCCTGTGCTTCCGGATGTCGGTGCGGCGTCTCGGGATGATCCTGCGCAGAAAGCGGTGGACTCCCCAAGAAGGTACCCACCACAAGGACACTGAAGCAGCGGAATGATCGCGGACCCATCTGACGGCTGCCTGGTAAGACTCACATCAACATGTCCGCTCGGCAGGGCTGCGTCAATTCCGCCACAATCAGGGTTCGTTGGCAGCCCTCCCGAGCCCTGTCAGCACGGCCACGAGCAGCACGCCCAGGAGGGCCCACGAGTGAAAGTTGTGGAGCCCCGCCTCCCAGGGAGCAACCCGAGGCATACCTACTTCGGCGCCGGCCACCGTCGTGCTCGCCGCCAGGATGGTGGGGACGAAGAAAGGGAAGAGGAAGGGATACGTGCAGACCGTGATGTCCAGGATGTTGGCGCGGCGGTAGGCGTGGATCCCCAGCGCTTCACCAGTTTCGCGCGCAAACCGCCCTACGGTCAGAATAGCGACGACCGAGTGCGTGGTCAGCAGCACGGCGCCGGACACGGCGCCGAAGATCCACAGCTCTGCTCCCCGGGGCGTGCGCGCGCCGCGCTTCGCATACCCGACGACGCGATCTACAACGCCGGTGGCCTCCAGCCCACCCACCAGGCCCATCAACAGGAATGTAAAGACCGAGACGCCCACACCACGACCGACACCGTCCACGATGAGTCCCCGAGCGGTGAAGCTCTCGGCGTCGATCCAGAGCAGCTCGGTTGGCGCGATCAAGCCGAGAGCGAGGCCGAGGCCCGTGGCAGCCAAGATGCCGACGAGCAACCCCTCCAGCAGGTGGCGTCGAGCAAGCAGTAGGCCGATGACGATCGCCGGTGGGAGCAACATGGGGAGGCCCCGCGCATTGCCTTGCAGCTCGCGAGCGGTATCGGCCGTTACATTCACGGAAATCGCGCCTGCCGACCCGCCGAGCACGGTATATCCGACGAGCGCAATCGCCGCCGCCGGCAGGGCATACTTGAGACGGCTTCGAACAACGCCACCGATATTCGCCCCTTGGGTAGCCGCCGACGCGATGGTCGTGTCAGACACCGGCGAGATGTTGTCGCCGAACGTGGCGCCGCCCAAGATCGCACCGATGAGCACCACGGGATTGGCTCCTAGCACTGCCCCGGCCGGATAGAGGAGCGGGGAACAGAGCAGCACGGTTCCGAGACTGGTACCGGTGGACGTCGAAACGACGCAGCACACGAGGAAGGCCGCGGCGACGAAGCCTCGCCCCGACACGCCCAATTCCCCAGCCAGCCACACCAATGCTTCGATGAAACCGCTGCTGTTCATCAGCGATCCGAGCACACCGGCCAGCAACCACGCCATCACCATGAGCATGACGATGGGCTGGCTCATGCTGCGAATGACCGTCTCCGAGTAGGCTGTCTTGTCGCGCGCCAGCATGAGGCCTGCGGCCAGCGCCGCAAGCAGCACTGGCCAGAATCCCCGCTCATCCGGCGCACCGGAGAGCCCGAGCCATGCGACCCCGACGAGAAACAGCACGAAGGGCGCAAGCGCCCCCGCGGCTCCGCCGTATGCCCCTGCCATCATCCCCACCGACCGGACCGTCCCTTCGAGACGGACGCCGCCTCCCTGAGGAGCCCTGCCCTTCGACTGCGCTCAGGACAGGCGAAGCAGGGCGTCTCGAAGGGCGGCGTCCTCCTCAGGGCGAGGCGGACCGGCGGACCGTCCCCGCCCTTCCTCCCTCGCGGAAGGGGTGGGGCAAGGCAGCTAGACCGTGCACTCTCCACTCTGGTGGATCTCACTCCCTGTTCAACGGCACCGCCGTCACTTCGCTGTGGCGGAACGTACGCTTACCGGTTCGGCTGATGCGGAAGATGGCACCGCAATTGGGATCGGGACACGCTACGTCGGTGTCTGTCGTCATCCAATCATTCTTCTGGGTTTCCCTCTGCTTCGCAGGCAGCAGCGGGAGGAGGGCCGCGAGTGGATACATGGGAAACGTCCGGCCCGCAGGGATAGCGAGGTTCTCCCCCGAGAGCTCGAAGTAATCGCCGATCTCGTGATTGCACACCATCTTCCCCCGGCACTCCACCACCTCGACCCGAAGGTCAAAGAGCGTAAATTCGTCTGAGGCTGTCACTCCATCGGCTCCTTTCGCCAAGTTCACCTGTTCGATAGGTTGCCGCCATGACGGCGAGGCTCAGAAAAAGGCTGACAAGCAAGCGCTGCGCAAGGGTGGGGGGTCGGGAGGAGGGAGGAGGGAGGAGGGAGGAGGGGTGAACACACACGCGTTCATCAGCGTTTATCTGTGGCCACATATTTTGGGGTGAGGGGAGGCAGGCATACCGCACCTTACCCACGTTCATCGGCGGCCAATCACACTACGTTGCTAAAGCACCAAGGGATCGCGTGACGCAGAATAGAGAGGTTGTGGCTCTTGCCGATGACTACACGATCTCTCGCCTGATCGTGGGTGGCTGGCAACTGTCAAAAGGCCACAGAGAGACGGCGCCGAAGCGGGAGGCCGTGTTCGACGCGCTCGACCGCGTAGTCGAAGCCGGCCTCACCACCTTCGACTGCGCCGACATCTACACGGGCGTCGAGGAGCTGTTCGGTGCCTTCCTGAAGCGTCACCGCGGTCGGACCGCAGCGACTGCTGCGCCGGAGATCCAGATCCACACCAAGTTCGTGCCGGACCTGGATGCTCTGCCATCCATCTCTAAGCGCTATGTCGAGCGGATCATCGACCGGTCCTTGAGGCGGCTCGGCCTCGAGCAGCTGCATCTCGTCCAATTCGGGTGGTGGGACTACGAGGTACCCCGCTTCGTGGACACCGCTCAGTGGCTCGCTGAGTTGCAGCAGGCCGGCAAGATCCAATATCTGGGAGTCACCAATTTCGACGTGCCACGCCTGAAGCAGATGGTGGACGCCGGGGTCCGGTTGGTCTCACACCAGGTCCAATATTCGGTTCTCGACCGTCGCCCGGAGAGCGGGATGGTCGATTACTGCCAAAGTCAGGGGATGAGCTTGCTCTGCTACGGTACGGTGGCCGGGGGCTTTCTCTCCGATCGCTATCTCGGCCAGCCGGAACCCGAGCCGCCGTTCGCCAACCGCTCGCTCACCAAGTACAAGCTCATCATCGACGAGTTCGGTGGGTGGGAGCCCTACCAAGAGGTGCTCCTGGTTCTCCGGGGTATCGCTGACAAGCACCGCGTGGGGATGGCAAGCGTCGCGGTGCGATACGTGCTCGACCAGCAGCAGGTGGCGGGCGCGATCGTCGGCGCCCACGACGCGAAGCACCTGTCCGCGAATCTCAGCGCTCTTCGGCTGCACCTCGATCAGGAAGACCTGGCTTCGATTCGACACGTCATGGCCAACGCAAAGGGGCCGACCGGGGACGTGTACTCGATCGAACGAATCCCCGGTGGGCCCCATGCCAGCATCATGCGCTACAACTTGAACCGGGCGGTGACGGACTGACGTCGGTCACCCACTCGCGGTCGCAACTCCCCTACCGATGGTACATTGCGTTGAACAACAGCTTGAACGTCGAATACGCCTGTGCGCGGTTGTCGACATTGAAGCCGAAGAGCACCACTCTCCCCTCGCCGTACCGAGCCTCGAGGATGGCCGGTCTTCCCTGGATGAGATGTTCACCAATGAGCCAGCCGCTCACAAGAAGTGGCGTATTCTCCGGATAGCGTGCCACCACGGTGGGAATCGGATTGTCGTTGCTCGCTCCGTTCTCCGTCGTATCCGAGTGAATTTCGAAGGCCCGCGCACGTGAGAAGAATGCCATACCTTCACCGGGCATCCCATACGCGATCGGATGGTCCGAGTCGTAGTTCATTCGCAGGATCGATCCGGGGGAGTTGAAGCTGTCGGTCGGCACGCCGCGAAGAACGTTCTCGACGGGAAGATCGAACGCCTCGATGGCGAGGTCCGTGGAGTTGTTGTTGCAGATCAGCGTGCCACCCTCCTCGACGAACTTGAGCACCTCGTCCACACCTGCGCGCGTCATGCCGCCAACGTAGTCCGGAGGCATCGTACCGTCCCGGTGACCCTCGACGATGGAGTTGGCCTCCTGATCGGGCAGGACAATGATGTCGAACCGCTCCCGAAGATCACCGGCCTTGACCTCGGCATCGGTCAACAGGTGATACGGGAAGTCGTAGCGGTCGAAGACTAGCGTGATCCAGCCGGCGTCCATGTTCGCCACCCACGACTTGTAGAGGGCAATTCGTGGCTGCGAGAGAGGCGCCGCATCGGCCCCCGCCGAACTGCCGCGCATCGAGATCCTGGTGTCAGACGCAATTGCGTTGAGGGCTCTCGACCCGATGCTTCCGCTGCGTGCGAGGAACGTGCCCTTTGCGTATCTCGTCCCACCAACCGTGAACTCCCGGCGGGCGACACTGACTGCTCCCCCGGCGGCGAGAATTCGGTTGACCGCTGCATAGCTGTTGTTGTCGGTGTTGGCGAAGACGTAGTCAGACCCGCCACCAGTGGCCCCTCCCGGCGGTGCAACGGCCTCGGTGATCAGAGTTTTGCTCACCTCGACTGGCGCGCTCATCTCTCGCGCATCCACACCCATCTGTATCGGCAACGTCCAACCGACCCCGTCATACGGGCGGAACGGCACACCGTCCCACCGCACCGGACGCGCCAACCCCTGCCAGAGGTGCGAGTACTTTCGCAGGTCAGGGTAATCCTGTCGCTCGAAGATCGTCTTGACGAACCAGCCAAACGGTTGACTGGTCGGCACGATGTGCGAGCCGGCGCGGTACGAGACACCATTATGGACAAACGCCTCGTCCGCCGTGTACACCTCCACGCCGTTGCCAATCAGCCGGTTGAGCATGAGTGCTGCCGAGTTAGGCGCCTTCTGGTCCGCGGAGACAATCCAACCGTACGGCGGCTCTTCTGCGAAGCGCTCGATTACATGCTTGCCAATTCGGTATTTGTTGTACAGAAACTCATACCGGTACTTCGCAGCAACATCCATCACGGCCTTTGACGCCGTGAGGTTGTACGCCACGGCATCGCCGAGCCGCCACCAACCGCCCTCCCACGGACTCGGGTAAAACACTCCCATGGTCATGTCGCGGAACGACTCGGGAAAATCGTTCACCGTATAGAAGCGCGGCGTTGCATACCGGTACAGCGCCGTTTCCGTCAGGATCGACGGAATGTTGTGTGTCTCGACCACCGGACCGTCGACGTATCCCGGATAGTAGACGTCGTAGGTGGTGCGAGAAATTGCGCCGGTTTGTCCTGCCTCATCCAAGGCATGGCCCATGGCCGAACCAATCAGGTTCTTCTGGCGCAGGATCAGCGGATGTTTGTTCGGGTTGACCGGCTCGGCGCCCGGTGGCAACCAGATCCTTGCCGGGAACGGCCCGGTCTGGTGTTGTTCGTAGAAGATCTCGGGAAACCACTCCAGGCTCGTCAGCCGGTTGATATTCTGCGTCTCCACTAGATTGGCCATGAACGAGTCGCGGTTGTTGTCGTGCCCTGCATATTTGTGGTACAACACCGGTAACGGGCTGATCTCGTACGCAGTGCCCACGTTCTTCATGTACCAATCCGCCACCATTGTCATACCGTCGGGGTTCATAAGGACGAGAACCAGAATCACGTTGTCTCTGATAAAGCGGGTCTTCCGATCCTCCCCGGCCACCATATCGTAGGCGAGCTGAATGTGGTGCATCGGCGGGGCCACTTCAGTCGCGTGGATACCACCGCTGATCCACACCACGACTCGGCCCTCGTCGGCCAGCTGACGGGCCTCGTCATCCGAGACCCCGCGGGCGAGGCTCAGCCTACGAGTAATCTCCTTGTGGCGATCGAGATTGCCCATGTTCTCGGCGGATGAAATCACGGCATACTTCATCCGACGAGCCTCCGAGGTCGGACCGGCATCGAAGATCTGCATCCGCTCGGTCTGGCCGGCGAGCGATTCCAGGTAGCCCATTGCCTCCTCGTACGTGGCGAGGTGGAAGTCGGCCCCCGGTTTGTATCCCAGATACTCCTCAGGTGGAGTGACCTGCGCGACGGCCATCGGAGCGTACGCACCAACGAGCAGACCGCCTGCGCAGAGCCACCGCTTGAGCTGACGCGGCAGATTCACGGCAACGTCTCCGTCTGAATGTTGAGAGCTTCATCGGCGAGGGAACGATAGAGGATTCGCGCCGGCC
>JBDHFY010000044.1:0-33315 GCA_039590195.1 Gemmatimonadota bacterium | reverse complement strand
ACACGCGGCGTCGCTGCGTCAGCCTTGCGGCCATTGCGCAATATTCCCCACTGCTGCCTCCCGTAGGAGTCTGGGCCGTATCTCAGTCCCAATGTGGCTGATCATCCTCTCAGATCAGCTACGCGTCGTAGCCTTGGTAGGCCGTTACCCCACCAACAAGCTGATACGCCGCGAGCCCCTCCTCTGGCGCGACCTTGCGGCCGCTTTCACATCGAGCCCATGTGGTCTCGATGCTGTACGCGGTATTACCCGGCCGTTGGGCCGGCTATCCCCCACCTGAGGGTAGGTTGCTCACGTGTTACGCACCCGTCCGCCACTAACCTCGCGGAGCAAGCTCTACGAGGTTCGTACGACTTGCATGTGTTAAGCACGCCGCCAGCGTTCGTCCTGAGCCAGGATCAAACTCTCCGATAGATTGAAGAATCTGAATGCTGCTCCTTCGAACGACTGTCGTCCGAATCATGTTTTCAGAGTCAAACCCTCACGGTTAGACGTCTGTTCGCCTACCGCTATTAACGGGCCGCACTCGTCCAAAATCCCTCGACCGTCAATTGTCAAAGAGCGATTACCCATAAACTACCGTGGGCAAGACGTAAGAGTAGAAGATGTCTGGGCCGCAGTCAAGTGGACCTGTGCTCGAACGCGCTCACAAATCAACCCGTTGTCCTTCAATGGCTTCCCAGACTCTCCCCGCCCAACGGCACAGCCTCCCGGACGACACTCTCCGAGCCCCACCTCGCCGCCCCTGGGCCCCTGAACCCAAACGTGTGTTTCTGCCGACCGTCGTTTCAACTCGACCGTGACTACCGCTCTTCCTCGGATTTGACCAGCTAATCCACCTGCTTCCACGACGGTCGATTCGGCAGGCCGGGCCATCTTCCCAAAAAGGAAGTGGATGTCACTAAGCCTTTATTTGACAACATGTTAGCCGGGTGACCTTGAATCGTTCTGCAGGCGTTTGGTGGATCTCGGTCCGTGCCCCCCCCGGCATTGGCGCCAAGCAGGCCCCGTTTCGGGGCACGGTAAACCCTATAGGCGAACTCCTCTTCGTTCGCCGCGGGGGGAACTCGCGATGCGGAGACGGCTCCGTTGCGTCCGGCCTCCCTGCACTGGTCCATTTCGGGTGCGACCTGCAAGCGCCCAGGTGCCGGGAAGTACCAGGACGAGGAGTGTATAGAACTCGAGGCGGCCCAGGAGCATCAGGGCGGTCAGGGTGAGGTGGGCCGCTGATCCCATATCGCCGTAGTGGCTCGTGGGCCCAACCGCTCCCAGGCCCGGGCCAATGCTCGAGATGGCGGCGAGGGCGGCGCTCGTGGACGTGACGAAATCATGTCCCAGGGCTGCCAGGACGATGGTCCCGAGTCCGTGCGTAGCTACGAACAGGGCGAAGAACCCCACGACCTTGAGGAGAACCTCGGGGCGCACAGCCTTCCGCCCGAGCCGCGTCACGATCACCGCCCGTGGGTGCAACGCGAGACGGAAGCTTCCCAGAGTGTGCTTCGCCAGCACCACGGCGCGGACGACCTTGAATCCCCCGCCCGTCGATCCGCCGGAAGCACCGATAAACATGAGTCCAAGGAGTAGTACTTGACACACCGTTGGCCATGCGGCGAAGTCAGCCGTCGAGAAACCGGTCGTGCTGATGACCGCGACGACGTTGAATGACGCATCACGGAGGCCGTCGAGGTGCCAGCTCCCCTGATGTGACAAGCCAAGCGCGACGAAGCAGATGAAGGCGACCACAAGGGCGGCCCCCACGTACACGCGCCACTCGGCATCTCTGAGCCAGGCATTCCATTGGCCCGTGAGCAACCGATAGTGAAGGGCGAAGTTCGTGCCGGCGATGAGCATGAAGGCGACCGTGATCCACTGGATGGCCGGTGAGAAAGCTCTGAGTGACTCGGTGCGGGTGGAAAAGCCGCCGGTGGCGAGCGCGCTCATGGCGTGATTGACCGCATCGAAAAACGACATCCCCAGCGCGAGGTAGATCACCGCCAGCAGAGTCGTGAGGATGCCGTACACAGCCCAGAGTAGTCGGGCCGTGGAGGCGATGCGTGGTGTCAGACGGTCCGTGGATAAGCCGGGCGCCTCCGCGTGAAAGAGCTGGGCGCCCCCGACGCCCAGGAATGGCAGAATGGCCACTCCCAGCACGATGATGCCCATGCCCCCCAACCAGTGTGAGATACTCCGCCATAGCAGGATGGAACGCGGCAGGGTTTCGATAACGGGGAACACCGTTGCGCCCGTGGTGGTGAAACCCGACACGGACTCGAACAAACCGCTGGCGAGATCTGGTGCGACCCCGGTGAGGACGAAAGGAAGACTTCCAACCGTCACCACTCCTAGCCACCCGAGACCGACGACCACCAAACCGGCGCGTTGATCGATCACCACTTGTGACGGGGTGCTGAGCCACAGGCTGCCGCCGAGGAGAGCGGTAACGGCAACGGCGCCGGCCCAGGGGAGAAAGAGACCCTCGCCCAGTGCCAGGATTGCTGGCGGCACCATAGCGACGGCGGTCCACAGCAGTAGCACACCCAGGAACCGCAGGATTGCTGGTATGCTCATGTGGCGCTGGTCACTCGGGGCCGTCCGTGGGCGCGCTCCATACGTTCCGCGAGGTCTTGCCGATCCGCCCTGCGAGCTTTCAGTCGCTCGTCCGGCGGAGCAATCGTGAGTTGTGCCTCGAACGCGATCTGGGTCACGACCGGGCCGAATCCGGCTTTTCCGTACAACTGAGGGAACGAAGCGGTGCTTCGGCTGCCAGGTGCGGGGGCCGAACCGAACAGGGGGCGCGACGTCGCATGCTGGGCATAATCATCACGATCCACAGTGAAATACCGTGGGGACAGTGTCAACCCCACTGGGCGCCAGGCCTGGAACGGCGTGCGTGGTCCGCGGCGAGGCCAAGTAATCGTTCACGCTCTCGACCGCGAGCCACCGGCAGAACTGGTGTAACTGCACTTCCCTATCGAAGCCGGTGCCGTATTCACCGCAGGACAGGGCGCCAGGTGCTCCACTCTGGAAGGAGGGCGGTGGGGGTGGGGGTGGGGGCGTCCACCATTGCGTAACCCAGGAACTGGCGTATACTATCGCCGGGATGTGTCGTCTTCCTCACCAAGGAAGGGGAGATAGGGCTCACGAGTGAGCCTGGGGAGGCCCACTCAGATTGACGACACATCACAACATTCGTGCCCGAGGCATTCACTTAACGAAAGGGGGTGATCAATTGTCTATTCCATGTACTTTCCGCACCCTGGCATGGGCAAGCGATCGCCGTACCGGTAGCTAGCCGGACCGAATCGCGAGATTTTCCGCGCCGACTGGGTGTCTAGGCGGCATCGTGCCTGGTAGCGGAAGGTCGAGAGCGCTGCAGACGATTCGGTGTCTGCAGCGTTCTCTTTTTGCCGCGGATTACGCAGGCACAGGTAGGTAGCGCAGATCATGGGTGCACGTCCAGTCCCTTCGCGTTACATCCGCGAGGCTTGTGACTTCGGACCGCGCATTCACTATCCGATTACATTCAGAGCTGTCATCAGTGTCGCCTGAACTCGCACGAGAAGGCTACATGCTCCATACCGTAGTTGTCACCATGACGCTCGCGGCAGCGGTTGTCGGGTCGCTCGGTGCCCAAGATCCTCAGCAGCCAGTCACCATGCGCCAGGAGCGTTTCTTTGACTGGGCTGAACTGGAGTTCCCGCCTGAAGAGTATGCGGCCCGCCGCGAGTCGATGTTTCATGCGTTACGAGCAACTGGTGGTGGAATCTTTCTCGCACCGAGTGGTGACGGCTACTCCCGCGGCGAGACGTTCCGACCACTCAACGATTTCCTGTATCTCACTGGGCTTGAACTGCCGAATTCGATGCTCGTGCTCGACGCGGATTCCATGCAGGCACAGCTCTTTGTCCCGCGCATCGATCCTCGATTCACGAGCACGTCCCGTCCTAATGATTTCCCTGGGCGTCCGCTGGCCGACGACCCGACCATTGCGCGCCTGGCTGGTATCGAGAACATTGCGGCCTTCGATGGGCTCGATTCCTCACTTGCGAATCTGGCCACCCGGGGGCGCACGCTTCGCGTCAATGTCGGTGACGGCGGAGCCGTGACACCGGAGGTGCGCGTAATCCATGACTGGACACCGGAGCACGGCCTGGCGTTCTACCTACGGGAAAGATTCCCCGAGGTCAAACTTGCCAACGCCTTCGTGGCTGTGGGCCGTGTGCGCATGGTCAAGACGCCTGCGGAAATCGATGCAATGCGACGAGCTGCGGGTGTTACCTCCGCGGGCATTCGAGCAACGGCAAGTTTCATCAAACCTGGGGTAGACGAGCGAACGTTGGAAGGTATTCTGGAGGCTTCATTCAAACGAGCGGGGGCACAGCGCGTTGCGTTCTCGTCGATCATCAAATCAGGCCCCAACTCTCTGTGGCCGTGGCGGGTTCTGGCTTCTCACTACGACCGTCGCAATCGACGCATGCAGGCGGGCGAACTCGTGATCTTTGACGTTGGCGCTGAACTCGATTATTACAGCAGTGACGTTGGGCGGACCTTTCCCGTTTCTGGCCATTTCACCGCGGCGCAACGAGACCTGCTGGAAATGGTCACGACCGTCGCCGACACGATCATCGCTTCTGTACGGCCGGGTGTGACACTGTCTGAACTGCAACGCATCGCCGAGTCTGCTATTCCACCAACCGAACGTCGATACATGCAGACTGGCCTTTTCTTCGGTCACCATGTCGGCTTGGCGGTCGGCGATCCGAGCCTGTCGGATGCCCCTCTCGAAGCGGGCATGATTCTCACCGTTGAGCCGTGGTATTACAACCACGATCGTGACATTGCGGTGTTCGTCGAGGATGAAGTCCTCGTGACGGAATCGGGTGTGGAGCTCCTCACCGGAGAGTTACCGAGGACGCCCGAAGGGATTGAATCGTTGATGGTTCGGCGCTCCGACACTCCAACCCGTCGATGAAACGCGCGCGGCGGGGATGCGGAGGAGTTGGGGTCGCTCGTCGCTAGCCTTCGGGTGAGGGCACCAACGGCGAGTGGCTGAAGAGGAGAATCTCCTGGGTGCTTGGCAAATCTCCGGCCCTCAGGACCGCTATGTTCCCTCCGACCCACCGCACGTTGGATTTGCCTGCGAGCCACGGGTCGATGGGACCGAGGGACTCTGCGCTTTCATCGGATGGTTCCAAGGCAGGAATGCGGTAGTGCATCGGCACGAGAATCTGCGGTCGAACCGATGCCAGGTTGGCCTGTATCTCACGTTCTTTGAGGATGTGGTATTGGGCGTCGATTGGCATCATCAGCACATCGACGCGCCCCAGGCCGGAGACGTTCTCTTCGGTAAGGGCGCCGTTGTCACCCAGATGAGCGATCCGCAGCCCGGCCACCTCCACGACGAAAATCGTGTTGATCTGGCCGAACTCCATCCCGTACGGATCGGCGTGCTTACCGGGGATCCCCACGACGCGAATGTCACCGATCGTCGTGGTGCCGGGTTCTTGCAGCACGGGCACGCGATCTCCCCAAGGAAAGGGATGACCCCTGAACTGCCCGGCGTCATGATCGTAGTGAGGATGGGTGATGACCACCGCGTCTGTTGTGAGACCTTGGGGAAAGTCGTAGCCGATCCATTCACGACTCGCGTAGGGATCGATGATCACGCGCTTCCCTAGTGGAGAGTGAATACGAAAGGCCGCGTGCGCGATGTATTCGACGGCAACTTGGTCGAGCTCGAGGCTGAAGGCTATGTCGGGGATGTCCGCCGGCCGATTTGTCGTGTCGGCGTTGTCACCGGCTCCGCTGCAGGCGAGCACTGTGACGACAACCACAACTGGTGCGATCATCGCCCGTGAGTGATAGTCGACCCTCCTGCTGGCTAGACGCATGTCGCCTCCGTTGGTGTAGCTGCTTCAGCGGCTGGTCCGTTCGAACCGGGTCGCGTCTATTCCGGGGATGATTCTGATCACATTCTCGTAGTAGAGCTTGCGTAACACGTCGTCCGGGAGATCGAGTCCGTAGAGCTTCCAGAATGCGTGTCGTTTGCGGTAGTAGTCGAAGTATTCGTCGGCTGTTTCCATGGTACGAAAGTAGACATGGTACTCCGACGGTTCCCAAGAGTCCTTTCCAAAGAGGACTCTGTCCTGATACTTGGTGAGCCACTCCCGGGTGTAGCGAGGTTGCCGGCCAAGCTCGGCCAGGACGGCCCCGATCTCAGTGTGCATGTTTGGCAGTTCGTCGAAGAGTCGGCCGAGGCGTGCTAGGTCACCGCCCAGCCAAGCCAGGTGGGCGGAGATGAACGTCGTGCGGGGATGCTTCCTGAAAACGTTCCACTGCTCGCCCATGATCTGTTCCCAGGGCGGGAACCGGTCAGGGGGCCTTATGCGGCGGGGCCTCTCCTTGAGCTCGAACCACCGCTCGTTGAACTGGTCCTGCGGGTCCCAGAAGGGGGCGGGATCGCCAGTGTGTATCAGCACGGGAATCCCCAACTCGGCGCACCTTTGCCAGACGGGGTCGAACCGTGGGTCATCGGTGGGAATCCGGTCACCATTCGCATCCTCGAGCGTCATGCCGAGGTTCTTGAAGATCTTGAGTCCCTGCGCACCGTTCCGGACATCCTGCTCCAACTGTGCCGCCGCCCGCTCGCCCCAAGCGGGATCATCGATGCCCTCGTAATCCAGGTTGGCGAACACGACAAACCTGTCAGGGTACCGACCCTTCATGGCTTCCACGGTTTGCGCGAGGCGTTCACCTGTTCCGCCGCTCAGGTTCACCATGACGCCCATATTCATCTCGTTCATGGCGGTGATGAGCGAATCGACGCGTTCGGGGGACACAGACCGCTGGTGGGCGTGGACGTCAATGAAAGGGAACTTCGCGCGGGTCACGATGTGCTCCGGGACCACGAGTGTGGACCGGGGCTCGTACTCGTCGACGGTCATGGTTTGCGCGTTCATGACGGGCGCCAAGGAAGCGCACGCCACGAAGCTCAGCAGGAAGGACTGCCGCATCTCACACTCCCGTATCCGGTGGACTCAACCCTGGCCCTCGGGGACGGCACCTTCAGGCGGGTCGTGGGCGGCAAATCTATGGTGTGACAGTGCATGGTGCAAACGACCCGGGCATGCCCGCCGGGTGTGAGTGCCCTTCTCCCAGGGCCATGCCCCGGCTTGGGACGGAGCCACCGGCTGGGCCGGCACCCTCCAACCTCCGATTCGGACGCACCGGCGCCCATGGCTGGGTGACAGATCTTGCTGGAGACCAGTAGCGATGTTGGGTCGGTCGGGTACAGATTTCCCCCATGACTGACAAATTCATTGTTCCAGGTGGAGACGTGCGGATGGCCATGAAACTGGTGACGGTCACAGTCGCTGGGGTGCTCGTGGCGTCCTGTGCCACTCTTCAGCGGTTGACCTTCGAGGAGCCGACTGTCGATCTCGTGGCGGTCCAGATTACCGGGCTTGGTCTGACTGGAGGTTCGTTCGACCTCTTGGTGGATGTGTACAATCCCAACGCCTACGAGATCCGCACGTTGCGGGTAGAATCCGGGCTGGATCTCGAGGAGACTCACTTCGGGGATGCCTATTTGGAGGAGGCAGTGGTTCTCCCTCCTACATCGCATGTTGAGGTCGAGATTCCGGTCTCGTTCACCTACCGGGGGGTCGGTGCCGCGGCCCGAGGTCTGCTAATGCGAGGCGCGGTGAACTACGCGCTGGAGACTCGCCTCCTTGCGGATACTCCGTTGGGCGAACGGAGTCTTAGTTTCCGGAATCGGGGGCAGGTACCGATTCGGGAGCTCATTCGCTGAGGCCGACGCTTGAGTTGGTTCAGTCCAGCGGTTTCTTGTGTGTTACGTACGATAGTCTTGTCAGCTTCCTGGCATATCTTGCAAGAAGCCCGTTCGGACGCGGTCATTGCCTCCGCGTGATTGGGGCCGGTGAGCTGAGATTGATGCAAAGGTTCTCCCGAAGCCTCACCAGCGAGCGTGAGCTAATTTGAACCCCCGTTAGCAGAGCTATAGGTCATGACCCACCGAACCCGACACCTCCGCCCCGTCCGCATCGCCGTGGCCGTGGTCATCCCGGTAGCAGCGTTTCTGCTCTACACCAACTTCACTAGACGACCCCAACTCGAGGCCATCACGCTTCCTCCCGGGTTTTCCATCGCGTTCTACAGCCGCAATGTGCCGAACGCCCGTGCGATGGCTCTGGGGAGTGAGGGAACGGTGTTCGTGGGATCGAGGCGGGCGGGTAACGTGTACGCGGTGGTCGATCGAGACGGGGACAACCTCGCTGAAGCGGCCTACACCATCGCTGAGAACCTCCGCATGCCGAGTGGTGTGGCGTTCCGCGACGGTTCCCTCTACGTGGCGGCGGTCAACCGCATTCTCCGGTATGACAACATCGAATCGCGCCTCGCCGATCCACCGCAGCCGGTCGTGATTCGCGATGACCTACCTACGGAAACGCACCATGGTTGGAAGTTCATCGGGTTTGGACCCGATGGCCTGCTGTACGTTCCGGTCGGGGCGCCGTGTAACGTGTGCAGGCAATCCGATGAGCGGTTCGCCAGCATCCTTCGCATGCGGCCCGACGGTTCGAATCTGGAGGTGTTTGCGCGGGGCATCCGGAACTCTGTTGGGTTTGATTGGGATCCGGAGACCGGTGAGTTGTGGTTCACCGACAACGGCCGAGATATGCTGGGCGATGACCGGCCGCCCGACGAGTTGAACCACGCGGCACGTCCGGGGATGCATTTTGGCTTTCCGTATTGTCACGGACGTTCGATCCCGGACCCGGAGTATGGGGCGGAGCGTTCGTGTGACGAGTTCACCCCTCCGGCTCGGCGATTGGGTCCACACGTGGCGGCCATCGGCATGCGGTTCTACACCGGGACGATGTTCCCGGACGAGTATCGCGGCCAAGTGTTCATCGCAGAGCATGGCTCGTGGAACCGCAGCTCGAAGATCGGATACCGCGTGACACGCGTTCGCATCGAGGACAACCTGGCGGTGAGCTACGATGCGTTTGCCGAAGGTTGGCTAAGGGAGGAAAATGCCTGGGGACGTCCCGCGGACATCATGGGGATGCCTGATGGGGCGCTACTCGTATCTGACGACCGGCTGGGAGTGCTCTACCGCATCAGTTACGCTCAGTAGAAGCCCTCGTCCGGGATCACGAACGAGAGAACGAGGTACGCCAGGAGTCCCGGAAAAGCAGCCGACACGAGCGATAGCGCGACATACAGCACGCGTACCACCGTGGGATCCCAGCCAAGCCATTCAGCGAGACCTCCGCACACTCCCGTGATCATGCGGTTGCTTCGGGAACGGCGGAGGGGTTTTTCGAGTTCGAACATGGTGATCTCCCTTCCCTTCGACCAACCTAATAGCCCCGTCAGTTGCCCAACAGGGATTAAGTCCAAACCTAAACCTCAAGTATCTGAGTCCCGAGCCCTGTGGCACGATCGCTGTCTTGTCGCGGACGCCGTGTAAACAGGGCCGACACGAGAACGGGGCGGTCAGTGACCGCCCCGTGTCGCTGCCGAGGTCTTGCTTCCCGTGTATCGGGTCAGTGGCAGTTGCTGCATCCCGAGCCGACCTGAACCGTACCAGGATGCGGCACCTTGGCCCGCTCCACGATGGGCAGGCTGCGGATCCCCGGGTTCAAGTCCATCTCGCGATTGCCCGCATAGATCTTGTATGGTCAATCCTCTCGATGCGATCAATCACCTCAGCGGCGGATTTGTTCCAAGATCCGCCTGACGAACGCGTCTTCGATACCCCACAGCTCCATCGCGTGCACCAGCGTTCTCACATACTCGGTACCGGTGCCGACGGTTCCATGGGCCTCGTGGAGGGCAGCGAGTGTAGCGTCGGCGTCCGGCCAGGTCCGCGAAGAGGGTGGCGGCAAGAACGAGCGGACCCGTTGTGCAGAACCCTCGATGCCTCTGACGGTCACGGTTTGCGGCTTGGCCCCCTCGCGCTGCTTGAGGCTATGAAAGAGCTGCCGCCGATTGCGGCGCGGTATGCAAAAGAGGATCGCTTCACATTCCTCCCCCGGGAGCAGCCCGAGTTGCGGACAAGGGCCGGGTTGATTGTCCGTGCGGCGGCTGACTGCTGCCGTGGGTGGGGGCATGGGATACCAACCCGGGCAGCCACAGGGACAGGAACGTAAAGAGTGTCAGAGCGCGTATGGACGACCCCGGTCACTTGATGAGCAATATCCGCCTGTTGATCGGGTACAACCATTCGACGCCCCGTTCGGTCACGATAGCATCATCTTCCAGTGGGATACGGACCTTCTTGCCTCCCCACTCGGGCGCCGGCGTGTAAGCGAATAACTCAATGGAGAACAGATTGGTGGGCTTGATCTCGAACTGGAGTCTCAAAGGGTTGAAGAACGCGATTGACGGTCCGATGCCATGACCAAGGTTGCCCACGGAGTGATGTCCAAAGATTACCTCGGTGAGGTCATTGTCCGCCGGTTGATTGAACGTCTTCATGATAGCGAAACCTCCTTCCTCAATCCGACGGTTGAGGATGTCGACGGTTTCGGTACCGGTACGCCCGGGTTTGATGTTACGATAGATAATGTCCCGGACTCTCACGGCCTGATCGAACGCGTTCTGTATTCCCGGCGGTGGGGCGGTTTCGCCTTCCCGTAGGACGTAGGCAATTCTCTTGACATCCGTGAAGAAGTTCATCAGCCCCACGCCCCAATCGATCATCAGCAGGTCGCCGCGCTGGATGATGCGGTCGGTGGAGGTGGCCTCGATGCCGTTGGGCCCCGTTATGTAGACCGACGGCATGTCGAAAGAGGATTGAAGCCCCTTGGCGAGCAGCTGATCCTGCATCCACCAAGCGACATCTTCGAGTGTCGTCACGGCGGGGGTGATCACCTCGTTGGAGAAAGCGGTTTCGGCTATCTGTCGGGAGAGCTCCGCCGCCTCCCCAAACGCGACGATCTCAGCGGCTACCCGTCGGGAGCGAAAATCGGATATGAGCTTTTCTGCCGATGTCATGCGGGAGGCATACGGCTCACCCAGGGCCGTGGCAAGATGCTGATAACCGGTATGGGAAAGGCCGTCCGCGGCACCAATGCGTTCCGACGTGTTGACGCCGATACGTTGTGGATTCCGTGAGGCGACAAAACCTCGGAGGTCTACCTGCCCTTCGACGATGTCGTAGACGCCGCACTCCTCCAGCATGTACCCGCTCACGCCAAATGCCGCGCGCTCGATTCGGTCGCCACCGCGATCGGTGAAGATGTAATAACCGACGCTGCCGGTATACCCACGTCCGAGATCGTCATACAGAGGATCGTAGTGCCCTTCCTTTATCAGGGTGATCCACATGTCGATCCCGTTCTCCCGCAGGGCCTCGGGTAAGATGCGGTCGAACTTCTCGTGACGAATTTGGCACATCCGTTCCCACCGATACCGTGCTTCTTGAGGGCTAGCCGGTTGGGACAGCGCGACTTGAAACACGGCCGTAAATATCGGCCAAAGCGTCATGCGCGGCATCATGGTTCCATGCTCCTGAAAGGGCCGGTCGGCTCCTGCCTGTGTAAAGATATGTATCGCCGCTTGGGTCGCCACGGGTACCGTGGCACCACGATGAAGGAGGCATATGCCGACGAATGATACCATCGCGTTTATGGTTGCGACGGACGATTGCGGCGCGTAAAGTAGAACGTTCGTGTGCCTCCGTCGGTGGCCGGAGGCAACCATCTCCGAGAAAATGGCTTCAGGATCGCCTTTGTGCGTGGGGGCTCCATGAAGAATTGGCCGTCATCGCTCGTTCTGCCGTTAGTGACCGTCGCGGTCACCTTCCCGGCCGCTACCGCTCAAACGTTTCCCACAGACCATCCCACCATACGCCGGATCTGGGTGGAGGGAATGGATTCCTCGCAAGTGTATCCGCTCGCGCAGGTGCTGCTCGACTCCATCGGCCCGCGCCTGACCGGCTCGCCTGGGTATGCCGCGGCCATCGAGTGGGCGATGGGTAGGTACGAACGCTGGGGTGTGCAGGCAAAAAAGGAACAGTACGGTACGTGGATTGCGTGGGAGCGTGGAATTACCCATGCAGATCTCATCGCCCCGAGGGTCCGCACGCTCGAGGCAATGATGCTTGCGTGGAGCCCCGGAACGAACGGACCCGTTGAGGGTGATGTCGTCATCCTGCCCGATGTGCCTGGAAGCCAGGAGTTCGATGCTTGGCTTTCGAAGGCTCGCGGCAGATTCGTTCTGATCTCTCCGCCCGAGCCCACCTGCCGTGCCGACCAGCAGTGGGAGGAGTTTGCGACGCCGGAAACGTTCGCGCGGATGAAGGCGGAGCGGGATACCGCTCGGGAGGCATGGCTCGACCGCACTCGGCGAATCGGACGGGGTTATACGCGTCGCTTGGAGCAGGCTGGTGCGGTGGGGATTCTCTCGTCGAGATGGTCGAGGGGGTGGGGCGTCAACAAAGTCTTCAGCGCGCCGACGGACGAGATTCCCGCACTCGACCTGAGTTGCGAGGACTACGGCCTGGTGTACCGCCTGGCGCAAAACAACCAGTCACCGCGCATGCGGCTGTCTGCGGAGGCGGAGTTTCACGGTGAAGGACCGATGTTCAACGTGATTGCCGAGTTGCGGGGAACCGAGAAGCCCGACGAGTACGTGGTATTATCGGCCCATCTCGATTCGTGGGACGGCGCCTCGGGTGCAACCGACAACGGTACCGGCACCGTCACGATGATGGAGGCGATGCGCATTCTCCGGAAGGTGTATCCCCATCCCAAGCGCACGATCCTCGTGGGGCATTGGGGCGGGGAGGAACAGGGGCTGATTGGTTCCCGGGCTTTCGTCGAAGATCACCCGGACGTCCTCGAGGGCTTGCAGGCTGCATTCAATCAGGACAACGGGACGTGGCGCGTCGAGTACATCAAAATGCAGGGGCTCAGCGAAGCAGGGGGACATTTCGGGCGATGGTTCGGGCAGATCCCGGTCGAGATCAAGCGACACGTCACGCTGGATATCCCGGGGACGCCGGAATTCGGTGGGAGCGACCACATGTCATTCCTCTGCCACGGAGCCCCGGGCTTCCGCCTCCAGTCGAGTTATCCCGAATACCGGCAGTACACCTGGCACACGAACCGGGACACGTTCGACAAGTTGGTCTTCGACGACCTGAAGAACAACGCGACGCTCACCGCCATGCTGGTGTACCTGGCATCGGAAGACCCGGAGCGTGTACCGCGGACCCGACGCGTGTTACCCATCGATACGAGAACCGGTCAGCAGATGCAGTGGCCGCCGTGTCGGCCACCCAGGCGGAGCTGGAGCCGCTGACCGGAGCCGCGGATCGACGCTGATACATGCCGATCCGCGACCGGTGGTCAGACCGGCACCCACCGTTGAAGCGCTGTTGCTGAGGACCTGAGCGTCGTTCTGGTTGCTGTTACCTCCGCGTCTGACCCTTGTTCGACTCGCCTTCCGCTTCCTTCTCCGGGGCGGCCCAGAAATTCGGATTGTCCGGCGCGGCTGCGGCCACCTCACCCGTGTACATGGCGGCGTTGAATAGGATTCGGAAATTGTCGAAGGGTTGCCCCCTCCACTGAGGCCGCATGCCGAGCAATATCACGTGTCCTCGGCCGTGCCGCACGTCCACCGCCGACGCATATCCCTGTACATGCTCCTCCCCGAGGAGGTATCCCGACAACAGGGGTGAGCCATCCTCAGGATACTTGGCGAGGACAGCCCCTTGGAAATCGTCCGCGACCGTGAATACGGGGCTGCGACTCACGAAGACCTTGGCCCGCTCCGGCATGCCGGACATCACCGGATGAGAGGGATCGACTGTCATCGAGACGATCGACCCGCTGAGGAAGAACTCGGTTCGCTCGAGGTCGGCGACCACGTTCTCCACCGGGAGGTGCAGTTGCTCGATAGCGAACGCGGTGCTGCCATTCATACATACCAACGTGCCACCCGAACGGACGAACGCATCGAGTGCCCTCACGCCTTCCCTACCAATCCCGCCCGCGTACCGCGCGGGTACGGTTCCCGTGCCGAATCCCTCCATGATCTGACCGGGCGAGATATCTGCGATGACGATGACATCCACGCGTGCTCGGAGCTCGTCAGCGACGATGTCCCCGTTGTAGAGGTTGGTGAAGGCGAATCCGTAGCGCTCTAGCAACCAGCGGGTCCACCCTTCGTCGATGCTTGGCCTCCAGGGCCGGTACAAGCCGATGCGTGGCCGGCTGAATTCCGCGCCGCTTTGGTCCCTCCGTTCCGCCTGGAGCGCCAGCTCCCCGACCAGCCGATTCGCGGCGGCGTTCCCGATTCCGGTGATGAGGTACCGACCACTGCGGGCCGCCTGTCCCACACTGTCGACCGCGGGGGTGCCGGGAAGGATCCGGACTCGACCGCCGAGTGCCCACGCTCGGTTGAGCGCGCGGAAGGCGTTGTTCTGCGCAGGATCCACCGCCAGGGCCGAGCCGCTGCCCCGTACGCGGCCTACAGGGGGCACAATGCCTGCGGCTACGGCATCGGTATCGAATCCAACGCCCACGGGCGAATCAAACGGTGCGGCATCGTCCACCTCCGCGTCCCAGGCGACCGGTTCGCCTTGCACGAGTCGCATCGCCTCACGGACGGAATCGTCCAGAGGGGATGATGCTTCGATGGCCCGGACACCCATCTGATACGGCAACGTCCAGCCGGCCACGTCATACGGTTGGTCCGGCGGTCCCTCCGGAAACTCCCGAAGATCCGGATAGTCCTGCACCGCAAACAACTGGCGTACGAAGTTGGCGAACTCCTGGTCCATGGGGATCACCCAGGTGCCGGCGGAGTAGGACTGTCCCTCAAACGACACGTCTCGCGTCAACTCATGGATCTGGATGCCGTTGAATGCCAAACGGCGCAGCAACTCCACCGGGGCCAGCGGGTCCCGCTGATCCTGACGTATGAAATACGCGTAGGGCGGGTTTTCACGGTGCATGCGGATCACGTCCCGTCCCGCCTGATAGCGGTTGTACAGCACGTCGTCCTTGTATTTGGCCGCAATGTCCAACACGGAGAAGGAGGCGGTCAGCATGTAGTCCACCGCGTCGCGCAGCCGCCACCAACCACCCTTCCAAGGACTCGCGTACAGCGATTGCGGCCGCAAGTCTCGGCGCGAGCTGGGAAAATCACTCACAGTATAAAAGTGGGGCGTGGCGTACCGGTACAATCCCGTCTCGGTGAGGAATGCCGCCACGTTATGAAAGTTGTTCGCGTGGTCCATGAAGCCGGGGTACCAGTTGTCGAACCCGGTGCCCATATGCATAGCCCCCGTCTGGCCCCGTTCCTCGAGGGCCTGGGCCATCGACATGCCCAGCAAATTGACCGTGCGCCACATGAGCGGATGCACGTACTCCGAAACCGGTTCGGCAAACGGCGGGATCCAGATGCGCGCGGGGAACGGGGCGGTCTGGTGGTGATTGTAGAGAATCTGTGGCTCCCAGTGGCGAGCCACTCGCGTGACGACCCGTGACTCGACCATGTTGAGCATGTACCCATCGCGGTTGTTGTCGTGGCCAATGTACTTCTGATAGAGCCACGGCATCGGTGCGACCTCGAAAGAGGTGCCCAGGTTCGATCGGTACCACTCCACCACCATGTTTTGGCCGTCGGGGTTGATGGACGGCCACAATATGAGAATGACGTTCTCCAGGATCGCACGGACCTCGGGGTCCTCGTCTCCGGTCACCAGGTCGTACGCCAACTGAATGGTATGTTGTCCGTGTGCGACCTCCGTCGCGTGGAGGCCGCCGTCGATATGGACGAACGCCTTGCCCTCCCGGGCGAGATCTCTGGCCTGAGAATCGGTCAGTCTATCGGGGTGAGCGAATCGTTGGGCGATCTCGCGGTACCGCTCGACGTTTGCCAGGTTCTCAGCCGTCGAGATCAAGGCGATGTACCAGCGGCGACCCTCCGAGGTTCGTCCTATCTCACGGAGCTCAACCCGATCGCTCGTCGCACTCAGCCGCTGGAAGTACGCGATCGATTCGTCGTAGGACGCGAGATTGAAATCGGCGCCGACGCGAAACCCCAGAACCGACTCCGGGGTCGGCATCGCCTGGGCGGCTCCAGATCGAACTGGCTGGCACAACGCAGCCAAAACCAGCAGAACACAGCGACGGATAATCGTGTGCATGAGTTGTCACTCCATTGGTGGCTGAGGCTCGAACAACCGCTGAATCCGGCCGGCTCGCACTCAGAAGAGATTGGTCGCGGAAACCTCCACACCTCCGAGGACCTTTCGGAAACGAGGTTGTAAGTAACTCGAGGTCACATGTCCTAACCGATTGATTCACATCGGGATACTGCCATGGAGTTTCCACATGCGCGGACCCGTGGCCACTGTCACGCGACGCCCCCAATGCCGATGGTCGTTGGAACGCCGCCAGGGGCCCTTGGCACCTCACTGTGAAAGAATCCCTTGCCTTCGCTTGCGAGCGGAGAACAGACCACCCGACGTTGGCCTGGCGCGCGCGGGGGGAGATCGCGCCGTGGAGATGCCCCGGTCGCGGGCGCCACGGCTGCCGGGGGTGGTCGTACACCGGGCCAATGTGCCGAGGGCCCGAGGCGCCAGCGACCCAGCGTCTCCGTAGGCGCGACCTCCCTCACGCGCACGCCATGAAACGACACCTCCCGAGACGAACCAGGGAATTCGTTCACAAGCTCTCAGTTCGCCCGCACCAGTTCCACCACCATGTCGCCCATGTCGGATGTCGCGATTCCACTGCGGGCATCCGCTGAGGGCACCTTTCCGCTCGTCAGCAAGTTGCCGACGGCACGTTCCACCCGGTTCGCGGCGCCAGATTCTCCCAGAAAATCGAGCATCATGGAGACGGCCGAGACAGCCCCGAGCGGACAAGCCTTGTTCTGATCCGCGTATTTGGGCGCCGAGCCGTGGATGGGCTCGAACATGGATGTCTGACCGGGATGGATGTTTCCGGATGCGGCAATGCCCATCCCACCCTGCAGCATGGCTCCCAGGTCCGTAATGATGTCTCCGAACAGGTTGGTGGTGACGATCACGTCGAACCATTCTGGGTTCTTGATCATCCACATGCAGCACGCATCGACGTATGCGTGGTCGGTTTCCACGTCGGGGAAGTCCTTGGCGACGTGCTCAAAGGCCCTGACCCAGATATCGTGCGGGCGGATGGCGTTGGCCTTGTCTACCAAGGTCACCTTGGCCTTGGGCTCTCCGCCTCGTTCCTCTGCGCGTTTCGTGGCCAGCTCGAACGCGTAGCGCGAGGCGCGCTCACACCCCTTCCAGGTGTACACGCCATTCACCAGGGCCACTTCGTCCGGCGTCCCCTTCTTTAAGTGTCCGCCGATCTGGGAGTACATGCCCTCGGTGTTCTCGCGGACGACCACGAAGTCGATGTCCTCGGGGCCTTTGTCTTTGAGGGGGCAGAGGTGCGCTGAATAGAGCTTGATCGGGCGCAGGTTCACGTAGAGGTCGAGTCCGAACCGCAAGCCGAGTATGACGGACCGCTCGACGAGGCCCGGTTCCACCTCAGGGTGGCCGATGGCGCCCAGGAGTACGGCGTCGAGCGTGCGCCACTCGTCGATCACCGAATCCGGAACGAGCTCTTTGGTCTTGAGATAGTGCTCGCTGTTGTAGGGGTATTCGACGAGCTTGTATTGAAACCCCTCGATCGCCGCAGTCGCCTCCAGCACCTTGAGCCCTTCACGGGTCACCTCCGGGCCGATCCCGTCGCCGGAAATGACACCGATGTTATATGACGCCATTTTGCCTCCATGAATGTCTCGGGTTACGACTCCACCCTCCTCAACACCCGGAGGGGAGCCGGGCGGGAGAATGGTAATCGGGAGGCACGGTGTGGCGACAGGGCTCGGTTCCTCGACCCGGCAAGTCATCCTGCGGGGGCGGGGGGCCGGGGGGGGGCGCTGGACGAAGTTCGTTCGGCCGTGCTACAATGTCGCTGTGCCACGTTCCGGAGTAAGCAGCGGGCTGCTCCCCCCTACGGTGTTCCAGGAGGCAATCATGTTCACACGCTCTGTCATCTTAGCTACCCTGGCCACGCTGGTGACGGCCGGCTGCGGGACGGAAAGCGGCGTCAGAGCCTTCGTCGGCGGCCGGATCATCGATGGAACCGGCAATCCCCCAATCGATGATGGGGTACTGATCGTTCGCGACGGTCGCGTCGAGGCAGCCGGTCCCCCAAGCTCAGTCGACATCCCAAGCGGTGCCGAACAGGTGGATGTCTCGGGCAGAACCATCATGCCCGGGCTCATCAATGCCCACGGTCACGTGGGTGGCACGCTGGGTCTGGAGTCGGGGCACTACACGGAGGAGAATCTGCTGCGGCAACTCCGGCTCTGCTGCGGCAACTCCGGCTCTATGCCCGGTATGGGGTCACAACGGTCAACAGCCTTGGTGGCGACGAGGAAGCAGGCATCCAGCTGCGTGATGCACAGGACACCCCCTCTCTCGAACGGGCAAGGCTCTTTGCGGCTGGTGGAGTGGTAGTTGGCGATACACCCGAGGAAGCCCTCCGGATGGTGGACCAGAACGCCGCGATGAGCGTGGACTTCATCAAAATTCGCGTCGACGATAACCTCGGCACCGCATCCAAGATGGCCCCGGATGTGTATCAGGCCGTGATCGAGAGCGCCCACGAGAAAGAGCTACGCGTGGCCTCACATCTGTTTTATCTCGATGATGCGAAGTCGCTTCTTCGGGCAGGCACGGATTTCGTGGCGCACAGCGTGCGAGATCGTGACGTGGACGACGAACTGATCGGCCTCCTGCGAGAGCGGGATGTCTGTTACTCCCCTACCCTGGCACGAGAAATCTCCACCTTCGTCTACGAAGAGGTACCGGAGTTCTTTGACGACCCGTTCTTCCTGAAGGAAGCGGACCCACGGGTCCTCGAGCAACTCAAGGATCCCGAGCGGCAGCAGAATGTGCGCGACAGTGAGAGCGCCCAGGCGTACAAGCAGGCGCTTCAGGTGGCGTCGCGCAACCTCAAGGCGCTCGCCGATGGTGGGGTGAAGATCGCGATGGGCACGGATACCGGACCACCAGCACGGTTTCAGGGATTCTTCGAGCACATGGAGCTGGCGTTGATGGCCGAGGCAGGCCTCACGCCCATGCAGATCATCAAGTCTGCCACCGGTGACGCCGCGGCCTGCCTGGGCTTCGCTGAGCTGGGAACGCTCGAGGCCGGCAAGTGGGCGGATTTCATAATCCTCAGCGAGGATCCCCTTTCCGATATAAACAACACGCGAAGCATTGAATCGGTGTGGATTGCGGGGAATCGGGTGCCGGAGCCGGGTCGCTGATTACGCGGACGAGGCCGGATTCCCGCGGTTGTGTCGGAAGAAGTCGTGAGTCACAGAGTGCGGCAGCCGGTGTTCTGAGCGAGGGGTAGCTGCTGCCCCCAGACGACGGCGCCGGGATCTTTGCCAATGCTCGTTCGGCGGTCACCTGGAGGATGTCCTATGAGAGAGGCCTATAGGATCCCACCTTTTGCAGTTCTTATCGCCGTTGCCGCGATGGTCGGGGAGGTGGGCACGGCAACAGGGCAGTTGCCCACCCCGCCGACAGGAACCATGACCTTCGCACTCACCGGAGACGCGATCCTCACGCAGCGTCTCTCTCCCTTCGAGGAACCCGAATACCTCTCCATGATCGAAGTCATCCGGGGTGCGGATGTGGCGTTTACGAATCTGGAGGTTCTGTTCCATGACTATGACGAAGGGTATCCGGCGGCCCATAGCGGTGGCACCTGGATGAGAGCGGAACCCCATGTGGCCCGTGAGTTCGTGTGGGCGGGATTTGACATGGTGAGCCGTGCCAACAATCACACGCTGGATTACGGTCCGGGGGGGATGCGGGCGACAACGCGGGCATTGAACGAGGTAGGTCTCGTCCACGCCGGTGCGGGAGAGAATCTCGCGAGAGCCCGGGCACCGGCGTACCTCGAGACCCGCGGGGGACGGGTCGCCCTCATTTCAGTTGCGTCGACGTTCTCCGACGAAGACCGAGCGGGCCCTCAGCGGGGCGATGTGAGAGGAAGGCCTGGTCTCAGTCCCCTTCGGTACACGACCACATATCACGTGAGCACCGCATCTCTGCAAAAGCTCCGGGACGTGGCCGAGGAGACGGAGATGCGGATTGCCGGAAGCGGGGACAGCGTTCGCCTGCTTGGGGAGCAATTCGTTGCGCGTGACCCCGTGGGGCGGCACACTGCTCCTCACCGCGGCGATATGGCCGACATTGTCAAGACGGTGAGAGACGCTCGGCGGCAGGCCGACTGGATCATCGTCACGAGCCACACCCACGAGAGTTCAGGCTCTCGCGAAACGCCGGCCGACTTCCTGGTCACCTTCGCTCACGCTGTGGTAGATGCCGGCGCGGACATCTTTGTAGGTCACGGTCCCCACGTGCTCCGAGGCATCGAGATATACCGTGGCAAGCCCATTTTTTACAGCCTGGCCAACTTCATTTTCCAAAACGAATCCGTCCGATTTCTCCCGGCCGAAATGTACGAGCGATACGGCCTCCCCCCCATGGACGCCACTCCTGCTGACATCTACGACCAACGAATCGCAGTTAGCGCGACGGGGGGATTCCCGGGCGAGCGAAAGTTCTGGGAAAGTGTGATTGGCGTGCCGCAGTTTGACGACGGGGAGCTTGCCGAGGTGCGCCTGTACCCGATCACCCTCGGCTTCGGAAAGCCGCGGTCCCAGCGGGGCCGGCCTCGATTCGCCGATCGCAGCTCGGGGCAGCGGATTATCGAAGCTCTCGGAAAGCTCTCTCGTGAGTTTGGGACGTCGATCCGGTACGACTCCGCTGAGAACATCGGGATCATAAGATGACTCGGCTTGGCATCGCGGGCATTATCCGGTGCTGACGAGGAAGGCGCCGACCAGACTGCGGTCGGCGCCTTCTGCAGTGCGACTTCAGGGTGGGTTGGAGGCTGCACGTGTGCATTTGAGCGCCCACGCCCCGTCCCGTCGCAGGATCGTCTTCTAGCGCCCTCTCACCAGCGCATTGAAGAGCAACTTGAACGTCGCGTGCGTTTGCACACGGTGTTGAGGTCGCAACCCCAGGAGCACGAGACGTCCATTGCCCGGCGCGAAGTCGATCTGCACCGCCGCTGCCCGCCCGGCGAGATGCTCTCCTCCCCGCAGCCAGCCGGATGCTGCAAGCTCGGTGTTCGGATACCGAACCGGAACGCTGACGTTCTGACTGGCGAAACCCTCAGTGAGCGCAAAGAATGGGCTGCGGATGAAGTAGCCATGCGATTCGCTGGGCATACCCCATGCGAGGGCGTGGGACGGATCCGTTTCGATGTTGACAATGGAGCCGGGGATGAGGAATTCGTCGGTCTCGAGGTCCTCGGACACGTTCCGCACCGGTACGGGCCATTGCTCGATGAAGAGTCCTGTGGCGGCGCCGAGTGCCACCACCGTTCCACCGCCCTGCACGAAGTCCCACACCGCCGCTAATCCCTCGTCGCCGATCCCTCCACGGTACACGGGTGGCGTGCTCTGGGCGTCGCTACCGCTTAGGATGCCGTTCGCATTCTCGTGCGTGAACAGAATGACGTCGAACCGATTGCGCAGCGGTTCGGCTACCACCTGCGCAGGTGCGTGGTCGGCGACGGACGGCGGCCACTGGGCACGGAATTCAGCGTCGATCTCCTCATCGTCGGCACCTGCCGCCGCACGGATATCCTGAGGGTGAAGGGTGGTGTAGTCGAAGCCGTAGTGTTCCAGCAACCAGCGGGTCCAACCCTCATCCATGTTCGAGCCCCAGGGCTGATACAGGGCAATCCGCGGTTTGCGCGCGCTTACCATGCCTACGGAAGGTGCGCCTGCCGCCTGAATCGTGAGGCCGAATTCGTTCGCCAACTCCTGCATTTGCCCCTGACCTCCCGACACCCGGTCGATGACCCACGTGCCCGCCGCAAAGCGCTCGCGGTCGCGCCCGCCGACAAACGGAGCCGTGGTCCGGCGAATCCGTGCTCCGCTCGTCCACAGACGATTGGCCACGGCGAAGGCGTCATTGAAGGCGGCATCCACGAGGTACGTGCCCCCGCTTCCCGTGATCGTTCCCGTCGGCGCCGCGCGCTCGACTACTTCGAGCCCCGCCTCGAACGGTTGGCTGACGAATTGGCTCTCGACCCCCATCTGCAATCCGAGTGACCATGCGGTGACGTCGTACGGAGGCAGCGGTGGCAATCCCGGTGCGAGGCGGACTTCGGGGTACGTCTGGGTCTCCAACATCTCCTTGGCGTAGCGGCCGAATACCTGAGCCAGCCGGATGACATGGGTGCCGGCTGCGTACTGCTCGCCGCCGGCCTCAAACGGCGCCGTCGCGCGCTCCACGATCACGCCCCCGAGCTGGAGAACCTCAAGCATCTTGCCGGTAGTGGCTGGGTCGTGCTGGGTCGGCGGAATGACGATGGCGTAGGGAGTGGCTTCGGCGCCGCCAAAGCCGGCCATGACCCTCCCGCTCTCGCTCCGCTCCCGACCGATGGCTTCGGGAAGCGACGGATATCCGCCGTTGCCGCCATTGCCGGCTGCAACGCGCTTTCCCGCCCCGCCGCCCTCACCCTGGAGGAACTCGGCGATGGTGGTGCGGTTGACCTCGTAGATCTGCTCGATGAGCCGCCGGCGGGTACTCGCAGCCGTTTCGAGCAGGGCCAGGGAAACGATGAGCTCGTAATCCACGATGTCACGGAGCGTCCAGTGACCACCCAGCCACGGACGTGGATAGTTCGTGCGAGGCTGCGTGTCTCGCGGCCGGGGTAGCGTGTCCGGTTGTTGCCCGCCGAAGCCGAACCGCCTGGGCCCCGTCGGTGAGAGCCCGAGCGGTGCCATGTGCTGGTCGGTGGGTGTGGCGATCTGCACGCTGGCCATCTCCGTGAGCATTCCCACCTGATTGTGCCACCATCCGGTCCACGCCATGGCACCGGGCCAGAAATTCGTGTACACGTAGTCGTAGATGATCCCTACCTTGCCTGCGGCCTCGAGCGCAGCCCCCTGCGACTGTCCGTAAAAACCGGCCAGGCGATAGATGAGCGGGTGGACGTTGCTATTGATGGGGTCCGTGGCGGGCATGACGAAGATCCGGGGTCCGCTGGAGCCCATCTGGTGCTCGTCCAACCAGATCGACGGGAACCACTCCTGGTAGAGGACTTCGCCGATCCTCCGAGTTTCCTGTTGGGAGAACATGTACATGTCGCGGTTGTTGTCGTGCCCTACGTAGGGATGGTAGAGCCACGGTATCCTCCCCGCCTCGTACTCGGTACCTGCATACAGGTTGTACCAGTCCGCCACCATGGCTTGGCCGTCCGGATTGAGGCTCGGCACGAGCAGGAAGATGGCGTCATCCAAGATCTTTTGAGTTTGTGGATCGTTGGCGGTCGCGAGATGGTGCACCAGCTCCATGCTCATCTGGGCCGCTCCCACCTCGGTGGCGTGGATGGTGGCGGTAATCAGGACGACGGCTTTGTGCTCGTCGAAGAGCTCCTGCCGCTGAGCGTCGGTGTGGACCGTCTCGGGATCCTGGCCTGGTCGATGGTCCTGGAAGTACAGCCGCTGTTGGAGCTTCTTGTAACGATCGAGATCGGCGATCGTTTCGGGACTCGAGATTTCCAGGAGCAGGAACGGCCGTTCATGCGTCGTTGGCCCGACGACGCGGACGTTCACGCGGTCTGAGGCGTCACCGACGATATTCAGGTATTCGACGATACCGCTCCAACTCACCAGCTTGCGATCGGCACCGATACGATGGCCGAAGTGTGCTTCCGGCGAGGGGATGGACTGGGCCACGGCCGTCTGTGGGAGAGGAGCCGCCGGGGCCGCCACCATCGAGGCGACGAGGGCGAGGCCGGTGACGGCGGAAGGGGACAATAGCTTCAAGCATTGCATGGGAATTTCCTGGGCTGCTAAGGATACTTGCCTGGCTGTCGGCCACCGCAGGCACCGCTCGTCGCGGTAAGCCGCGGGCGGGGGGCGGGGCTCAGCTTTTCGCGAACGTAAGCGCGGCGTCCTCTCTCGGCAAGCCGCGGTGGTCGGCCTCTCAGGATGCTGGGACTCCGGCGCTGTGCCGCCTGCCCAGCCGAGCCCGGTCGCACACGCCGCATTGCCAGCCGGCCTGTGGCGTTGTGGCATCAACCCAAAGTCAACGCTTCCCGGAGATGGCCAGCTGATTCTCAGCGGATCTTCCCCCGGCGAAGAACTCGAAGAACTTATCAAACGCGATGGCCGTGAAACCGTCCCCGGTGCAGTTAGTTGCCGTGCGGAACATATCTGGCAGGCCGCCGGAGAGGGCAAGCCAGGTGACGATGAAATTGGTCTTCATCGGATCCTCGAGCCCGAGCATCGATGCGAACAAGGTGGCCGTCCATAGAGCGGTACCCATTCCCACGGGGAGCCCCGGAGCGGCGATAGTGAAGAGAACCAGCGCCGGGAATGCGACGAAGAGCATCGTCCAACTGATGGAAAGTCCGAAGACATAGGAAACGACGAACGGTGCGTATGCCACGTACATGAGGGCACTGGCGTCCATATTGGCGATGGCACCAAACGGAACCACGAAGTCCGCGACCTCATCCCGCACCCCGACTTTCTTGACGTTTGCGAGGTTTACCGGCAACGTGGCCAGTGATGAGCACGTCCCTGCCGCAAAGATGGCCGTTGGAAGGTAATACTCGGTGATGACCCTCTTGACCGGCCGCCTGGCGACGTAACCGATGATCACCAAGATGTAAACGAGAAACCATGCGAAGCACAGCACGGCCGTGTAGAAGGTCATCGTGAAGTAGTGGCCCATGCCGAGCCGTGTCCCAAAACGTACGCCGAGCGTGATGCCGAACATGAGGATGAGCGGGACCATGATGTATCCCATCTTGTCCCCGATCTGCGCGATGCCCTTTTCAATCTTTGTAAGAAACGCGTACAGTGGATTGATCCATGCGCCTACGGCGCCCAGCACGACCGAGCCGATGATTGCAATGAGGGGGAGCGATGCACCGCCCTGCTCGCCGAACGCGCGGAGCATATTTGCCGCTTCCGACCACGCCCCGGACGCTTCCGTCGAGAATGGGATATTGAAAATCAGCGAAGAGATGACGAGTCCAAACAGTCCCGCAATCGTTGAGCTCACCACGTACCAAGCGATGACGGACCCCGCGAACCGTCCCGCCAAGCCCCGCTTCACGAGCGTGGCGACCGCTGGACTCAGCGCGGCGAAGATCAGCAGCGGCACCAACGCCACGATCAATCGAATCAGAAATCCGGTGGCGGTGGCGACCGGTGTGAGCCAATCCGGCAGCCATCCCCCCAGGCCGATACCAACGACGAGGGAGAGGAACGTCCAGACGTACTTCGGTACGGCCTGCAGCTTGATCAATGTGGTCTCTGTGGCTCCGTGAGTGAAGGCGGACCGCGAGGGGACCGTAGCCTCCGCCGACGCCTCTCGAGCTCGGCACGACTGAACAACCAGCTCTGTCGCGAAGTTCTCGCAGACGGCGTCGGAGCATTCTCGAGCGCCGCTCGATCTTAACCTCACGATGTGTGGCGAAGAACTCAAGCGCCAGTCTGTCCCGCCCGGTCGACCCTAGCTCTGCTACACAGTGGCCCTGCTCGGACCGATATGGTCGCCGAGCCAGTACGGCTATTCCCGAGAAGGCCGTTTCTGATAGGTTGTGTCGTCGTCGCCACTTTCGTGCATGGTACACGGCATTTAACATGGTGACGAGCGCACAGGCGAGTCCTTCGCGTCTCAATGACTACGAGTTGTGCATGGGAGACATGGGCATAGCAGATGGATGAGGCATTGTTGGAGCGCGGTACGCGAAAGCTCGTTGCCGTCAACGGACGGGTCCGCCCGGGAGAACGGGTGGTCGTGGTGACGGATGACACCATGGTCAAGATGGCTGAGCGCATCGCACGTGGAGCGACAGAGGCACAGGCGGAGGTCGTCACGTGCATCATGCCGTCGCGTGCCCGCGATGGAGAGGAGCCACCGTTGCCCGTGGCAAGGGCTATGAAGGAAGCCCAGGTGATCTTCTCACCTGTAGCCTTGTCCATTACCCACACGCGCGCGATGAGGGCGGCCCTGGATGCGGGAGCACGGGCCATTTTGATGACAGCCTACACCGATGAGATTCTGAGCAGTCCGGCACTCCTGGAAACCGACTTTGAAGCGCAAAGCGCGGTGTGCCGGCGGCTTGGTGATGCGTTCACGGCCGGCGAGTCCGTTCGCCTGACGTCGCCCCGGGGAACCGATCTCCGGTTTTCGATCGCCGGACGGGACACGAACGTCCTCACCAACATTCCCGATCCTGGGCAATTAGCGCCGGTACCGGACATCGAGGTCAACGTGGTGCCTGTAGAGGGAACTGCTCAGGGTCGAGTGATCGCTGACGCGAGTGTTCCCTACTTGGGTATCGGTGTGCTTCGGGAACCCGTCGTCTGCACCGTGGGAAACGGGTTCATTACGCGGATCGAGGGGGGCGACCAGGCTCGCGTCATCGAGTCGGCGCTCCGTTCCTACGACGATCCCAATTGCTTCAATGTGGCAGAACTCGGGGTCGGGCTGAATCCGAATGCTCGCCTCACGGGCCGGATGCTGGACGATGAGGGGGTCCTGGGCACGATCCACCTAGGCATCGGGACGAATTACACCCTCGGTGGGAACATCGTCGCTCCCATGCACTACGACCTACTCATGTGGCAGCCCACGATCGAGGTCGACGGGAAGGTCGTCCAGCGGGATAGAGATATTCTCGTGTGATGAAGGTCCCGCCGTTGCAGGCGAAGAAGCCACCGAAGGGACAGGCCATGCGTCGTGGAGCAGAGGTCTTGGTGCAAGTTTGTGCCGGGGTACGCCCTGACGAGGACGTTGTCATTGTCACGGACCAGGAGCGCCTGCCGATCGCCAACGCCGTGGAGGAGGCTGCGAGGGCAGCGAACGCGCGGACAGTCATCGTGATATCCCCTCCCCGCGGCATTGATAACGAGGAGCCAGCACGCCCGGTGGCCAGTGCGATGAAGGCGGCCGCGGTGGTCTTTATGCCGGTTACCCACGCACTTTCCCATACTCGTGCGACTCGCGAGGCAATCGCAGCAGGCGCGCGCGTGATCTCCATGAGCGCGTTTACGGAACGCCAGATGCAAGAAGGTGGGCTCTTCGCGGATTTCCTTAGTCGGCGTCCGTTATGCGATGGGATCGCCGGCCGCCTGTCTCGCGCTCATGAAGTGCGCGTCACGAACCGTGCGGGCACAGATCTCACGCTGAGTGTAGAGGGACGAGCGGGAAACAGCCACGCCTGTATCGTGGACGGTCCCGGCTTCACTGCTGTTCCGAACATCGAGGCCAATACCTCACCAGTTGAAGGGACCACCGCAGGCGTTCTTGTGGTCGACGGCAGCATTCCCTATTACGGCATCGGACCCGTGAACGCACCAGTGCGTTTCGAGATCGCCAACGGTTTTGTGCAGTCGATCGAAGGAGGAGAGCAAGCGACCTTCCTGCGAGACCTCCTCGCCGAGCAGGACGACAAGTGGGTCTACAACGTCGCGCAGTTCGCGATCGGTTTGAATCCGGTGTGTCGCGAGTTTACGGGTGAGATGCTGAACGATGAGGGAGTGAATGGCACGATCCACATGGGCATAGGCACCTCCGCTAACCTGGGTGGCAACGTTCAGGCCAAGACGCACTTCGACGCCGTCATCCGGGACCCCTCGGTGTGGTTTGATGGCATACCCATCATCCGGGACGGCGCGATCCTGGTTACCCAATAGGTATCCCGCAGCGCCAGCGTGTGCGGCGCTCATTGGTTCAAGCTGCCACGATGTCTACGTGTTGCGCTCCTCAGCTTCCTTCTCGAAGATGAGATAGGTGAAGATGCCTGTTGCCACCTCCTTCTCACCCTGAGAAACATCCACCTGGCACACCCCTATGTTCTCTCCCCGTTTGATGACGCGCGCCCGCGCCTGCAAAGGGTCGCCAGTGGGCACGGCCGGTCGGAGGAAATTCACCTTGAGCTCTATGCTCGTCATCGTCTTGCCGGCCGGCAGGTGCGGATAGAGAGCGTAGACGGCCGTCGTATCCGCCAGCGTGGTGATGATTCCACCGTGCACGACGTTTACTTCTTGCGCATACGAGCCGCTGACCGGCATGGTGACCTCGGCATGCCCATCTGAAGATGAGATGAGTTCGAGCCCGAACAAACGGTTGCAGGGAATCTCAGAAAACTGTGTGCGCGGTCCAACAGGTGGTGTCATGAGGGCAGTTGCGGGACGGTCATAGGGGGTTCTTCCGAAGAGTCTCGCCGGACCTTGGATCGGTGCCGAGGATCCGATGCCACGCCGGTGATGGGCCGCAGCACCTCATCGAGGGCCCGGCTTGCGGGCCCGGGCACTCGATGAAGGTACCGTCAGGCTTCTCAGAGACTCCCTGGTTTGTCGGTGTCGGCAGAGGCGCCGTACATGAGGCGGAAGCCCTTGGGCCGGCCATCCTCATCCCGGACGAATCTCCAATCCTTTCCCTCGACCTTCTTGCTGTCGATCGCATCCAGCATATTCTTGAATTGCCGTTTCGTGCTGCGGTCGGTGAACCATACGATTCCCGCCCCAACAATGCCGGCGACTAAGTGGGATACAAGAGACTCCATGCTTGACAACCTCTCCGTGCTCGAGGGGATCGGATGACTTCGTCCCGCTACCTATTGCAACGCCGTTACTGCGTGCTCTCAGCCTGCATCTCGGCGGACACGCGCTCCACCTCCCGCCACACACGGAGCAAGTTACCGCCCCAGAGCTGCGTGATCTCTTCCTCGGTATAGCCCCGTCGCACGAGCTCGATCGTGACGTTCAAGGTCTCGCTCGCGTCATCCCAGCCTTCTACACCGCCGCCGCCGTCGAAATCCGAACTGATGCCGACGTGGTCGATCCCTATCAACTCCACGGCGTGGTCGATGTGATCCACGAAATCACTCACGTTGGGCCGCGGCCATGTTTCATCGAGAGCGGCAATCCTTTCCTGGTATGCCTCGCGTTGTTCGTCGGTGAGATCTCGGAGCGCCGCAAAGCCCGTAATTCCGAACTCTTCGCGAACGGCCTCGATCGCCTCGGTCTTCTCCGGAGCGTCGCGCTTCACGAAGCTTCCGAGGGCTACCGTTTGCATGACGCCGCCGTTCTCCTCCAGGGCCAGGAGTTGCTCGTCGTCCATGTTGCGCGCTACGTCGGCTAGCGCTCTCGTGCTCGAATGTGAGGCGATGACTGGCGCTCTCGACAATCTCACCGCATCCAGCATGGCGTCTTTCGAGATGTGAGACACATCCACCATGATGCCGAGCCGGTTCATCTCTGCGATGACCTCCTCCCCGAACGCACTGATGCCCCCATGTTCGGATTCTTCGTCACCGAGATTGTCCCTCGGCGTCGACGAATCGGCGATGTCGTTGTGGCCGCCGTGGGCAAGCGTGATGTAGCGGGCGCCGAGTTCGTGGTATTCCCTCAGCAAAGAGAGATCCTTGCCAATGACGTAACCGTTCTCGATGCCGATCGCGGCGACGAGCTTTCCGCTGTTATGGATTCGCTCGACGTCATCAGCGGCGAATCCCAATTCGATCTGGTCCGGATACATATCTTTCGCCATCCGATGGATGGCGTCGAACTTCGTCATGGCGTCGGTCTTTGCCTGCTCATAATTTTGTGGCGTTCTCTCTGTCTGACCGACATAGACCACGAAGAAACCGACGTCTAATCCTCCCTCGGTCATCTTCGGGATGTCCACCTGCCGATCACCTCGGACACCAGGATCGACTTCGGCGGTGGCGAAGTTGAAGGGAATGTCATCGTGCGTGTCGATGGTGATGGCACGCTCGTGAATTGCGGTGGCGGCCGCTAGAATCTCCTCTTCGCTCATCTCAGGCGCGCACGCGCCGAGAAGCACGAGCGAAACAGCAAGACACGCCGCCCGATGCTGCATGTGGAACATCAAAGCCTCCAAACTGTCGTGAAGTGTCGGTCAATGGCTGGGTCCTGAATCCGCCGACCGGTCGCCCCCGTATCATCGAAGCCTGCTGCAGCTCTCGGCCGGGGTCCCGCGATGGGGAGTAAGATGACCTCCAGTCCCGCCCGAAGCGAGGGTGGGGCGCCGGCCGGGATAAGTCGTTGGCACACAAGGGGGTGAGAGGAAGCTGCCGTGCTGGGTGGCCGCTGTGGGCTGTCTCTCGACTCAACGGTTCGACAGGCGGTCCTGGATGTACGCCTGAATCTGATCCTCGAGAACCGGAAGGGGGATCTCACCGCTCGACAATACGGCATCGTGAAACGTCCGAACATCGAAACGCTCGCCGAGGGCTTCCTCCGCCCGCCTGCGCAGTTCTCGGATCTTGAGCTCGCCGATCTTGTAGGCGAGGGCCTGGCCCGGCCATGAGATGTAGCGGTCGGTCTCGGTCGTGATTTCGTGAAGCGACAGTGCGGTGTTTGCCGCGAGGAACTCCATGGCCTGGCTGCGAGTCCACCCCATCGCATGAAGCCCCGTGTCCACCACCAGCCGGCACGCCCGCCACATCTCATAGGTCAGCCGCCCGAAGTTGGAGTAGGGATCCGTATAGAACCCAGCTTCCAGGCCGAGGCGCTCGGCGTAGAGCCCCCACCCTTCTCCGAACGCCGCAACATTGGCGAAGCGACGAAAGTCGGGTAGCCCCTCCAGCTCCTGGCGGAGAGCGTTCTGCAGGTGATGGCCCGGGACGGCCTCGTGGAGCGTGAGCGCTTCGAGCACATACAGCGGCCGGCTTTCGAGTGCGTATGTGTTCACCCAGTAGTAGCCGGGACGCGTGCTCCCAATTGGCGCGCCCACATACCGCCCACCTGTGTACTTGGGGGCAAGGTGATCGGGTACCGGTGCCACGCCATACGGCAGGCGTGGAAGTGTCTTGAACAACGACGGTAACTGTGCATCCATCTGCTTTGCTATGTGTGATGCCTCCTTGAGGAGCTGCTCCGGCGTGCGGGCGTAGAACCGTGGATCGGTACGAAGGAACCGGAGGAACGACGTGAAATCTCCCCGAAATCCGGTGCCGGCAATGACATCCCTCATCTCACTACGGATTCGCTCCACCTCCTCGAGTCCGATCTGGTGGATCTCGGCGGGCGAGAGGTCGAGCGTCGTGAAGTGCCGAATCAAGTACGCGTAGTACTCGCGCCCGTTCGGGAGATCGAATGCGCCGGTCGTGGCGCGGGCGCTCGGGATGTACTCGTTCACCATGAAGTCCAGGAACGATTGATACCCCGGCACCACCGCTTCCACGATGGCGGCCCGCCCTGCTTCCCGGAGCCGCTCACGTTCGGCCTCCGGGATGCCGGTGGGGAAGACGTCAAAGGGGACGTGGAAGACGCTGTTGGCGGGCCGGTCGACGACGTGTGTTTCGATGGTGACCTCGTAGCCGGCGAGCACCACTCGCGGGAGCGTCATACCGCTCCGAAGCCCTTCGCGCATCAACGCGATGTGCTGAGTGACGTAGCCCGGAAAGGCTTGGAGACGGGCGACGTAGTCGTCGTAATCGTCCACAGTGGCGAGCGGCATTTGAGTCGGCAGTCTCGCGAAGCCGATATGGAACCCTTGATCGACGGTGATCGGTATGAGATAGGCCTTGAAGTCGACGTTGGCGATGTCGTCTCGAAGCTGCCGCTCGAACATGCGATAGTTGATGCGATCGGCAGGGTCGAGGCGGTCGCGGTCGATACGGCCAAGTCGCTCGAGCATCTCACGCCACACATCGGCGCGTCGTTCAAAATCGGAGACCGTCGCTGCGGGAAGGCGGTCATTGTAGCGATGCTCCCCAACCGACGTGGCCAGGAGAGGGTCTTCCTCGAGGCGCAAATTCCACTCTTCGGCCAACAACTGATGTAGTTGGTCGTGTGCAGTCTCTGAGCGACAGGCGGAAACGATGAGCACAATGCTAAGGAGCAGCGCTGGCGTGCGGGTCACCATCAGAGACTTCTCCCGATTTTGGTCAGGTGGCTTGGCTTGGTGGGCGAACGCTCAAGGGCCGGTGCGTCGCGGAACGGTTCCCTCTTTACGCGAGACCTCGTAGTCGCCGTCTCTCTCCCCCGGCCGGATCGTCCAGTCGGGCGCCAGTTCCAGCATCCAACCTTTCCCCTCGAGCCGGGCGGCGTCAACCGCGGCCGGGGCCGGAATCCGAATCCAGGCGAAATCGGGTGCTACTAGGGCGCCATCCTGATCGACGGTCAACCGGCCCCACTCGGCGCTGAACGTCCCGGTGGGGTACACCGTCCCTGTGTCACCCATGGGAACCAGGGTGTTTGGATTGAAGCTCCTGTTGAAGTTGCCACGCAATATGAGGACCGGACCATCGATCAGAAGAGCGCTGTATCCAACGAGCAGCTCCAACCTGGCTCGCTCTCGCTGGTCTTCTTCCTGTGAGATCTCGTCCAGACCGTATGGCGCGGCTCGCTCGCGCACCGCCTCCGGCGAGGCTGAGGCGGTTGCGACTCCGATGACCGCCGGCGAGGTGGTCAGTCAAAGCCTGATGGCGTCGATCGGTCGCACGCCAGCCCTCGGCATGCCGGTCCAGCAACAGACCAATCGCAGGGCCGGTAGCGTACGCAAAGGATCGACCGAAGTTGTCACGCGCTTCAAACTCCTCGAGGAATCGGGCCGCCCGCTCCGCACCGTGCTCCGCGGACGTCATGGCAAGTCTGGCGCCGGTGTAGGCGGCGAGTCCTTCCTGACGCTCGAGGTCGGCCTCCCGCTGTGGTGCCCCCTGAAAGAGTGCGTGGCGGTAGGATCGAAACAGCAGGGCGTCGCGGAGTGCCGATAATCCGCTCGATTGTCTGAGTGCGTCGGCGAGCGCGCGTAGCTCGAGCCGGAGCCAGGTCCGGCCCTCACGCTCGGCGAGGTGGGCGTTGATGGCATCCGGCGCCGACAAATCCAACTGGTTCTGGATGCGGTGAAAGGACTCGTGGGCGAGCAACTCTACCTGGTCGTACGGGTCTTCCGGCAACGGTAGCAACGCCATGGCCCATCGCGTGCCACCCCACTCCACCGATGTATTGGCCACGCCGATGCCGTCGGGAAGATTGCCGACATAGACCCCGCTGCGCTCCACAAACGTGGTAGTCGGATCGGGCCGGTTCGCGACCGCTAACCGGGATGGGGCGTGCACCAAAACGACGGGTCCGCAGAGTGAGACTCCCCACGTCGAGCCCCCGTCCCGGGTGCACGCAGAGTCGAAACGTTGGAGAGCG
>JBDHFY010000043.1:0-52125 GCA_039590195.1 Gemmatimonadota bacterium | reverse complement strand
GAAAGCCGGCGAATCTTCGATTCACCGGCCTTCAGGCGTAGCAAACTGGCTTCGCAACTTCACAAGTATATCAATACTATCCAAGACAGACCGCTGAGTCAATTGTGCAACGGTGCTGGCGGCCGGATTCGAACCGACAAGGGCTTTCACCCAACAACTTGTGAAGTCGCTGCGTTTACCAGTTTCGCCACGCCAGCACCAATCCGGCAGCGAACATTGATAACCCGAAGGCAGGACGCATGACTGCACAGCCGTTCCGAGTCGCACGGTTCATTGATAGCGACATTTGCGAGGGATGCACCATCATTTCTACGCAGCCTGGTGCGGTCTCTTCGCGGATTGTTTTTTCGCAGCTGGGGCGCGGCCAATCCGTGCGATGGAATGCGATGAGCGAACGCATCGGACGGCTCACCGCCGCGCTTTCGGACCGCTACGTAACAGGCGGTCGGGAGCAGACGTCATTATGACGGACGCCCTTGAGCGCTTGCGTAATGCCCTTGCTGATCGCTACGAGATCCAACGCGAGCTCGGTGCCGGCGGAATGGCCACCGTGTATCTCGCGCACGACCTTAAACACGACCGCAAAGTCGCGGTGAAAGTGCTGCGTCCCGAACTCGCCGCGGTGCTTGGCGCCGAACGGTTCGTACAAGAGATAAAGACCACGGCGGGGCTCCAGCATCCCCATATCCAGCCATTGTTCGACTCGGGTCAGGCGGTCGTTCCCCCGCTCCGCTCTGCGACCCTTTCAGCGAGCCGATCGTGGTCCTCAATTGGGTCGAGGAGTTGAAGGCGGTGACGGGGGGCTGAGGTTCGTCTTTCCACCATGGTGGATAAATGGTATATTTCCTCCAGCACGGAGGATCGAATCATGGCATTGAATATCAAGAACGCGGAGGTTGAGCGGCTCGCCGAAGAGGTCGTGGCGCTGACGGGTGAGACAAAAACCGAGGCGATCCGGCGGGCGCTGCACGAACGGCGCGCCCGTTTGGCCTACCGTGCCGACGCCGAGGACCGGGCCCAACGGCTGTCGCGGTTTCTCGAGCGCGAAGTGTGGCTGCGCGTGCCGGAGGATGAGCGAGGCCGCCGGCTGTCCCGAGTGGCGGAGGACGCGTTACTGGGGTACGGCCCCGAGGGCGTGTGATTCTCGACACGTCGGCGGTCGTGGCGATCGTGATGCAGGAGCCCGGGCATGAGGCGTTGATCGACAAGCTGAATGGCGCCGACCGAGCCGGCATCGGAACGCCAACGCTGACCGAGACCGCCATCGTGTTGTCCGCCCGGCTCCGCACCGATGCCCGGGGGCTCCTCGCCCGTCTCTTATCGGAGGCGTCCATCGTGACCGTACCTTTCGCCGACGCGCATTTCGGTGTGGCACTCGACGCGTGGTGGCGGTTCGGCAAGGGGAGACACCGGGCGGCCCTGAACTTCGGTGATTGCCTTGCCTACGCGGTGGCCCGCGTGGCGCACGAACCACTGCTGTGCACGGGTGATGACTTTGCCAAGACGGACCTCGAGTTGGCGTAGGGCCACGGAGTTGGGCGCCGGTGGAATGGCGACCGTGCGCGTATTCGAGCGCTGAAACGCTCGCTCGGCGCCGCCGCATGAATGCGTCGGCGATGCGTCTTGAAAGACGCGAGCGCATGTCCTTTAGGACCTGTCGCGGAGCGCCGAGCCGGCGTTTCAACGCCGGAACCTCCGGAGAACGATGACCGATCTCGATCGTCTCACTGCCGCTCTCGCCGACCGCTACGCCATCGAGCACGAACTCGGCGCCGGCGGCATGGCGACCGTGTACCTCGCGCACGACGTCAGGCACAACCGCAAGGTCGCGGTCAAGGTCTTGCGGCCGGAGCTGGCCGCGGTGCTCGGCGGCGAGCGGTTTCTAAAGGAGATCGAGGTCACGGCCAATCTCCAGCACCCCCACATCTTGCCGCTGTTCGATTCGGGCGAGGCCGATTCGTTCCTTTATTATGTGATGCCGTTTGTCGAGGGCGAATCCCTCCGCGACAAGCTCAAGCGCGAAAAACAGCTCGCGGTCGAAGAGGCCCTGAAGATCACCGAGGCCGTGGCCGGCGCCCTCGACTACGCCCACCGCCAGGAGATCGTGCATCGGGACATCAAGCCCGAAAATATCCTGTTACACGACGGCCAGGCATTGGTGGCGGACTTCGGCATTGCGTTGGCGGTGAGCGCCGCTGGCGGTGGCCGCTTGACGGAGACCGGGCTCTCGCTGGGCACGCCGCACTACATGAGCCCGGAACAGGCCACGGCGGATCGCGAGCTCGACGCGCGCAGCGACGTGTATTCCCTGGCGTGCGTCGCGTACGAGATGCTCGCGGGCGAGCCACCCCACATCGGCAATAATGCACAGGCCATCATCGCAAAGATCCTGACCGATCCGCCGCGCCCGGTGCGCGAGCTTCGCTCGACGGCGCCGACCCACGTGGAAGCCGTGCTCGACAAGGCACTCCAGAAACTTCCCGCCGATCGGTTCGCCACGGCCAAGGAATTCGCGGATGCGTTGTCGGATCCGCGCAGCGCGACCCTGGCTGCGACCGCTCGGTTGTTGAAGACCGGGGTAGCCGGGCCCACAACACGCTGGACCGCGAGCGGATCCCTGCTCACGGCGATGGTCGTTACTCTCAGCGTTGGGCTCGTCGCGGGATGGTTGATCCGGCCGGTCCCCACGTCAGAGCGCACTTCGGTGCGGTTCGGCTACCGGCCGGACTCTACGCACTCCGTATTCAGCGCGTGTTGTGGCCCGCCCGTGGCCATCTCGCCCGACGGCAGGCGGATCGTCTACGAGGGATCGGCGGGCAGCATGAACCAGCTCTATCTCCGGCAGATCGACGAGCTCGAGGCTCGCCCCCTCCCGGGAACGGAGGGCGCACGCAGCATCTTTTTCTCCCCCGACGGCGAGTGGGTCGGCTTCGTATCTCAAGCTCCCTATGCCCTCATGAAGATTCCCGTGGCGGGTGGCGCGCCCGTCACGATCGTGGAATTAGACGAGGCTGGGCAGGGGGCGACCTGGACCGACGAAGACGACATCATCTACTCCACCCGGGCCAGCCGCGGCCTGTACCGCGTCTCGGCGAGCGGAGGCGTACCGCAACGACTCACCGTTCCCGACTCGACGGCCGCCGAGGCGGATCATCGATTTCCCCATTTTGTGTCCGAGGCCGGTGGCGTGTTGTACACGGCCTGGCCGTTTTCCGGCAATATCGCGGACGCGCAGGTGGCGATGCTGGACCTTGGATCGGGCGCCACGCACACGGTCCATCAGGGCTTCGCGCCGTATTACACGGCTTCGGGCCACCTCGTCAACACGCAGGACGGCGGCATCGTGGTGGCCCAGGCATTCGACGCCGCGAAGGGCGAGACCACGGGGCCGCCGATCCGCATCGCCGAAGGAGCGATGATCCGAGCCGACGGCACCACGGAGTACGGGATCTCCCGAACCGGTACCCTGGTGGTGACCGACTGGCGTGGCGGTGAAGCGGCAACCCTGCAAATGGTAAACCGCTCCGGCAGCGTCGAGTCCACTCGCTTCCCCATCGCCGGAGTCGGACATCTCGACAACCCCAGATTTTCTCCCGATGGCCGGCGGCTCGCCGTGGCGGCCGCGATGGCAGAGAACCACCAGATCTACGTCCTCGACCTCGACGGTGGTACAGCGCAGCGCATCACATTCGATGGCGATACCCAGTTTCTCGACTGGACCGACCGCGGCGACACCATTGTGTACTCGCATGCGGGTAGGGGGGTGGCCATGCGCGCCGCCGATGGAAGCGGCGAGGAGCACGTGGCGTTGCCGCTGAGCGATGGCACTCCCAACCACATCTCGGTGCAAGGACCGTGGATCGCGGTTGGCCACGCAAACGGAGACATCCTGGTAACGCACCGGGACTCGGCCGGCACCCACTCCGTCTACGCCGGTACAACATTCGGCGAGAGGGCGCCGGCCATCTCCCCCGACGGGCGGTGGTTGGCGTACGAGTCGAACGAGACCGGACGGTTTGAGATCTACGTGGGTGCGTTTCCCACCTCCGCAGGACGCACGATCGTCTCGATCGAGGGCGGTACCGAGCCCGTCTGGTCGCCCGATGGAATGACGCTCTATTATCGAAATCCGGACGACGACTTCGTCGCCGTGAGTGTCCGAAGCGGTGACACCTTTGCCGCCGCGTCTAGGGAACCGGTGTTCTCGATGCCCGCCGATAGAGACGCGGGTTCGGCGGCGTACGACGTGCACCCCTCTGGTGAAAGTTTCATCTTAGTCGGCGGGAGAGAAACCACCGGCACCGAGATTGTGGTCATTACGAATGCTGTGGTCCGGCGGTGAGTTCGGCTACCAGCTGCCGGCTGCCAGCAACCAACTAAGCTGCCTGCTGTCATCGGTCGGACGTGAATGTGATGTAGGGACTCTCGGAGGAGGAGGAAATGAGGAAAACCGGAGGACCGATGGCCCTCCGGCTTTCATGCGCAGCGAACTGGCTACGCGATTCCGCAAACCGTATTTCGATGTTATCTACGATACGGCGCCGAGTCAAGGCACGGCGGTGCTGACGGTGAGATTCGAACTCACAAGGGCAGGTGCCCAACGATTTGCGGAACCGTCGCGTTTACGAATTTCGCCACGCCAGCACCTCCTCCGATGGCAAACCTTGGTAACCCGAGGGCAAGACGCGCAGACGTCGCAACCGCTTCAGGCCGCAGCGAACAACATGGGCACCGGAAGGTGAAACCCGTCACCAAATTCACGCGGTGATAGACCGAAATATTACGAGATGAATCGAGGAACGAACACGCGTATCACGTCCAGCGGCAGTGCCCGACCTCCGTGGCCCGAGTCCTTGCGTGGGGACGATGCGGCCGTCCATGTACAGAATTGGACCGAGGAAGTGTACGCGAGGCTCGAGAGATGATGCGGCGGCGGGGCGTCTTGAAAGACGCCACCTGGTGTCCTTCAGGACACGCCGTGCAGCGCCGAGCCGGCGTTTCAACGCCGGAACCACCAGACTGCCGAGCCGCGAGTTTACTCGTGGTACAGGAGTCCATATGATCGCGATGAAAGTCACCTTCGGCCTCGCCACCACCGTTCTCCTGCTGTCCTGCGCCGGTGGACGCGGAAACCCGGCGGCGGACCTCTACATCCCTCCCCCCGGCGACGCGTGGGAGACACGTGCGCCGGAGGAGATGGGGATGGACGCGGCCAGACTCCAGGCGGCGATCGATTACGCGAACGCACATCTGACGCAGCAGATCCCCGAGGACCCGGGCGTCTATCTGACGGAGCGCTTCCGAGGGATCCCCCATCAGGAGATCGTGGGGCCTACCGCCCCGCGCGGTGGGGTGAACGGCATCGTGCTCAGGGGCGGCTACATCGTAGCGGAGTGGGGCGACACCGGCCGGGAAGACATGACGTTCTCCGTGACGAAGAGCTATCTCTCCACCGTGGCGGGGTTGGCTTGGGACGATGGCTTGATTCGTGACTTGAACCACCGGATCGGCGATTACGTCACCGACGGCACCTTCGCCTCGGAGCACAATACCGCGATCACGTGGCACAACCTGCTGCAGCAGACGAGCGAGTGGGAGGGCACCCTGTGGGACAAGCCCGACATCGCTGACCGACGCAGGGGCATCGACCGGGAGCTGCAACCGCCCGGCACCTTCTGGGAGTACAACGATGTGCGCGTCAATCTCATGGCGTACTCGCTCTTGCAGCTCTTCCGCCGCCCGCTCCCCGAAGTGTTGCAGGAGCGGATCATGGATCCCATCGGTGCGTCCGCTGATTGGCGGTGGCACGGCTACGAAACCTCGTGGACCGAGATCGATGGCGTGCGGATGCAGTCGGTGAGCGGAGGCGGGCACTGGGGCGGAGGCTTCTTCATCGATACCCGCGACCACGCCCGTTTCGGCCTGCTGGCACTGCGGGACGGGCGCTGGGGAAACAAGCAACTCGTGTCGAGCGAGTGGTTCGAGCGGGCGATCATGCCCACGGACATTCAGCCGGACTACGGCTACATGTGGTGGCTCAACACGGGCCGCGAGCTCTTTCCGGCGGCGCCCGAAACGGCGTTCTTCGCCCTCGGCGCCGGCTCGACCAACGTGATCTACGTCGACCGGGAGCACGACCTCGTAACCGTGACCCGCTGGGTGGACGGCGGCGAGCACGTGAATGAGTTCATTCGACTGGTGCTGGAGGCGGGGAATGGATGATTTCAGAAGGCAGAATGCAGATTGAAGATCTGCGATTGGGCTCGGGCGAATTCCATCTGTAATCACCGATCTGCGATCTGCACTTTCTGCAATCTGCATTCTGAAGGATCGTTGCGCGGAAGGTGCAAGAGTCATATATTGAAAATATGAAATACGAAAAGAAAGTACGAAAATCTAAGGTCGGCGAGCGGGGCCAGGTCACCATTCCCAAGGTGTTCCGCGCGCGGTACGGCGTGCGACCAGGCCAGGAGGTGGTCTTCGAGGAGACTGCGGATGGTTTGCTGCTGCGGAAAGTTCCGCGTGAGGACCCGTTGCGGGCACTCTTGGGCCGCATCCGGGAGGCGGTCGACGTCGATGAGTACCTCGAACAGACACGTGGGCCGGGGTGGCACGGGGAGCTGGATGGATGACCGTGACCGCCGTGGACAGCTCCGTGCTCCTCGATGTTCTCGTGGCAGGGGCGCCCCACGCGGAGGATTCCTACCAGGCGCTGGATCATGCTCGGCGGGCGGGCCGGGTCATCGCGTGTCCTGTGGTGTGGGCGGAGGTGCGAGGCGTTTTCGGACGCGATCGTGACATGGACGCGCTGGCTGAGGCCGGGATAGAGTTCGATCCCTTTGACCGCGCTACGAGTGACACCGCCGGACGATTGTGGCGCGAGTATCGGCGGCGCGGGGGGAGACGAACCCGACTACTTGCGGATTTTCTCGTGGCGTCGCACGCGCAAGTCCGAGCCGACGTGTTGTTGAGCCGCGATCGCGGATTCACGCGACGGTATTTCTCGAAGCTCAAACTGATTACTCCCTAGCTTCGCCAATGGTTTGCGGCCGACCGCTCGCCGATCGGCTGAGGAGTGCGGCACCGTACCCCGATCCATCTGTTCAATGCCATCGCGCAACGGCATATTCACACCACCGTCGCCCAACCCATGCGGAGATGACGGTGATCTCCGGGGTGCCGGGCCATGAACCTTGCAACCGGTGAGCTGACGGCATGACGCTGCGCTCCACCATGAGGCCAGAACGCTGGGCTCGAGTCCAGGAGATCTTTCACCTGGCGCTCGAACGCGAGGACGTCAATCGCAACTCGTTCATCGACGAGGCGTGCGGTGGCGATCTCGAGTTACGGGGTGCGGTGGCCTCTCTGCTCGAGGCACACGAGCGGGGAGGGCCCGTCGCTCCGCTCGAGGCAGAAGGCCTGCCGCTGTACGGCGCGGCCCATGTGGCGCATGTCAAGGCGGCCCTTGCGGACCGGTACGCCCTCGAGCGGCCACTCGGTGCTGGTGGTATGGCCACCGTCTATCTTGCGGAAGACCTGCGACATGGCCGGCAGGTCGCCATCAAGGTTCTCCACCCTGGATTGGCGGCGACCCTCGGCGTCGAGCGATTTCTGCGTGAGATAAAGATCGCCGCAACCCTCCGGCATCCCCACATTCTGCCCCTGTACGACTCGGGCGAAGTGGACGGCTCGCTGTACTATGTCATGCCCGTGGAGGGTGAATCCCTGCGGCACCGCCTGGCGCGCGACCAGACGGTGCCTCTCGACGAGACGCTCCACATCGTGCGCGAAGTGTTGGACGGGTTAGACTACGCTCACGGTGAAGGCGTGATCCACCGGGACATCAAGCCCGAAAACATCCTGTGTTCTCGAGGGCACGCGACCATCGCGGATTTCGGGATAGCCCGCGCGCTCAGCGCCGCGGGAGGTGAACGGATCACCCTCGCCGGACTGCCCATCGGGACGCCCGCATACATGAGCCCCGAGCAGTTGGCCGGGGATCCCGCACTCGACGGCCGAAGTGACCTTTACAGTGTCGGTTGCCTGTTGTGCGAAATGTTGCTCGGTGACGTGCCGTTCCCCGGTAGGGTGCCGGAGGCCCTCGACAAAGTAGCGTCAGGGGCATTCCCCGCCAACGTCGAGCATGCCATTCGCACCGCCCTGACGTTGGACCCGGCTGAACGGTTTGCCACGGCCGCCGAGTTTGCCAATGTCTTGAGCTCGCCGTCACCTTCGTCGGATGGAGAAGGGACAGTCGTCGGACAATCGATCGCCGTACTGCCGTTTGCGAACATGAGCACCGACCCGGAGAACGAATACTTCAGTGACGGCATCACCGAGGAGATCATCAACGCGCTCGCGCAGATAAAGGGTTTGCACGTCGCCGCTCGGACATCCTCGTTTGTATTCAAAGGAAAGACACAGGATATCACCCGTGTCGGTGCCAGGCTCAGGGTGGCAACCGTGCTCGAGGGAAGCGTCCGGAAGGCGGGAAACCGGTTGCGGATCACCGCCCAGCTCATCAACGTCGCCGACGGATATCACCTCTGGTCGGAGCGGTACGACCGAGATGTCGACGACGTGTTCGCGATCCAGGACGAGATCGCGCGCACGATCGCAGATCGGCTGAAGGTGACGCTGTCGGGCCTGACGACGGACGAGCCTTTGGTCAAGCCGGCGACGAAGGACATGCATGCCTACCAGCTGTATTTGAAGGGCCGCCACCTGTGGAATCGGCGATCGACAACCTCGCTGGAACAGGCGGTGCAGTACTTCGAGGAGGCGATTGGGCGGGATCCCGAGTACGCCTCTGCGCACGCCGGCCTGGCCGACGCGTACATCCTGCTGGGGTCATATACCCACGTGCCTCTGCGTGAGGCCTACGGCAAAGCCCAGACTGCCGCCGAGCGCGCGCTGGAACTCGATCGAACGCTGGCGGAGGCGCACGCGTCCCTCGGGCAGATCCGGCGATGGAAGCGGGATTGGCTCGGCGAAGAAGCAGCGTATCGTCGCGCCATCGAGTTGAATCCGGGCTATGCGACTGCCCACCAATGGTACGCCACATTGCTTGCGGCGCTCGGTCGTTCTGACGAGGCTCTTCGGGAGATCCGGCTCGCCGAAGAGCTCGACCCCCTTTCCCACGCGATTAGCGTCACGGCTGTCGTGGTACTGTATGCTGGTCGTCAGTATGAGATGGCGCTCGAGCAACTCAACAGGGCGCTCGAACTGGAGCCCAACTTTGCCAGCGTCCACGCCTGGTTCGGGGTAATCCACGCCGCGCAGGGCCGGTACCAGGAAGCGATTGACGCGATCGATCGGGCCTTCGAGTTGAATCCCGACAATCCCAACCAGCTATTTGGTCTCGGCTACGCCTATGCACGCATGGGACAGAGGGAAAAGGCGATCGAGGTCGTGAACAGGGCGAGGGAAGGGGGCGTGCGCGGCTGGTTGGGGATGATCTGGGCGTTGCTCGGCGACATGGATCGTGCGTTCGAGTGTATGGAGGAAGCCCTGCTGGAGGGCGAGTCCTGGGACGCCATGTTCTATCTCAAGACCTTTCCCCTGTGGGATCCGCTGCGCTCTGACCCGCGCTACGAGGAGTTCCTCCGTCGGATGAATTTCCCGATCACCGGTGGACAGTCGGACAATTGAGCGCGTCACCATGACCGACGTCGTCGAACGCTGTGAGTTGGCTCCGGGTCTCAGCATCTCCCGGGTCGTGACGGGACTGTGGCAGATCGCTGACATGGATCGGGATGGCCAGACCCTCGATCTCGACGCGACCGCCGCGGCGATGGCCCCTTACGTCGAGGCAGGCTTCACCACCTTCGACATGGCGGATCACTACGGTTCGGCGGAGGAGATCGCGGGCCGTTTCCGGCAGCAGTGCGATGGGGCTGCCGTACAGCTCTTTACGAAGTGGGTGCCGAAACCGGGACCGGCCACTCGCGACGACGTGCGCGCTGCCGTGCAGCGATCGCTCGACCGAATGCAGACCGATTGCCTCGATCTGTTGCAGTTCCACGCCTGGGTGTACGCCGATCCGGTGTGGCTGGATTGTCTCTTCTGGCTACAGGAACTCAAGGAGGATGGACTGATTCGACATCTGGGGCTGACGAATGTCGACACGGCGCACCTCGGGATAATCCTCCACAGTGGCATCGACGTCGTCTCCAATCAGGTGTGCTTTTCCCTTCTCGATCAAAGAGCCGCCGGCGGCATGACCCGACTTTGCCAAGAACATGGGATCAAGCTGCTCGCGTTCGGTACGGTCGCCGGAGGATTCCTCACGGAAAGCTGGCTCGGCAAAGCGGAGCCCCGCTGGGATGAGCTGGAGAATTGGTCGTTGATGAAGTATCGGCGATTCGTTGACGTGGCTGGCGGGTGGGGTGCCTTGCAGGATTTGCTGCACACCGTGGATAACGTTGCCCGGAAGCACGGGGTGTCGATGGCCAACGTCGCGTGCCGCTACATCCTCGAGCAACCCGCCGTTGGGGGAATCATCGTCGGCGCACGACTCGGGGAGCGTGAGCATCGCGACGACAACCTGCGGCTGTTCGAATTTGCAATGGATGAGGAGAGCCGGGCCGAGATTGCAGAGGCGGTGTCACGGTTCCGGCCTATTCCCGGAGATTGTGGTGATGAATATCGCCGGCCGCCGTTCCTCACGGCGTCGGGTGACTTGAGTCATCATGTCGACTCCTTCCCGCCGCCGTACGAGGCCGAGACAACTCCGGACGGTCGGAGCCGGGTGTTGACCGGCACTCCGTGGGAGAATATCGCCGGTTTCAGCCGCGCAGTACGTTGCGGCGAGCGGATACTGGTGTCGGGCACCACCGCGACCCACGGAGACCGAGCCATTGGAGGGAACGATCCCGTCTCGCAGACCCACTTCGTCATCGACAAGATCGAAGGCGCGTTGCAATCGCTGGGCGGGCGGTTGCAGGACGTGGTGCGTACCCGCGTGTACGTCCAAAACATCGAGGACTGGGAGCCGGTGGCCCGCGTGCACGGAGAGCGTTTTCGCGGTATTCTCCCGGCGAACACTCTCGTGCAGGCGAAGATCGTGGGAGAGGAAAACCTCGTGGAGATCGAGGCAGAGGCCGTCGTGCAGGACGGCCGGGACTAACTAGCGGACTCTATCTGAAGTTATGTGGGCAGCGCCGCGGCGGGAGCGGCGAGAACGCTATGGGCCGTGCGGGCTTTTGAACCCATTACGAATCACGAGGATCGCGCCCCGCTGTTCTCTGCGCTCCCGCCGCGGCGCCGTGCAAGCGCAACTTCAGATACGTTCCACCAGCTCTCTAGACGCAGGGATCTCGCTCCCGAGGGATGCCGATTGACCGCCGGGACGTTATTATGAGACTCGGTCGACCCCCTCCGAAGTCGGCCGACGCCATTGCCGTCCCCATTCATATCCCAGCGAGGCCCCATGCGTGACCTGGACCGGCGGGAGTTTCTCAAGTACTCGGCCGACGTAGCTGGCCGTGCAGTCGCCGGTTTCGCTGCACTGAACGCGACGATGCTCTACCCGTCCGGTCGGCTCCGCCGGAAACACCGGCCGATCGCCGGACAGGGCGACGGCGGGTACGGAAAGCTGCGCAAGGCGGGACCGGAGTTGGCCTTGCCGGAGGGATTCTCGTATCACGTCTTTGGTGTCGAGGGGTTGTTCATGTCGGACGGGTACCCGACGCCGGGACGTCACGATGGCATGTGCGCGTTTCCGCTTCCCAACGGCAACATCCGGCTCTTGCGCAACCATGAGGTGGAAAACAACCCCGCCCCAGATGCGGCCATCGGTGATCCCGCGGTGGCGTATGATCCGGGCGCCGGCGGAGGAGTCACCGCCCTCGATATCGACCCCGCCACCCGTGAACTCATTCGTGACTTCGTCGTCCTGAACGGGACATGGCGCAACTGCTCCGGCGGACCGACGCCGTGGGGAAGCTGGCTTTCGTGTGAGGAGGGGTTCTTCGGGCCGGAAACGGGCTTTGCGGACTATCATGGATATGTTTTCGAAGTTCCGGCGACCCGCGAGACGTGTGAGTGGACAGAACCGTTGATAGGGATGGGGCGCTTCGTGCACGAGGCGGTGGCCGTCGACCCGCCGTCCGGTATCATCTACCAGACCGAGGATTTCTTGGACATCAGACGGTCTGCCGGTTTCGAGCGAGGGGGCTTCTATCGATTCCTCCCCAACAAGCCGTACCGAGATGGAGAAATCGGTGACCTGCGCGCCGGCGGCCGACTGCAAATGCTCGGCGTGCGGAACCAGCCGCGCTACGACACCGCCACCAGACAGGTCGCCGGACGCACGATGCCGGTCAGGTGGATCGACATTGAGGAACCGAACCCGCTGGGCGGTCCCGACGACCACTCGGCGGTCTTCGATGAAGGTTTCTCCCGAGGTGGTGCGAGGTTCACTCGGCTGGAAGGTTGCTGGTATGACGACGGCCGCGTGTATTTTGTCGCCACCGACGGCGGAGACGAGGAACTCGGACAGGTGTGGCAGTTTCGCGCCACCGGCCCCGACGACGGCGAACTGACCCTCATCTTCGAATCCCGCAACAGGCGCGTACTCAAGAAGCCGGACAACGTGTGCGTGAGCCCCAATGGAGTCATCGTGATGTGCGAGGATGCGGATGAGCGGCGCCAGTACATACGAGGATTGACCCAGGACGGTAAGATCTTCGACATCGCCTCCAGTGAAATGAATCACCTGGAGCTCGCAGGCGTGACATTTAGTCCCGACAGCCAGACGATGTTCTGCAACACCCTGGGAGACAGGGACAGGAAGCGACCCGGGATGACTTTCGCGATATGGGGGCCCTGGGAACGGGGGGCCGTGTAGGCGAGGAGACGGCTCGGCTCCCGCCACAGCACGATGCAGCCGCTCTCGCGCCTGCAGTACCCGCGCCACATCTTAACTCCCGTGAAAGACCCCTTGTCCAGAACCGCGCCGAGCTGGCCGGTCCCGCTCGGCGCGTCCGGGACTTCGCCCGTCGTCGCTGAGCTGGCTCAGGACGAGCGCCGCTTCCGGCACGGCCCTCGCCGTGCGGGAGCTTCCGTTGAGCCAACGTACGGAGAACGAACCATGAAGCTGCCCACGGTGTGGTGGAGCCTTGCCACCGCGTGCCTTGTCGGTATTTCCTGTGTCGATGCGCCGTCCGGCGACGACTTCGAGATCGTCTACTCGTTGAGCCCTCCCACATGGTTCGAGGACGGCTGGAGTTACTACGACGTTTCACGAGACGAAACGCAGGCCCTCTTCGGTGCTCGTTTTGGCTTCCGGCTCATCGATTTGGTACAGGGTCGCGAAAACCCAGCAGCCTATGAGGCATCTCTGGGGCGAGTCGATGCCGCCACCTTCTACGGCGAGGGAGCACTCGCGCGTCTCGGCACGCTAGGCGGCCGCACAGGTTGGTTTGTCGAAGGCCCCGGAGGGCCCGAGCCGTCGGCGCCCCCGCCGGACGCCACGCCCAAATGCCGGACGCCACGCCCAAATGGTCGCCCGACGGCTCGATGGTCGCGTACTATCGGGGATTGCAGCGGGGCCTGTTCGTCAGCCGTCCGGAAGGTACGGATCACTTTGACGTGGGTGGCTTCGTGACCGGGGTGGCATGGTCTCCCTCGGGCGACGTGGTCTTCGCCTTGGTGGATCACGACGATGGCGTCTCGTCACTCGTCCGGCTGAGCGTTGCGGACCACGAGGTCGAGGCCCTCAGGGAGGGCCTCGACGCCACCAATCGTTACAACTCGATCGGTGTGTCTGAGGATGGAGAGCTGCTGTACCTCGCTCTCGCCGGCGATGCCCCACCGAATCCCGAGGCGCGGCATCAACCCGACGCCGACCGCGACACGGACATTTACGAGCTGGACCTCGCGACGGGCGAGCTCCGCATCGCCGTGCAGACGGCGGGTGACGATTTCTATCCCGTCGTTACCGGTGAATACCTCTATTGGACCCACAACGACCTCGGCGATGCAGTGGTGGTCGTTCCGATCTCCGGGGGCGAGGCGCGGGTCGTCGTGGAGGACGCCCAGATCCCCTACTGGAGTGCTGATGGCTCGCAGATCGCCTTCACCTACGGCGGTTGGCGGATCTCGGATTGGGGTCTGAACCTCGATGCCGGTGTCGTGGACGTCGACGGAGAGATGCGGGCAACTTCGGAGATGACGCCCATCGTGGTGGGATACCACGAGGACTTCACCCCGGCCTGGTCGCCCGATGGTCAGTGGATCGTCTACCACTCTCACCGGTCCGACGGCCCAACTCCCTTCTACGCGGGTGCGGGCAGCACGGACGACCTCTACCTCAGGCACCCCTCGGCCCCGCCCGAGGAGGAGATCCGGGTAACCGATTTCGGCTGGGAGGTGGGGATGGCGGACTGGTCGCCGGATGGGAGGCAGCTGGTTTTCGATTCGTGGGATCGGGGCGGTCCGCCAAGGGTATCGAAGCCCTGGATTGCCACCATCGATCCGGCCACTGGTCGGGCGCTCATGCCCGAGGGAGTCGAGAGCAGCGTGCTCGCGGCATGGTCCCCGTTGGGTGGCGAAATCGCCCTGGTGGAGAAGATCGAGGGATCCCTGCACGCGCTGTGGATCTTGAGCGTCGACGGAGCCCGGGCCCAGAGGCTTCTCGAGTTTCGGAGTAGCACATACGGAGGCGTGGATTGGACGCCGGACGGAGGGCGACTGGTGTTTTCCGCTCTTGCGGATGGCCGGATGCAGCTGTTCGTGCTCCCGCGGGCCGGGGGGGAGCCGGAGCAGCTGACGAATGACGGCGCCAGCCTCATCCATCCCCAGGTGTCTCCCGACGGGCAGTGGATCGCCGCAACCCGGGTGCATCGGGCAAAGGAGCTTCGCCGCCGCCGCCGTTAACGGTCCGCAGCTCAGGTGCCCGGACCGCTGAGCCGGCGCGGGCCCAGGGGGAGCATGGCCCGGACAGGTTCAATTGGGCGCATCCCTTTGATCTGCCAGGATCTACGCCCCCTGGAAAGCGATTGACACGGCCAGCCTGGGGTGCTACCCTTCGCCCGTCGGGAGTGCCTCAGTGGGCGCGCCGACGCATCAGCGAGTCTAATAGGGGACCTGGGCATCGCTCCGGTCCTCTTTTGTCGTATGTTACCAACGCCAAAGCGGCGGCGGCGGGAAACGTAGCCAGTCCCGTGACGGCGGCCCAACGCGGGGGCCAGTCCGCGGCAAATGTTGAGCGATCGGCAAGTACGGCAGGGCCGCACTCCGACGACATCAACACAGCAACGGAGGGAGTACGGCATGCGTGCTACCGGAAAGGTCAAGTGGTTCAACGACAGCAAGGGCTTTGGTTTCATCACGCGTGATGACGGTGAAAAGGACTGTTTCGTGCATCACACGGCCATCCAGGGCGGTGGGTTCAAGTCGCTGAAGGAAGGCGAGAAGGTTGAGTTCGACGTCGTACAGGGTCAGAAAGGGCCGGCGGCCGAGAACGTTACTAGGCTCGAAGAGTAAATCGAGCACCTGCAAAACGATGCGGCGGCGGAGCTGCGCTCGAGCATTCGAGGTGGCTCCGCCGCTGTGGTTCAAACTCCTGTCTGGGCGGAACCATGACCGAAATCATCCTCAATGAGAACGATCGCCTGGATTGGGCGCTCAAGAAATTCCGCCGCACGGTGCAGCGCTCGGGCGTCCTCAAGGCATTGGGCAAGAAGCGCTTCTACGTGAAGCCGAGCCTTGCGAGACGACTGAAAGCCGCGGCGGCCCGACGTCGCTTGCGAACGAAGGGAAAACGCCGCTAGTCGAAGATTCCGAGAACCCCCAGCTGGCATTGCGGGTCTGCGGGGTGGGCGTCGACGAGGCGGCTCGGCTGTGTGACCGCGTGCCCTGCGCAATGCTCAAGCGCCGCACGGGCCGTAGGAGGACGCTCGGCTCTTTCCGCAGACGGTGTCGGCAAAGCTGAGGCTGAAGTTTCCCATTCCGTTGCCCATCCGCGACAATCCGCGCCGCTCGCTTCTCCCGTAGGACTTCGACGTTCCCGAGCATGATCTGTCGCGATCTGTGCCATTGAGGGACTCCAGATCCGTTCACCCCCGCCGAGAACCAGTCTCGCACGTTCCGGTGGTCGCGCGATCGGAACGTCGCTGTAACGCTACACGTGAACGGTTTTGCAGTGCCGGTTTCGTTCGCGAGGATTGGGAAATGAAGACGTTTGCCATGGTCGGTGAAGACGTGAGCGTTGCCTCCTCCGTTTGGTGATGTGTGTCACAGGGCATTTCGGTTCGGCCGATTGAGCGGCAACCACCGCTGCTGTGACCGCAGTTACAGCTTCTTGAAGCCTTTCTGTATTGATTGTAGCCTACGCGTTCCCTATGCCACTGTGGAACTTGCAAGCAACTTAGGTGGGAAAGTAGGCCAGATATGTCCGAGCGCACGTCAACGTCGCGCCCGCCAAGAGTGCTCATAGTGAGCGACCAAGATTGGTCCGCGTCGTCACTTCAGAGCATTCTATGGCCCAGCGGCTATTACGTATTGCGGGAGCGGGCCGGAAGCAAGGCTCCGGAACGTGTGCGGGCTGCAAAGCCTGATCTGGTGTTTGTCGACGCCGGTCTGTCAGATCCGGATGGTATCAGCGTGTGCAAAACTTTGCGGTTGGAGCACCACGTCGTCGACAGCACACCGATCATCATGACGTCGGTGGATCAACCATCACGCCAACTCCGTCTGGCCGCGCTGGAGGCCGGCGCTTGGGAATTCATCAGCCATCCGATCGATCAAAAAGAACTTCTTGCCCGGCTCAACGTCTACGTGCGGGCCAAATTCGAATCGGATCGGGCGCGCGACAGTTCAATGCTCGACGGTGAAACCGGTCTGTACAACCTTCATGGTCTCGAGCGGAGGGCACGGGAGCTGGCGGCCCAGGCTTTCCGCAACCACCGCGCCCTGGCGTGCCTGGTGATCGCCCCGGAAGTCGCCCGGAACGGGATCGGCAATGGCCTGGGCCAGCAGGTCATGATGGAGGTTGCCGAGGTCCTCAAGACGACGGCACGAACGTCTGACACGGTTGGACAGCTGGGTGACACGGAGTTCGCCATTCTCGCGCCGGACACCAATGCTCCTGGAGCGGTGCGGCTCGCTGAGCGAATTGCCGAGGCCGTCACGTCGGCCGAGCTGGCGTCTGAGGTGAAGTTCCTCGCCGGGTACGAGGCGGTCTGGGATTACTACCAGCGCCCTATTGATCCGGTGGACTTTCTCCTTCACGCCACTGAGGCGCTGCGGAAGGCGAGGCGTGAAGAAGAAGCAGATCGCTGGATCTGGGCGTTCGAGGACGAGTTCCAGGCTGGGCAAGCGCCCCAGGCCTGGACGACGCCGCAGTCCATGTTTGATCACGGACGCCAGCGCCGTCCGACACCGACACCGCACTGACCCCCCACCAGCTGTCCCCCAGGCGGACAGGCGGACAGTTTGACCGCTGACCACTACAGCACTGTGGTCGGCGGTTTGCCTTGTGTGGGTTACAGCCCCACGACCCCACCCCTCGCCGGGCGGTCCGGCGGACCCACCCCGCAGCACCCGTCCCTCCGGGCGGACCGGCGGACAGTGTGACCGCTAGCCACAACGGCACCGGTGGTGGCGGTTTGCTATGTGCGGCTTAGCCAGATACCCACGAGGATTCCCTAGGCCCTAAGCCCCACGCCCTCGCCCCACACCCCACCCCTCCCCAGCTGTTAGCTGCTAGTTATTAGCTGTGAGGGGGCCAGCTCCCCGCTCCCGGCTCCCCGCTCCCCAAGGGGCACACCCAACACCCCTCACCCTACACCCCACCCCCCGGTACAAGGAAGGGCGGGGCCGGGCTTCACATTCTCTCCGGCACTTCGATCCCGAGGAGTTCGAGGACTAGCTGGAGGGAGGCGGCGAAACAACTGGAGAGGGCGAGCCACGAAGCCTGCTGCGCCCGGTCGGCCTCCCGCAGGATGTGGTGTTCGTGGTAGAACCTGTTGAACGTCGTGGCCAGCGCGTAACCGAAATCGCAGAGGTGGTTGGGAGCGCGGGTGTCGAAGGCAAGGGAGATTACGTCCGGCAGCTCGGCGATCTTGAGCTGGACGTCGCGTTCCATCTGGCTTGCCGGTGGGAGGATGGCCCCGGGCTCGAGCTCCTGTGCCTTTGCCTTCCGCAAGATGGACTTCGTGCGGACGGTCGTGTACAGCAGATATGGCCCGGTGCGTCCCTCGAATGACGAGAAACGGTCCAGGTCAAACACATAATCCTTCGTGCGGTGATTCATCAGGTCGGCATACTTCAGGGTAGCCATGCCGACCATGCGGGCGATGTCCGCCTTCTCCGCGTCGTCGTAATCCCTCGCCACGTCTAACTCGGCCATCCGCTCCGCCGCCTTTTCCGTGACGAGCTCGATCAGGTCCTTGAGCCGCATCACGCCCCCCGCACGGGTCTTGAACGGTCTGCCGTCCCGTCCATTCATGGTGCCGAAGCCCGTGTGCTCGAGGACGACCGAGGCCTGCTCGATTTCGGTCTTGTAGGCGCCGCGGAACACCTGTCGGAAGTGGTCGGCCTGTCGGTTGTCCACCACGTAGAGTATCAGTTGGGCGTTGAGGTCTTGCACGCGTTGCTCGATGGTGGCCAGGTCCGTCGTACTGTACAAGACGGCACCGTCTGACTTGAGCAGCATCAGCGGCGGGACATCTTTTTGGTCATCGGGCTCGGAGACATCCACCACGAGGGCGCCGTCGCTCTCGTAAGCGTGTCCTCTCTGGCGCAGCCGTTCAATGAGTGCGGGGATCCGGGTCTGGGTGTCGCTTTCGCCGAGCCAGAGCTCGAACTCGACATTGAGGTCCGCATAGTCGGTCTTGAGCTCCGCCACGGAGATAGCGACAAACTGCTGCCACAGGGCACGATACCCAGGTCGTCCCCGCTGCAGCTCCACGGTGGCGAGGCGGGCCGATTCCATCGTGGCGGGGTCGCTCTGAGCGATGCTGCTTGCCGCCGGGTACATCTCCTCCAAGTCCGCGATCGTGAGGGGCGGCTCTTTGGGGTAGGGACCCGTGAAGTCGGCATCGAAGTAGGGGAGGTCCGGCCGGCGACGCTCCAGCTCGGAGATGAGCATTCCCATCTGCAGGCCCCAGTCCCCAAGGTGGACGTCGCCCAAGACGTCGTGACCGAGAAAGCGGGCGACCAGCTTTAGGCTCTGTCCGATGATGGCAGCGCGAAGGTGGCCCACATGCATGGGCTTGGCCACGTTGGGTCCACCGTAGTCAATGACGATTCTCAGAGGAGTCCCGGTTCGCTCGCTGCCCAGCCGCTCATCGGACGCGACCGCCCGGAGGTGCTCTGCCAGTGACTCGTCCGTGAGGGTGAGGTTTATGAATCCCGGGCCCGCAAGCGAGACCTCTTTGAACACCGACTCGGCTGCTAGTGCCTCGACGACCTTCTCGGCGATCTGACGTGGGTTTGCCCTGTACGCCTTGGAAGCGGCCAGCGCGCCGTTGCACTGGTACTGACCGAGATCCGGTCGATCAGAGACGACGACCTCGCCAAACTTTCGGTCGAACCCGCTTGACTCGAAGGCCTTCGCTACAATCTGTGAGAGGCGGTGCCTCAAAGATGCCATGAGACTGCTGGACTCCAACGTGAGCGGCAGTCGTAAGGTAAGGCGTCTGCCACCCGCTGCCAGCTACCCCTCTCGCACCATGAGTTCGGCCACCAGCTTGCTGAAGCCGGCCGGATCGGGGAGTTGGCCGCCCTCGGCCAGAACGGTCTGGCCGTACAGCAGCTCGGCGAGCGTTGGGATGCCGGCATCGGAGCGATCCTTGTCGAAGCGTTGCTGCATCCTCTCGAGGATCGGATGGGACGGGTTGATCTCGAGGATCCGTTTGACCTTGGGGACGTCCTGGCCGAGCTGGCTGAGCAGCTCCGCCAGCTGAGGTGAGAGGTCGTGAGCGTCTCCCACCAGGCACGCTGCGGAGGAGGTGAGACGGTTGGTCAGCCGCACCTCCTTGACCTCCTCCTTGAGGATGTCCTGAAGAAGGGCCAGGAGGTCCTTGTGGCTCTTCGTTTTCTCTTCGAGTGCCTGCTCCGCCTTCTTCCGATCGGCCTCGCCCCCCAGCTCAACCTCTCCCCGCCCGAGTGACTGCCACTGCCGATCCTGGAAAGGGGGTGGGTTTTGTAGCCAGACATCGTCCACGCGGTCGGCAAAAAAGAGAACCTCGTATCCCTGCTCGAGGAATCCCTCGATGTGCGGTGATCGTTCCACGACTTCCCTGGAGGGGCCCGTCATGAAATAGATCTCGTTCTGATCCTCCTTCATCCGGGAGACATAGTCTACCAGGGTCGTGGGGTCGGTTTCACGGTTGCTCGAATCACACAACATGAGATCGAGAATGGCTTCTGGCTTGTCCTCCGGCGTGAGCAGCCCTTCCTTGAGTACGGGGCCGAACTGATCCCAGAACGTCCGATACTTCTCAGGCTCGTTGTCTTTGAGCTTGGCCAATGCCTCCATGATCTTCCTCACGAGAAACTTGCGGATGGCAACGATCTGCCGATCCTGCTGCAGCAGCTCACGAGACACGTTGAGGGAGAGATCCTCTGCATCCACTACACCCTTGATGAACCGGAGATGGCGCGGCATGAGGTCCCGGCATTCGTCCATGATGAAGATCCGCTTGACGTAGAGCTGGAGACCACGGTATGACATCTCCTGATGGTAGAGGTCCAGCGGGGCATGCGAGGGGATGAAGAGCAGGGCCCGGGCATCGACGGCCCCCTCCATCCTGACGGAGAGGTGCGTGAGCGGGTCACTCCAGTCGTGGGACAAGTGTTTGAAGAACTCGTTGTACTCGGTGTCGGTGACCTGGCCTTTCGGACGCGTCCAGATTGCCTTCATAGAGTTCAACGTCTCGTCCTCGACGACCAGCTTTGGTGTCGCCCCCTTCTTCGGCGAACCGTCCGCTTCCCGGTCGAACTCCTGCCTTTCCACCTTCATGAGGATTGGGTACGAAACGAAATCCGAGTAGTGCTTAACGATGTTTCTGATCACCCACTCGTCCACGTAGTCCTTGATCCCGTTTTCCTCGTCCACAATCTTCAGATGCAGCGTCACCGTGGTTCCCGCCGTGTCCCGCTCGGCCTCGTCGACGCGGTACCACCCGTCCCCCGCCGACTCCCACAGAGTCGCTGTCTCCTCGCCGGCCCGGCGAGTGACCACACTCACACGGTCTGCCACCATGAAGGTCGAGTAAAACCCCACGCCGAACTGGCCGATCAACTCGGGCGTGAGTTCCTGGCGGCTCCTGCTTTTCTCGAGCGCCGCGAGAAACTCCGTCGTCCCCGATTTGGCGATGGTCCCGATGTTCTGCATCACCTCCTCCCGGCTCATGCCGATCCCGTTGTCAGACACTGAAACCGTGCGGTTGTCGGGATCGCGCTCGATGCGGATGTGCAAGTCGTCTTCCGGGAGCAGGTGCGAGTCAGTCAGCCCCTGAAATCGCAGCTTGTCGAGAGCGTCGGACCCATTCGAGATCAGCTCTCTGAGGAAGATGTCCTTGTTCGAGTAAAGAGAGTGAACGACGATGTCCAGAATCTGCTTGACTTCCGCCTCAAACTCATGGCGTTCGACCTTCTCGGGCATCCGTGGAACCTCTCGGTGGGGGGGGAATGGTGGGTGCTTCTTGTCGGGGAATATAAAAGGAATATAAAAAGATACATGCGGTGGGGGGGGCTAGGGGGGGAGGCGTGTTATTTTGGAAGTTGTCAGCATTCAGAACTGGGAACGCGAATGTCCGGCTCGGTCACCTTCGAGATCTTCACCGACTACATCTGACCCTGGTGCTATCTCAGTACCGTGCGTACTGACCGCCTGCTCCGGGAATACCGGATCGCGGCGAAGTATACCTTTTTCCCGCTCCATCCGGAGACGCCCGAGGACGGGCTGTCTCTCGAGGAGTTGTTCGCCGGCACACGGGTGGACGTGGCAGGGATGAAGGCGCAGCTGGCGCGGCTGATCTTGGAGGAGGGGCTCCCCTACGGCGACCGATCCCACACCTACAACAGCCGGCTAGCCCAGGAACTGGGCAAGTGGGCCGAGGAGCAACCCGGGGGGGGCCGCATCCACCACGCCCTGTACCAAGCCTATTTCGTCAATGGCATCAACTTGGCGAAAATCGACGCGCTCGTGGGCATTGCTCAGGCCGTCGGGCTTCCCGGCGAGGAAGCCCGGGCTCTCCTCGAAAACCGGTCTTACAAAGCTGCCGTGGACCGCGACTGGGCCCGGGCCATCGCGATCGGCGTCAGAGGCGTGCCCACCTTCCTTGCAGGAGGTCGGAGCGTGGTTGGGGCGCAACCCTATGCGGTGCTGGAGCAGCTCGTCGTGGAAGCAGGTGCCAAGAAACGGGGGGAGGCAGACTAGCCTGTGCCGACAGTAGGGATAGGCCAAACGGGCGCGTGCGACCGCGGCTTCGAGACGCACGGCTTCGCAACGCTCCTCAGGGAAGAGCCCTAAGCCGTGAACCCTACGCCGTACTCCCTTTCCTCACGGCATCCCCAACAGCTTGTGCGTCTGCAGGCTAAGCCGCCATTTCGGATGTGCGACGCAGTACTCGATGGCGAACTCGGTGTGGCGCTCGACGTGCGGGCCGTCCCTGGGCTGCAGAAAATAGAAACGGAAATCCAGGTGCTCGTACCTCTCTGGGGCAGCTCCCTCTTGCGGGTACACGAGCTTCAGTTCGTCGCCGCTCGTCTGGACCAGGTCGGTCCCCGCCTTCGGGCTTACACAGAGCCAGTCGATGACCTCGGGTGCCTCGATGGTCCCGTTGGTTTCGACGGCGATCTCAAACCCCTCCCGATGCAGGGCGGTAATCAAGGCGGCGTTGAGCTGTAGGAGCGGCTCACCCCCGGTCATCACTGCGAACGGCGTCGTACCGGGATCCTCTGATCGCGGCCACTGGTCTCGAACGGCGGCAGCGAGATCCTCCGGCCTCTCAAATCGGCCCCCACCCGGGCCGTCGACTCCAACGAAGTCGGTGTCGCAGAACCGGCAGATGGCCGTCGCCCGGTCCTCTTCCCGGCCGGTCCAGAGGTTACACCCTGCAAACCGCAACAACACGGCCGGCCGACCCGTGTGGTATCCTTCGCCCTGGAGCGTGTAGTAGATCTCCTTGACCGCGTAACTCAAGGGGCCACCTCCGCTCCGACGAGGTAGCACGTGGGGTCGGCGATCCCCGCATCGGCAAACCCCCTGCGTCGGAGGACACACGCGTCACATCGACCGCAGGCCTCGCCCTTCTCCGATGGATCATAGCAGCTCGTCGTCATGGCAAAGTCCACACCGAGCTCGACACCGCGCCTGATGATCTCATGCTTGGTGAGCTTGATGAGGGGCGTGCGGATCTTGACACGCATCGTTCCCTCGACACCCTCCTTCGTGGCTAGATTGGCGAGGGTTTCGAACGCCTCGACATACTCCGGTCGGCAATCCGGATAGCCGGAGTAATCCAGCGCATTGACGCCCAGGAAGATGTCCTGGGCGCCCAGCGTCTCGGCCCAGGCGAGTGCCAGCGAGAGAAAGATCGTGTTGCGAGCCGGCACGTAGGTCGATGGAATCTCCTTCCCGATCTCCCCCGGTGGCGTGCCTTTTGGCACTGGGATGTCATCGGTGAGCGCCGATCCCCCGAAACGCCTCAGATCGAGATCGAGGATCGCGTGATCCGAAACGCCGAAGTGAGCGGCTATGCTGGACGCCGCTTTCGCCTCATGGGCGTGCCGCTGGCCGTACCGCACCGTCAGGGCGTACGTGTCGTACCCCTCAGATTGTGCGATAGCGAGGGTCGTCGTGGAGTCGAGACCTCCGCTCAAGAGCACCACGGCGCGTTTCGGTGTACTCATGGGTGCCGGCTTTCGTCGCCCGTCGGTCAATCGGCCGCACGCCAGGATTGAGCCTGGCACGCTGTCGGTGTTTCATTAACCGTAGCAATATAGGGAGATCCTATGGCCAGTTCGAAGGGAGCCAACGCAGGCGACAGGGGGTCGAGCCTCCCCCCCCAAGGGCCTCTGCCGCGCCCCACCGATCCCGACTCGGCCCGGGAGGTTCTCAAGGCGGAGGCGTTCCCGGCGCCCAACGTGCAGCGTGTCGTGCTCGAGGCCATGGAGTTCACGTCCATTTGTCCGCGGACCGGGCAACCGGACTTCGGGTCCGTCACCATCGAGTACACTCCCGCCGAGCACTGCGTCGAGTCGAAGGCCCTCAAGTATTACCTCTGGTCATTCCGGGACGTGGGCGCCTTCTGTGAGAGCCTCGCTGCCCGAATCGCCGACGACTTCGTATATGCCATTCAGCCCATGACCGTCAGGGTGGAGGTTCACCAGAACGTTCGGGGAGGAATCGCCATCGTGGCTGTCGCGGAACGCTAGCCCTCCAGCCCCCTAGCCCCCAAGCCCACGCCCCGCCCCTCACTCACATCCGGTCCGGCGCACCGTATAGATGATCGAGACGATCTTCCAGCCGTCTTTTGTCTGGGCGAGTTGAAACGCATCGATCCCGCAATGACTGAACGTTTCACCCCGGTGGAAGTCGTATGGCGCCCAGACGGTGGCCATTGGTCCATCGATGCGGATTTCCGGGTCCCACATCCGCTCGAGGGCCTCCTCGGTCCCTGAGGCGAAATTCGTGACGAACGCGTCCACCGTCGTGGTCCCGGCTACGACGCTATCGCCTCGAGTTCTGAGGGCAACGAGCTGTGACCCGGGCGCCATCGTCCCCCGAATGGCGGCGGTATCCCGATCCCTCATGGCGTCGAAAAGCCGCTGTACGGTGGCGACCACTTCCTGCTCGGGGGATTGGGCGAGTAGGGAAACGGGGGTGAGAACGAAGGTGGCGAGAATGGCGAGCGTGGGGCGCTTCATGGTCCTCTCCTAGTCGAGTCCTCTTCTCCACACCTTTCGCCCTGCCACCCGGCTATTAGCTGCTAGCTGTTAGCTGTGACGTGCTAGCTACCTATACTCTACACCCTTCTTGCCCCCAAAGGCCCCAACCCTAAGCCCCAAGCCAGGCAAGCTAACCCCAAATGTAGCAATGGTTTCAGTGATTGGGCCGTCACAGATCCCGATCGATAGCCCTCCGTCCGATTCTCGGCCGGGGCTATTCTTGGAGAGCATCTGTCGGAAAAAGCTAACCCCGGGCGACGCCCGGGGTTCTGAAATTGTCCTGTCGCTCCGTGGTAGGGGCTGGCCGTCTGGCAAATGCCGTAGCAGCCGGCCGTGTGGTCTAGGAGCGTTCCTCAGTCCAACCGCCGATCACAGCCCCGATGAGGAGGGGAATGACGTGCATGAACGATAGGACAAAGGTCCCGAGACCAGCGATGGCCTGGAAGAGCTGCCCGATGAGCGGTAGGCCCCCGAGGATGCCCCCGAAGAGGAGCATGAATACGAAGAAGATGAATCCCGGCAGAAACACGGCTCCGACCGCAGGGAAGACTCCGCCGGCCTTCTTGCCACCCACAAATCCGGCAATCAGCCCTCCCACGACGGGCATCCAGAACAGGGCGGCGGACAGCCCGATCATCCAGGCCATGGCCTTGGGGATACTTCCGCGGCGCGCTACCTCAGTCGTCATGTGATTTCCCCTGTTGCGGTCGGTCTCTCAAATCACCCCTGGATGGGTAGGGGCGCAGGCGCGAGTGCCTTGACCTACCCTACGAACCCTCGGCTGGCAGGGTTTCGGCTACGGCGGGCTCCTCCGCCCAGCTCACGGCATCTCCGACGCTGCCCCTCCAGTCCCTCCTGCTTCTCCTGCTCCCTCTCCCTTCTCCCCTCTCCCTTCTCCCTTTTCTAGCTTCAGCGCCACGGAATTGATGCAGTACCGTTTTCCCGTGGGTGCCGGCCCATCGTCGAACACGTGTCCCAAGTGGGCGTCGCACTGGCGGCAGAGCACCTCCGTTCGGCGCATCAAAAAGCCATTGTCTTGCTCGGTTCTGATACTGTCCTCGTTGCTGGCGGCAGAAAAGCTCGGCCATCCTGTTCGCGAGTCGAACTTCACGTCGGAACTGAACAGCTCGCTTCCACAGCAGATGCACCGGTACACGCCATCGTCTTTGCAGTCGTGATACTCTCCCGTGAACGGCGGCTCGGTGCCTTTCTCCCGCGTCACGTGGTACTGCTCGGGGGTGAGCTTCTTCCTCCACTCGGCGTCTGATGTGGTCACTTTGTCTGCCATGGCGAGGGACTCCTGATCTCGTTCCGTGGTTGCGATGTGGCCGTTCCGCATTGACGACTGGCCGTAGCTGTTCGATGCCTCGGCCCCTACGTCCTATACCTTGCCGCCCGATGTCTGATGCCGGCTCCCCGATTTCAGCTCTCTTCGCCGGAAGAGCTCATCTGTCCCCGCGGCTTTCCTAGCAGGTCGGCTGTCAGATCATCCAATTCGAGTACCAGCTCTGCCATACGCTCGGCCAGGTGCAGGGCAATTCCTTCGACCGCCTTCCCCATCTCATCCACCATCGCCGCGTAGTGGTTTCGCTTCTCGGCCACGTCGTAGAAGACGATCGCGTCGATCCATGCTTCGAACATCTCCGCATGGGTCACCTTGCGGTCGTTCAGTATCGAGGTGCTTCCCAGTTCCTGGACGAGTGGAGCGTAACGTACCTCTAGGGCTGCGGCCCGCTTCTGGATCTCAGGAGGACCCTTACTTCTTGCAAGATTGAGGATCCGCAAGAAGTTGATCGGATCTTTCTTGAGGTAGGTGCGGCGGACGGGGATGCAGAGGTTCCGGATGCGTTGCTCGTCACCCTCGGTCTCGACGTATCCCCTCACCATTCTCAGTCCCTCTTGATCAATACGGGCCGTGGCCGCCGCAGCCCGCATTTCTGCCGCGACTCCCCGAAACACCTGAAAATTTGCCCGCTCGCTCGGCGTGAGTGGTGAATCCGTCATGGTTTGGTGTGTGATCGCCTCTCGTGCCACTAGCCATAAGTATAGAGCGGTCGCACGTAAACGGGCAGGACAGCAGGCGCACGAGCGGTGGGGTCGGGTATCACGAAGCCTCGACCTGTCGGACTTCGAGGGACCCGAATTCGAGGTGGGGACAGTCGTTGGATAGCTGAACGACATCATCGTAGTCCCGGGCCTCTACCAACCAGTACCCTCCAACGATCTCGTCCGTCTCACCGAACGGACCGTCGGTAACCACGATATTGCCGCCTCGTCCCCGCAAGACCCGTCCTTCTCCGTCTCGCAGCTTGTTGCCGCCCAGTATCTTACCGGCCTCCCGGAGTTGCTCGCCCCAGGTGGCGTATTTGTCCAGAACCCTCCGCAGCTGGTCCGAGTTCAAGCCCCCGAATGCCTCTGGAGCCTCGCGGGGAAGAATCAGAAACATTGCCATTCATCCTCCTTGTCAACGGTAAGTCCTGGAGTGCCTCCGGCCGGGCCGAGGGGACACACCCGGATTCGGACATGGCGGCAAGCTCGCCGAATGACGAGGTGCTCGTGGCACCCTGGCCGGTGCCGTCTCCCAAGGGGTCGCAGACCGGTCCCCGGCCTCCTACATTGCGTAGGTTGCCCCCACATCGCCACTCGGGGAGACGGTCGCATGAACGAGGGAGAGGTCGTTGCGCTGCTCATCCTAGCGGTCAGTACCGTGACGGCGTTGAAGATTCTGACCAAGGCGTGGGTTCAAAAGAAGGAACTCGAACTCGGTGGCAAGGACTCCTCCCTCGCCAAGCAGGTCGAGGATCTGCGCTTTGAGGTTGAAGAGCTTCGCGCCGAGCAGCGTACCCACACGGCCGAACTGCACGAGCGCATCGATTTCGCCGAGCGTCTCCTGACGAGTTCTCAACGTGGGGGACCAGAGGAATCGACGCCGGCCTGATCGCCCGGCGGCCCGACTCGCTCTCTCCTCCCCTGCGATTGCGCCTGCTTCATCACTCATTTCACTCATCCAGACGTACGCATATGAAGATATCGTCTCGAGTCGTAGGCCTTGCCACCGGAATTTGGGTCTCTGTCCTGTGTGCGTGTGGCCAAACCCCGCGAAGCGTTCGCATCCAGGACGTTCGGGACCAGCTGTCGGCGCTTGCGGCGGATTCCATGGAGGGACGTCGTACGGCGACGGCCGGTGCGGCGCGAGCAGCAAGCTTCATCGCACGGCAACTCGAGAGCTTCGGTACGGTACCGGTAGGTGACAGCGGCTACTTTCAGCGTGTTCCCCTGGTGTCAATCACGCGTCGGAACGGTCGTCGCGGATTTGCGCTTCTTCCCTCGCTCGCCGACCTCGATACGGTTCCCGAGCAGCGACGGGCCGTGGGCGTGAACGTGGTCGGAATTATTCCGGGGGCTGATCCGGACCGAGGTCAAGCGGCGGTGGTGGTAGGCGCGCACTTCGATCACTTGGGAATCGGACAGCCCGTTGACGGAGACTCGATTTACAACGGCGCCGACGACGATGCCTCAGGAGTCGTGGCGGTACTCGAGATCGCTCGGGCACTGGCCGGCGGTCCTGCGCCCGGAAGGACCGTGATCCTTCTCCTGTCCACCGGTGAGGAGATGGGGCTCCTCGGCACGCGATGGTATCTCGAGCATCCCGCAGTGCCCCTCGATCGCACGGTGGCGAACTTGCAGATCGAGATGATCGCCCGCCCCGACTCTCTTGCCGGCGGCTTGGGGCGGGGATGGTTGACGGGCTACGAGCGCTCCACCATGGGCGACATGCTGCATGACGCCGGAAGCCCCATTGTCCCCGACCCACGCCCTGACCAGAGGTTCTTCGAGCGCAGTGACAACATCGCGTTCGCCTTGCGCGGGATCCCTGCCCACACGCTTTCTTCTTATGGACTTCATGGTGATTACCATCGTCCGTCGGACGAGGTGGGTATGGTTGATTTCGCGCACATGACTCAGATCATCCAGGCGGCCGTCAGGGCGGTTCGCCTCCTGGCCGATGGAGACACACCGCAATGGCACCCCGGTGGCCGCCCGGAGCCGCGGCGGTAGCAGCCGCAAACCGCCATTCTCAACGGCCGTACCGCCTTACCATCTCACGGTTGCCCCGTCGAACCGCAACAGGTAGTTTGTTGAGCATCATTCTGCCCAATCGAGCCAGCGCGCTCATCTGAGGTGTCTCATCCCCGATCAATCTCCGAGCTACAGCGACATCATTGCATCCGTCTCTGAGGATTCCGACACTCAGAGCATCATCGTGGCGTCTGACGATGTCGATCCGGTCTTGCAGATGGCCCGAGATGTCGCGCGCGGTCTCACGGATACGCCGCCGTGGTTGAGCAGTAAGTACCTGTACGACGAGGAGGGTAGCAGGCTTTTCGAGGCGATCTGCGAGCAGCCCGAGTACTACCTGACGCGGACGGAGGGGACGATTCTCTCGAAGCACGCGTCACAGATTGCGGGAGAGACGGGGCCGGTCACGCTGATTGAGTTGGGCTCCGGCAGTGCGGCGAAGACCGATCATCTCCTCTCGGCCTACGCCGCGGGTGGAGACGACGTATTGTACGTGCCGGTGGACGTCAGTGAAACGGCGCTCGAGGCTGCCCGCGATGACATCGTGGAGCGACATCGCTCCGTCACGGTAGCAGGGATCGCCGGGACCTACGAAAGCGCCTTCCCGCTCTTCAAGCGATTCTCTCCGGCCATGGTGCTGTTTCTCGGAAGCAGCATCGGTAATTTTGACCAGCGCGATGCGGATGGTTTTTGGGGGGCGGTGTCCAGTGCTCTTCCGTCTGGCGACTATTTCTTGCTCGGCGTGGATCTCATCAAGAGCACGACACTTCTGCATGCGGCTTACAACGATGCGGCGGGGGTTACGGCTGCGTTTACCAAGAACCTCTTCGCGCGGCTCAACAAGGAGCTCGGCGCCGGCGTCGAGCTCGATCAGATCGAGCACGTGGCCCGCTACAATGCTGAATGGCAGCGGGTGGAAATCTTCGCGCGCTTCTTAACCGACCAGCAGGTTCACCTCGAGCCGCTCGATCGTACTGTTGATGTGGAAGCCGGGACCATGATGATGACGGAAATCAGCCGGAAGTTCTCCCTCCACCGGCTCAAGGAATACCTGGCCTCCTTCGACTTCTCGGTGCGTTCAGTGTACACCGACGACAACGAGTGGTTTGCCGTCCTGCTGCTGCAGCGCGAGAGCGACTGAAGCGGCTCTTCCCCCCCCCGCCCGGCGGTACCCCACACCACACACATCCGCCCGGGCGGTAAGGCGGTAAGGCGGTAAGGCGGTAGGGTGGTAGGGTGGTAGGGTGGTAGGGTGGTAGGATCGCATCCGGCCGAGTCCTGATTACGCGTTGGTCCGCCTTATCGCCTGTCCGCCCTGATCAATTCCCCGTAACAGCCCCCACTGCCGCGGACGACACGAGACGAGCGTACTTGCCCATGACACCGTTGGCGTAGCGCGCCGCGGGCGGTTTCCAGGCGTCGAGCCGGCGGTGAAGCTCTGCGTCACTCAGGTCCACCTCGAGGCGACGATGTTCCACGTCGACCACCACCGGATCACCGTCTTGGAGCGCAGCGATGGGGCCTCCCACCGCAGCTTCCGGTGCGACGTGTCCCACCATCAAGCCGTGGGTGGCCCCCGAGAATCGGCCGTCCGTCAGCAAGGCAACCTCCGATCCCAAGCCGGCGCCCACGATGGCTGCCGTCACTCCCAACATCTCGCGCATGCCGGGACCGCCCTTCGGTCCTTCGTAACGGATGACGACCACATCTCCTGACTGGATCGCGCCCCCCTGGACGGCCGCGAATGCGTCTTCTTCTCGATCGAACACGCGGGCGGGGCCCCGATGCACCGTACGCTCGCTACCGGCGACCTTGAGCACGCCTCCGTCGGGCGCCAGGTTGCCCTTCAGAATCGCCAGCCCTCCAGTGGGTTTGATGGGCTCAGCGACCGCCCGCACGACCTCCTGCCCAGGCGTCTCGGTCGCGTGCTGTGCTGCTTCAGCCAGTGTCGATCCCGTGACGGTTCGGCTGTCGCCGTGGAGTCGGCCCGCCGAGAGCAACCGTTGCGCCAGTAGTGCGACGCCTCCTGCATGGTGAAAGTCGGGAGCCGTGAAGCGGCCGCTCGGCTTGAGGTCGACCAGCAACGGTGTTTCCGCACTGATTCGGTCAAAGTCATCGATGGCTAGCGGCACGCCGGCCTCTCGGGCCACTGCCAAGAGGTGTAACACCGCATTCGTTGACCCGCCCGTGGCCGCGACACAGGCGATCGCGTTCTCGAGTGATTGGCGGGTGATGATATCGCGCGGGCGAACATTCTGTTCTACGAGACGCACGACCAAGCGTCCGCATTCTCTCGCCACCTCCGCCTTGTCCGGATCCAGTGCGGGTACGCTGCCGCTTCCCATGGGAGAGATGCCCATCATCTCGAACGCGGTGGCCATGGTGTTGGCGGTGAACTGGCCCCCGCATGCGCCGGCGCCCGGGCATGCGGCGCACTCGATGGCGTGCAGCTCTTCCGGCGTGATCTTGCCGGCCGCACAAGCACCGACGGCTTCGAAGACGTCCTGAATCGTGACGTCGCGTCCGTCATGACGTCCCGCCTGGATGGAACCGCCGTAGAGCATGAGCCCCGGTCGGTCGAGGCGAGCGAGGCCCATCACCGTGGCCGGAATCGTCTTGTCACACCCGGATATCCCAATCACACCGTCGAACATGTGGCCACGGCCCATGAGCTCGAGGGAGTCCGCCACGAGTTCGCGGCTGATCAGCGACGCCTTCATTCCCTCGGTGCCCATGGTGATCCCATCCGAGATCACGATCGTGTTGAACTCGAGCGGTGTACCGCCCGCCTCCCGGGTTCCTTCCTTGACCCACTCCGCGAGTTGTCTGAGATGGTAGTTGCAGGGGGTCGTCTCCGCCCACGTGTTGGCGACACCAATCAGGGGCCGCTCGAAATCCTCGTCGGTCAATCCCACCGCGCGGAGCATGGAGCGGGCTGGAGCACGATCACGTCCGATCAGCTGTGTGCGGCTGGGCCAGGTATAGCTCGGGGTGCCGTGTTCCTTTGGCTCCTTCTTGTTCATGCCGCGTGTATTTCCTTCTTCTGCTTCCCTTGACCCACCGGCGTGCGCCATCCGTAAGTGTCCGGAGCCTCACCGCGCGCCATGGAGAGGAGTTGCTTCTGCAGCGCCTTGGTGACGGGACCGGCGCTGCCGTTACCGATGTCTATGCGATCCACGCTGCGAATTGGAGTGACTTCCGAAGCCGTTCCGGTGAAGAAGAGCTCGTCGGCGGAGTAGAGCATCTCGCGGGGGACCGTTTGTTGAGTGGTGGGAATGCCCATATCCCCGGCCAACGTCAACACGCAGTCGCGCGTAATCCCGCACAAAATAGAACCGTCCACTTGGGGCGTGATCAACGTGCCGTCCCGTACGAGAAAGAGGTTCTGGCCGCTCGCCTCACTCACCAATCCATCGGGGGCGAGCGCAATGGCCTCCGAGTACCCGTTGGTGACCGCTTCCATCTTGATCAGCTGGGCGTTTATGTAATTGCCACCCACCTTGGCCATTGTGGGGTGGGTGTTCGGTGCAGGGCGGGACCAACTGGACACGCACACGTCCACACCCTGCTCGAGTGCCTCCTCACCGAGGTAAGCTCCCCACGGCCAGCAGATGAGGTAAGTTTCGACCGGGCTTGCGCCAGGGTGGACCCCCGCGGTCCCCATGCCACGAAGGACCACGGGCCGGATATAGCACTCCCCCGTGTTGTTGTGTCTGACCAAGTTCTTGCACGCTTCTACGAGGGTCTCTTCGTCGTACCGAAGGTCCATGCGGAGGAGGCGGCAAGAGTCCCGCAACCGGCGCAGATGGTCACTGAGCCGGAAGATCGCGGCGCCATCCGGCGTCTCGTAACATCGGATGCCCTCAAATACCGACGAGCCGTAGTGCACGACATGGGACATCACGTGGATCGTCGCTTGCTCCCAGCGAACAAACTCGCCGTCGCGCCAGATCCAATCGGTTATAGGAAAGTCCGTCGACATGAGAATCCCCCTTACAGCCAGGCCATGCGCGCTCGCAGGCGCCGGCCCACGTCTTCGATGGGATGTGCGTTTTCCGACTCGCGCAACTTCGTGAGTTCTGGTCCTCCAGCTTTCCCATCGGCTGCATCACTTTTCGAGTGCCGTTGCCGATGACCTGCGGGCCTCCCACGTAGTCGCCGTATTCCGCCGTGTCGCTGACCTCCGCCCGCATTCCCTTGAGGCCCTGCGACTGGATGAGATCGACGATGAACTTCAGCTCATGCAGGCATTCGAAATACGCCAACTCCTCAGGGTATCCTGCGTCCACCAGCGTCTCGAAGCCCGCTTTGATCAGGGACGTCACGCCACCGCACAGCACCGTTTGTTCACCAAACAGGTCGGTCTCCGTCTCGGCCGCGAAGGTCGTCTCGAGCACTCCGGCTCGAGTGCATCCGAGGGCATCCGCGTACGCCAGAGTCAGTTGTAGCGCGGTGCCAGATGCGTCTTGATGGATCGCGATGAGCCCCGGCGTCCCCCTCCCTGCCACGTACTCGCTCCTGACCATGGCCCCCGGAGCTTTGGGCGCCACCATGATGACGTCCATCGTCTTCGGAGGTACGATCTGTTTGTAATGCACATTGAAGCCGTGGGCGACGAGCAGCGTGTCGCCGTCGTGGAGGTTGGGCGCAATCTCGTCGCGATACACGGTGGGTTGCACCGTGTCTGGAATGAGGATTGATACGACATTGGCCGACTTAGCCGCTTTCGCCACCGGCGCAACCTCCAAGCCTGCTTGGCGGGCCGCTTCCGCCGAGCGGCTCCCTTCACGAAGGCCGACCACGACCGAGACCCCGCTGTCGTGGAGATTTAGGGCGTGAGCGTGCCCCTGGCTGCCCCAGCCGATGACCGCCACCCGCTTGCCGTTGAGCATACTGCGATCGCCGCTTCCGGCTTCATAGAGTTTCACGGAATCCATGTCTAGCGTTCTCCCTGAGTTGTTCCAAACCTACGGCAGGGCGATTTCGCCACTGCGCACAAAACCCGATATGCTGTCTTCGGCGTGAAGCCGAGCGAGGACGGCATCGATCTGCTCGGGCGAGCCCACCATCTCGAACACGCCGTCTCCCCCCGGAGTCGGCGTACCCCCATCGGCACGCAAGCGGGCAAGCAGAAGTTCCTTGGTCGCGCGAGGTGATGAGGAATCGTCCGGCGTGATCCGATCCACATCGCGGAGCGTGAGCAGCTCGTGGCGCACGCGCTCAGGATCCGTCGTGGCAGTGTCGATGCGGATCACCAATTCGAGAAACCCGTCTCCCACCGATGCCAACGAGAGCCTGCGGATGGCAAACGCCCGTCTTCTGAGAAGGCCACTCACCCGTTCCAATGCATCCGGGCGGTCCCGCACCCTGGCAACCAGCGATGTTTCCTTCAAGCCACCACCGATTGCTGAGGTTGTGGTGCGGTCACCATTTCGTCGATCGCAGCGCCCGCCGGGACCATGGGGTATACATTCTCTTCCTGTACCACCTGCAGATCCAAGAGGACCGGACCGGCAACGTTCTCGGCCCAACGCAGCACGTCGTCGAGCTCATCGCACGACGAGACCGCCCTCGCCGGGATGCCGTAGGCCTTGGCCAGAACCACCAGGTCCGGTCCCGAAAGCTCGACCGCCGAATATCTCCCGTCAAAGAACAGCTCTTGCCATTGACGCACCATGCCCAGGAAACCGTTGTTGACCACGGCCATGCGCAGCGGGATTCGCTCTTGCGCCACTGTGGCGAGCTCTTGGAGGTTCATCTGGAACCCACCGTCCCCGGCGACCACCCACGTCGGTCGATCGGGGCACCCAAGAGCGGCGCCGAGGGCAGCGGGAAGCGCGTACCCCATAGTCCCGAGGCCGCCAGACGTGAGGTGTGTTCCGGGTGCTGCCTCCCGCAGTTCCTGTGCAAGCCACATCTGGTGTTGCCCCACATCCGTGGCCACGATCGCTCCTGACATACCGATGTAGTGCGCCAGCGCCTGGGATGCTGTGCGACCGGTAAGTGGCCCTGAAGACGTGGACCATCGCTTCGTCTGTTCTGCCGCCCGCGGCCATTGACGCAGCGTCTCCAGCCACGCGCGCCGCCGTGAGGGAGTGACTCTCCTCGCCAATGCGGGCAGACTGTAGCGGAGATCCCCGATCAAGCGGACGTCCGGGGAAACGGAGCGGCCGATGATCTCCGGCGAGATATCAGCGTGAATGATGGTGGCTCGTGGCGCAAAACTGCCTGGTCGACCAACGACCCGGTCGTCGAATCGCAGGCCGAGTCCCAGAATCACATCCGCGTGCTGGATCGCCATGTTGGCTCGGACGGTCCCGTGCATTCCGGGAAGGCCCAGAGCCAGGGGATGGGTGGCCAGAAAGCCATCGAGGCCCAACAGCGTTGTCGTGACCGGCAGCTCAGCCGATTCCGCGAGCGTCCGAAGTGCCTCTGCCATTCCGGACAGGATCACGCCCCGGCCGGCCATGATCACCGGCTGCTCCGCCGCGTTCAGCAACTCGGCCGCTCGATCCAGCTCCTCCTCGGGCGGGAGCGTCGCAGCCGTCGCGATCCAGTCCGCGGTGTCGTCACCACCGGCCTGCGTGGGGCACGGCGCGTTCTGCACGTCCTTGGGGATATCGATCAGCACGGGCCCCGGGCGCCCGGAAGCCGCTATGCGAAACGCCTCCTCTATCACCGACGGCAACTCTGCGGGGTCGTCAAGCGAGAAGCCGTGTTTCGTCACGGGCATGGTGACCCCGAGAATATCGGTTTCCTGGAAATAATCCTGCCCGCGACCCGCGGTGGGGACCTGTCCCGTAATGGCGACCATGGGCACGCTGTCCATCATGGCTGTCGCCAAGCCGGTGACCAAGTTGGTTGCCCCGGGCCCGCTCGTTGCCACGCACACGCCCACCTGCCCGGTGGCGCGGGCGTACCCGTCGGCGGCATGAGCTGCGGCCTGTTCATGCCGTGTCAGGACGTGCCGAGGAAAACCGAGGCGATACAGCGCGTCATAGAAGGGGAGAATGGCTCCCCCCGGATGGCCGAAAAGCAATGAGACGCCCTGCTTTTTCAGAGCGTGACACAGCGCTTCAGCAACCGTTGCTGTTCCCATTGATCGCTCCCGGGTCATGATCAACATGGGCCCCAGGTCGCCTCCCTGGGACAAAAAACCGCGGGCCCTCTTCTGTGAGAGGGCCCGCGGTGTGTGATTCTGTGTCGTTTTCTAAAGCTCAGACATCAATGCACGCCGACGGTGGCCCTCTCCCTAACCAAGAGAACTCGGCTAAGGAGAATGCTGATGATAACGACATTAAACAGTGACCGGCGGTGCTGCACTCGACTTCCTTTCTCCGTCGCACCCGCCAGGCCCCGGCAATCTAGGGCTGCTGGATGGGCGAAGGCCTAATTATGAGGGCCAAACTCCCGTTGTCAAGGGGCCAGCGGGGAGGCCGGACCCCTCATCGCCTGAGACGTACCCCCCCGCCCGGTTGCCGCTGTGCCTCCCCGGACGCCCCCGTTTCCACGGAGTGGCCAAACTACGCGTCGGTGATTTATAGTTTGACTTGCCCTGACAACTTCTGCGGCGGGAGTGCGATCCAAGGTGTCAACGCTCAAGGGAAAGAAGCTGGCGGTCGTCGGTGTCGGAAAGCTGGGCGAAGCCCTGGTGGCCGGGCTCTTGAAGCACGGGAACATAGGGCGCCGAGACGTCGCGGGCACCGTAATGCACGAGTCCTCCTGTGAGCCCGCCCGGGAGCGTCTGGGAATCGAGGTGACCCGAGACAACCCGGGCGTGACTCGGGGACGCGACGTCATTCTGCTCGCCGTCAAGCCCCAGAACATGGACGGGGTCCTCCGGGAAATCACCGATGTGGTGACCCCTGATCAACTGCTCATCACGATGGCGGCCTCGGTCAGCACCAGCTTTGTAGAAGAGCGACTTCCGGAACGGGTCCCGGTGGTTCGAGCGATGCCCAACACGCCCAGCGTGGTGAACTCAGGAATGACGGTCCTGTGCGGCGGCCTCCATGCTCGCGACGAACACCTGCGGGTGGCTCAGGAGATCTTTGGACTGGTGGGGCGAACGCTCTTCCTCGACGAAGGGCTGATGGACGGGGTGACGGCGCTTTCTGCCAGCGGACCGGCCTACCTGTACGTGGTGGTCGAATCGCTGGCCGAAGCAGGTGTGAAGCTCGGCATTCCCAGGGAGATGTCGACCCTTCTCGCCGCGCAGACAATGCTGGGTGCGGCCCGCATGGTTCTCGAGGAAGGCGCCCACCCCGCTCTCCTGAAGGACATGGTTACCACCCCTGCCGGCTGCACGATCGACGGGTTGTTGGAGCTGGAGGAAGGCAAGCTCCGCGTCACGCTCATCAAAGCGGTGCTCAAAGCGGCCGAGCGAGCCCGGGAGCTGGTGGAGGACCAGAACTCGTCGAAATCACCCTAGCGCTGCGTGTATCCCGGAGGGGTGTCGCGGGCCTGCTCGTAGGCGGCGATGAGATCCTCCTGCTTCAGGGTCAGCTGGATGGTGTCCCAGCCGTGCAACAGGCACTCTCGGCGGAACGCGTCTATCGCAAACTCCACCCTGAGACCCTCCGAATCACTCACGGTGCACTGTTCGAGATCAGCCGTAACCTCATAGTCCACAGCAGCTTGCGCGTTTTCCACGATGCCGCGGACAATGTTCTCCGGCAGGACGACCGGGAGAATGCCGTTCTGGTAACAGTTGTTGCGAAAGATGTCGGCAAAGCTCGGCGCGATGACGACCCTGAAGCCGTAATCCTGGAGAGCCCAAGCCGCGTGCTCGCGAGAGGAGCCGCAGCCGAAATTCCGACCGGTCGCGAGGATCGTAGCGCCGCGGAACCTCGGATCGTTCAGCACGAAGTCCGGGTCGCGCTCGCCATTCGGCAGACTTCGCCAGCGCTCGAAGAGAAACTCGCCATACCCGCTTCGCTCAACCCGCTTCAGGTGGACGGCGGGGATGATCTGATCCGTATCGACGTCGCCCCGGTCGAGCGGAGCGACTTTACCCGTCACACGACTGTATGCTTCCATTGCGCCTTCCTCGGTGCTGCGCTTTGCCAATCACGCACGTCCACGAAATGGCCTGCGATCGCAGCCGCGGCAGCCATCGCTGGGCTCACCAGATGCGTCCGGGCCCTGGCGCCCTTCGAAGTTCCGGTTCGAGGTGGATGCGCACCGCTCAGTCGGCTCGAGGCGGTCCGGGTTCATCGCCAGGCACATTGAGCAGCCGGACTCTCGCCACTCGAAGTTGGCATCCTTGAAGATCCCGTCGAGGCCCTCGGCTTCAGCCTGTTGCTTGATGGCGGTGGAGCCGGGGACCACCAGGGCGGACACTCCTGGGGCCACGTGCTTGCCCTTCACGACGGCGGCCGCTGCTCTCAGGTCTTCCAGGCGCGAGTTGGCGCACGACCCGATGAAGACCCGGTCAATCGGGATGTTCTCCATCCGGGTGCCGGGCTCGAGCGCCATGTACTCCAAGGCCCGCTCGGCGGCCATCCGGTCGGCAGCTGCTGGGAACGATGCAGGGTCCGGTACGCGATCCGTTATCGAGACCACCATGCCTGGATTTGTGCCCCATGTGACCATCGGCGCGACGGCTGAAGCGTCGATCTGAGCTACCGTGTCGAAGGCGGCGTCTTCATCGGTGTGCAACTGCTTCCACCGTTCCACCGCTGCATCGAAGGCCTCACCTTGGGGGGCCTGGGGTCGATCACGCAAATAGGCAGATGTTACGTCGTCGGGGGCAATCATCCCGGCACGGGCGCCGGCCTCGATGGACATGTTGCACACGGTCATCCGCCCTTCCATCGAGAGTGACCGGATCGCATCGCCGGTGTACTCCACCAGGTGTCCGGTTGCACCGCCCACACCGATCTTTCCGATGATCGCCAGAATCAAGTCTTTTGACGTCACCCCGTAATGCAGGTTCCCGTCCGCTCGGATCTCCATCGTTCGAGGGGGCGCCTGGCGGATGCACTGTGTGGCGAGCACGTGCTCCACTTCACTGGTGCCAATACCGAAGGCCAGGGCACCGAACGCCCCATGGGTCGAGGTGTGGCTATCCCCGCACACGATGATCATCCCTGGCTGGGTGTAACCCTGTTCCGGGCCGATGATGTGTACGATTCCCTGGCCGGCACTGTGCATGTCGTAAAGCGTAATGCCAGACTCCTCGGCGTTACGGATCAATGCATTCACCTGTGCGCGCGAGAATGGGTCCGCAATCGGCAGCGAACGATTTGTCGTAGGAACGTTGTGGTCGATGGTTGCGACGGTGAGATCGGGCCTGCGGACCCTCCTGTTCGCCAAGCGCAGTCCCTCGAACGCCTGAGCCGAGGTGACTTCGTGAACGAGATGTAGGTCGACGTAGAGGAGAGCAGGTTGGCCGGCGTCCTGTACGACGACGTGGCGCTCCCAGATCTTCTCGAACATGGTCTTGGGCATGATCGATCCGCTCATCGACGCGCTGCGGGCGCTGAGTCCACGCCCTCGCGTCCAGTCAAATCAAGCATGGAGCGAGCAACCTGCGAATCTCTTCCGCCGGCCCAGACTATCTCGTGCATGCTACATCCGATTCCTTTCCGGCGATGATGGACGCGACTGCCTCGCTCATGGCGCGGGTACCGATCCATCCCGCACCGGACGAAGCAAGATCCTTCGTTCTCAGCCCCTGTGCCAGGGCTGTTGCGACTCCATCCTCTATCATCCGGGCTTCTTCATGGAGGTGAAATGCGTGGCGAAGCATTAGGCCGACAGACATGATGGCGCCGACGGGATTGGCGATATCCTGTCCGGCGATGTCCGGCGCCGACCCGTGGACGGGTTCGTACAGGCCTGTGGTTCCTCCAATGCTGGCGGATGCCAGCAGGCCAATGGAACCTGCCAGCGATGCCGCTTGATCGCTCAGGATGTCTCCGAACATGTTAGCGGTCAAAATGACGTCAAACGAGCTTGGGTTGAACACCAGCTCCATCGCTGCACGATCGACGAGCATGTGTCTGCATCGCACGTTGGGATAGTCCAGCGCCACCTCGTTAACCACTCGCCGCCACAGCCTCGAGACCACGAGAACGTTCGCCTTGTCGACGGAGGTGACTTCGCCCCGCCTGTCTTGGGCAAGCTCGAATGCCACCCTGGCGATCCGCTCGATCTCGTCTGCGGTGTAGGCCATCGTGTTGTACGCCCGAGTGAGGACTGTCCCGTCCTCGGGAGTGGCCTCCCCGTAGTAGATGCCGCCCGCCAATTCTCGGACGATGACCAGATCCGTTCCCTGTACGACCTCCGGCCGCAGGGGCGACACATCTTGCAGCGACGGTGTGACCCGCGCCGGCCGGATGTTTGCGTAACACCCCAGCTCTCTTCGCAGGCGAAGGAGCCCAGCCTCCGGACGTCGGGCTGCCGGCTCGCTGTCAGCGGCCGGGTGTCCCACCGCGCCGAGGAGTACCGCCTCGGCGGCCATGCATGCATCGATAGTCTCCCTCGGCAGGGGATCGCCGTGTTTGACAACCGCGCTCCATCCAACTGGGCACTCCACCACCTCGACCGTGTGCCCGCATCGGTCGGTTACAGCCTCGAGGACTTCCATGGCTGCCCGGACGACCTCGGGCCCAACACCGTCTCCCGGGAGGGTCACCAGGTCAAGCTTCACGATCTGATCCTCCTGTTACACGCCCCAGAGATTGTCGCCATCTATCGGTGTCTCTGCGGCGACCGCCCCAAGGCGGGCCGCCTTGTTGAGTGCGTGCAGGTACGCTCGGACAGCCGCCTCCACGACGTCGGTTGATGCCCCTTGCCCGGCGAACGTCTTGCCTTCGACCTGCGCTCGGAGCGTGACCTCCCCCAATGCGTCGCTGCCCGGTGTTGCAGCGCGAATGGTCAGGTCTTCCAGCTCGACGCGGAGTCCCACGAGCGCGTCCAGGGCTGCGAATGCGGCGGCCAGGGGGCCGTCTCCGTCGGCGACCGCTGGTGGAGTTGGAGCACCGGACTCTTTGAGCTGCACCGTGGCCTCTGATCGCCGGCCCCCGCAAGTCACACGGAGCTCCATGAGCTCGTAGACGTCCGACTCATCTGCGGTCGCCTCGTGGTGTAGAATTGCGAGGAGGTCTTCATCCAGGATGTCCTTCTTCTGGTCGGCGAGCTCGACGACACGGTCATACACGCGCCCTAACTCTCGATCATCAATCTCGTATCCAAGCTCACGGCAGCGCTTTGCCATGGCGTGTCGGCCCGAATGCTTGCCGAGCACGAGTCGCGATGCCGGCACACCTACCATGTCCGGTGTCATGATCTCATAGGTACCCCGGTCCTTGATCATACCGGCTTGGTGGATTCCCGCCTCGTGGGCAAACGCGTTCTTACCGACGATCGCTTTGTTTGGTTGGGGATGGACGCCTGAAAGCGCCGCCAAGAGCCGGCTCGTGCGATAGAGTTCGGTCGTGCGGACACCGGTCGTATAGGGGAGAATATCGCCGCGGACTCGCAGGGTCATGACGACCTCCTCCAACGAGGCGTTGCCGGCCCGCTCGCCGATCCCGTTGATGGTACACTCCACCTGTCGAGCACCAGCTTCGATCGCCGCCAGCGAGTTCGCGACCGAGAGCCCGAGGTCGTCGTGACAATGGACGCTAACCACGGTGTTCGCGAGGCCCGGCACGCCTGCGAAGAGCGCTTCGATGATCCGGCGGTACTCCGCGGGATAGGTGTACCCAACGGTATCCGGGATATTGATGGTGGTGGCGCCGGCATCGACGGCGGCCTGGACGATGCGGCAGAGAAAGCCGATGTCGGTTCGGGTGGCATCCTCTGGGCTGAACTCCACGTCGTCGGCGTAGCGTCGCGCACGCTCAACGGATTGTGCCGTCCGCTCGAGGCATTGATTCTTGGTGATGCCCAGCTTGCGTTCGAGGTGGAGCTCAGATGTTGCGATGAACACATGTAACCGTGCCCGTTCCGCATCCTCGAGCGCGGCGGCCGCCCGGTCGATATCGACGTCCTTGGCGCGGGCCAGGGCGGCGATTGTGGGGCGCCGTACTTCCCGGGCGATTTGCCGCACTGCATTGAAGTCATCCGGTGAGCTGATTGGAAATCCCGCCTCGATCACGTCGACCCCCAGCTGGTCGAGCTGATGGCCCATGCGGACTTTTTCCGCGGTGGTCATGGTCGCGCCCGGTGACTGTTCCCCATCGCGCAGTGTCGTATCGAAAATGCAGATCTGCGTCATCAGATGCCTACCTGTCCTGAGGGATACACAATCCTTGATCCTTGCTTTGTACTGCCCACAAGAAAAAAGCCGCGGACCTCTCGGAGGGGTCCGCGGCTGCGCTTCATGGGGTCGGTTGGTTCTAGTTACCTGCCATATGCTGTGCGCACCGGGTCACCCTCTCCTCGGCTGATAAGGATCAAGCCAAGGAGATTGCTCAAGCTCAGGGCGAACAGCCGGTTGTGGCTCAAACTCTTGCTCCACGTGTTTGGTCGACCTGCCGGGATCCCCGCTGGGCTCCGGCCGATGTGGGTTGTGAAGATAGGAGCGCCCCGGGTTTTGTCAAGATCTCGTGAGGTTCCACAACCTCGGGCAGCGTCGACGTGCGACTGGGAGAGCCGTTGCGGTTCGGTAATGCGTTCAGCGAGCGCATCATGGTTCGAAAGGCTGCAAACTCGAGAGACTGGGCTCCATCGCTCAGGGCCTTATCGGGCTCCGGATGGATTTCCACCATGATGCCCTGAGCGCCGGCGGCCAGCGAGGCCTCCGCCATGGTGGGAACCCAGCGCGCCACGCCGCAGGCATGAGAGGGATCCACAATGATTGGCAAGTGGGTTCGCTCTCTGACCACCTGGACGGCCGCCAGGTCCAGCGTGAAGCGCGTTGCCGTTTCGAATGTCCGGATCCCGCGTTCACACAGGATGACCTGCTGGTTGCCCTCGGAGAGGATGTACTCGGCCGCCCCCAGCCATTCGTCAATTGAGGCCATCATGCCTCGCTTGAGGATGACCGGACGGGTCAATCGGCCAACCGCCTTGAGGAGTGCAAAATTCTGCATGTTGCGAGCACCGATCTGCAGCATGTCGACCTGCGCCGCCACTCGCTCGGCGTCGCCGGGGTGGAGCACCTCGGTCACGACCGGCAAGCCGAAGTCGCGCCCCACATCCCGCAACAACGTCAATCCATCGTCGCCCAATCCTTGAAACGCATATGGCGAGGTACGCGGCTTGAAACATCCGCCGCGCAAGATGTCGCCGCCGCTTTGCTTCACCACCTCAGCGCAGGCCGATAACTGCTCGCGTGATTCTACCGAACAAGGACCCGCGATGACCACCGGCTTGTCACCGATAGTGACGTCTCCCACGATCACATGCGTGTCCTGAGCGCGCGTGACGCGCGAGGCGATCGTGTACGGCTTCTTCTCGGAAGCGAGTCCGGTTGGGTGCGGTCCGATTCCCGTGCCCGGCAAGTCACGTACGCCGGCCTGGTCGGTCAATGGGAGCGCCGGCGGCGCACTCCGGCTCGGGGTCAGCGTTGGGTAGGAACCAAGCATCTTCAGGTGGGTCGTCTGCACGGCCAACTGCCGCAGCGCCTCGGTTACATGTTCCTCCGCGGCGTTTCCCTCGAAGTCGAGGTAGAAGCGATACTCCCACGGAGCCTCCGGCTTCGGTCGTGACTCGATCTTGGTGAGGTTGAGTCCCTGGCGAGTCAAGATTTCGAGGCACGAGGTCAAGGCGCCGACCTCGTGGCGCAGCACCAGCATGATGGAGGTCTTGTACGTGAGGCCTGTCTGATAGGAAATCGGCTTCACGGCGACGACCACGAACCGCGTGTAGTTGTGCTGCTGGTTTGCGATGCTGCGCTCGAGTATTTGCAGTCCGTACCGCTCGGCCGCGCTTGCACTCGCGATGGCGGCCTCCGAGGCGTCGTCGTCGAGACGTACCTGTCGGGCAGCGGCTGCGGTATCGTCGAAGGCCTCCGCGCGACAATCCTGCAAACCATTGAGAAAGCGGGTGCATTGCGCCAGGGCCTGGGGGTGTGATCGGATCCGGCGAATCCCGTTGAGCGATGATCCTGGAATGCCGAGTAGGCAGTGATCTACCGTCTCGACTTCTTCCCCAACAATCCTGAGCCCGGACGTCGCGAGGAGGTCGTACACCTCGTTGATCGATCCTGCCGTCGTGTTTTCAACCGGCAGCATGCCGTAGTCGGCATTGCCGCTTTGTACGGCATCGACCACTTCTCGAAACGACGCGTGTCCGCGGAGGGTCACATTACCGTTCCTCGCCTCGAAATGTCGAATCGCTGCGAGGTGGCTGAACGCTCCATCGATGCCCTGGTAAGCGACTGTCGAGCTGGCGGATTGTGATGGCTCACCGTTGTTGCCGTCAACGACACGGTGAAGCTGTCGACGCACGGAATAGTCGATGACCTGTCGGAAGATCCTCGTCACGAACTCTCCGTTCAGGCCCGCGCGGTTCGCTTGTGCGGCCACCCGCTGGAGGATGGCCTGTTCCCGGGCCTCGTCTCGCAATCGGACATTGCTGTTGGATTTGAGCTCTGCTAACTCATCGATGAATTTGCAGCGCTCGGCGAGAACGCTGAGGAGGCGATCATCCACTTCGTCCAGTCGCTGCCGAATTTCTTCAACTCCTGCCAACATGGTAACCATCCTCCGACAGACATACCCGCGGTGGTTTGGTGGCGAGCTACCGAGGCGACATCACCCGCTCAACAAAAAAGCCCGCTTGGAACTCCAAGCGGGCGGCGACGATTTCCGTGAATTTCAACTAACGCGCGCGTTACCCCCCACTCGGTTTCGAGTCGGCAAAAAAGTAGAATCGGAACGAGGATACCTTGCGCATCATGCTACAGGGTAAACCCGAATCATTGACTGCGCAAGGGGTGTCTCCTCTCGAACACCACACTGCATCGGCGCTGGATCTCCAGCCCGTCGATCGCGGGTGCTTGATCGGCCACCAACGCGCCGAGGTATCTGTGCACCCCGACCGACCTGGCCGTTCCGGCTTCCGAACTCCATGTTAGCTGTCGCTGCAGCGTCTCGACTCTGCGCTCGAGCGTCTTCTGCTGCGAACTGTTTGGAGAATCTATGAAGGTCCCGATCGCGCCCCTTCAGCCCGCAGACATGCCAGCCCGCCACAAGGCGTTCTGGCGCATGACCGGCCCCGGTGCGGTGCTCGTCGGTCTCTCGATCGGCGCAGGGGAGATTGTGGTTTGGCCACGAATCGCCGCCGAATACGGGGCGTCGATGATCTGGGCCGCCGGTGTGGGTGTGTTTTTGCAGATGTGGATCAACATCGAGGTCGGTCGCTGGACCGTTGCCACCGGTGAGAGCAGCTATACCGGGTTCGCGCGACTGTGGAAGGGGTACGCACTTGCTTTCATCTTCTTCAATCTCGCCGGCTGGATTCTTCCCGGTTGGGCCAGAACGTCCGGTCTGGCACTCAAGGCACTCACGCTGGGGCCCACCCACACTAGCCCCGACTGGCTCTGGACCGCAGTAACCTTCGCGGGGGTGATTGCGGTCTTGCTCGGCCCGAGGCGGGTCTACCTCGCCGTCGAGCGGACGGTATCCGCGTTGGTGTTCATCGTCGTGATCGGCCTCCTCCTGATCGCATTCCGGGTGGGCACGCTCGAACACGTTGGAGAGATGCTACGTGGCATAATCAATGTCGGTCACGTCGAGGCAGGGTTTTCGGTGAAGGAATTGTTCATCGCCGTTGTGTTCGCTGGTGCCGGCGGGACGGCGAATCTGTTTTATGCGTTTTACCTGCGCGACAAGCGCGTTGGCATGGGGGCTCGGATCCCCATGCTCATCAATCCTCTTCGCGGTCGAGAGGAGGCGGTTCAGCAGACCGGGTACATCTATCCGGAAACCGATACGAACCAGCACCGTTTCCGTGACTGGCTTCGCTTTGTCTTCCTCGACCAGACGCTGTACTTCTTTCTGCTCAACAGCTTCACTATGATGCTCTTCATCTTTGGAGCGGTGGCCGTCCTGCATCCCCAGGGCGTCGTTCCTCAAGCGGGTTCACTGATGTGGGACGAGGCGACGATCCTGGCTGAGAGCATGGGCTGGTTGGGCCGTTACCTCTTCTTGCTGGTCGCAGTGGCAACGCTGTTCAGCACGCAGGTCACGCTGACGGACGGTGTCGCGAGGAGCCTGTCGGACATCTTCAACACGAGCTTTGCGTTCGCCCGGCGGGCCGGTCAGGCGGCATGGTACGTGGGAATGGTGGTTTTCATCGTCATCGCGGGAACCGTGTTGACGGCGATCATGGAGTACCGCGGGATAACCGAACTCGGGTTCCTCTTCAACGCCGCCTACATGGGAGGGTTCGCCATGGCACTCTACACGCCCCTCCTCCTCTGGATGAATCTCCGCCACCTGCCGAGGTCGGCGCGGCCGCGCCCGCTGAACGTCACGATGATGTTGCTGGCGTCGTTGGTCTACCTCGGTTTCGCTCTATTCTCACTCGCGGCTGAGGTCGGCATCATTGCGGCATGAGTGGCGCGCTCGCCGGCGTGCGATCTTCTTTCCTCCCCGACGGCAGTGGGAACGGCGTGGCCACCCGGCAGCGGCGGTGACGGGCGAAACGCCCGGGCTCGGGAGTTGGCCAATCACTGGCGAGGGCGACAGGGGCACTCTCCGGTACGAGCCAACGGGGGCGTTCGACGCTGCTGGCAGGGGGTGGTGCGGGGGTGCTATACTAACAAGATCAATTGCCGACAACTCGTACCGGAACGACGAGCATCGATCATCATGATAGCGCGTTGACTTTTGGAGGAGATTCAGATGTGCAGCATTCGCAGTTTGTTCAAGTTCATACCTGCCGCGCTCGTAGTCTCGCCGATATGCCTCGGCGTAGCAGCGCCCGCGCAGGGACAGACCTATCGATCTGAGCTCTATGACGCTCTGGAGTGGACCAGCGTCGGCCCCAACCGAGGGGGTCGATCGACCGCGGTTGCGGGGAGCGCCGCCCGAACGTTCGAGTACTACTTCGGCGTGACCGGCGGCGGTCTGTGGAAGACCACGGACGGCGGCACCACCTGGGATCCGGTGACCGATGGGCAGATCGAGAGCGCCTCCGTGGGAGCGGTGCAGGTCTGCGAGGCCAATCCGGACATCGTCTACATCGGAACCGGTGAGACGGAGCTGCGGGGCAACATCCAGCAGGGCGATGGCGTGTACAAGTCGACCGACGGTGGTAAGACGTGGACGCACATTGGCCTTACGGAGACGCAGAACATCTCGCGTATCCGGATCCATCCCCAGGACTGCAATACCGTGTGGGTGGCGGCGTTCGGTGTGCATTCAGCGCCAAATGCGGAGCGGGGCGTTTTCAAATCGTCGAACGGCGGCGTCACATGGCGCAAAGTACTGTATCGCGATGAGCGCACGGGAGCGGTTGACCTGACGGTCGATCCGGGCAACCCGGCCGTGATGTACGCCGCTCTCTGGGAAGCGTGGCGGAAGTCGTGGGGTATGTCTTCGGGCGGCCCCGGCAGCGGTCTCTTCAAGAGCGTTGACTTCGGCGAAACGTGGACCGAGATCACGCGGAACTCCGGGCTTCCCGCAGGGACGATCGGCAAGATCGGCGTTGCGCTCTCGCCCGCCGCACCACATCGGGTGTTTGCCCTAGTCGAGGCGGAGGAAGGAGGAATGTTCCGATCCGAAGACGCCGGCGCTACCTGGGCGCGCGTGTACGAGGGACGGAACCTCCGCCAGCGCGCGTTCTATTACACCCGCATCTATGCGGACCCGACGGATCCCGACGTGGTCTACGCCCTCAACACGGGTCTGTACCGGTCGAGAGACGGCGGAAAGTCCTTCCGGCCCATCTCCGTTCCCCACGGGGACAACCACGATCTGTGGATCGCGCCCAACAATCCGGACCGCATGATCAACGCCAACGATGGCGGCGGAAACGTCTCCGTGAACGGTGGTGAGACCTGGACGGAGCAAGACTATCCCACGGCGCAGTTTTACAGGGTGATGACCACGCACCACGATCCGTACATGATCTGCGGCGCGCAGCAGGACAACAGCACGGCATGCACCCCCAGCCAAGGTTGGGACCATCTCCAGGCCCGGGGAGGCGGCCGCGGTCCGTACTTCTTTTCCGTGGGTGGGTGCGAGAGCGGGTACATCGCGAACAGCGCCCTCAATCCGGACATCTTCTATGCTGGCTGCTACGGCGGCCAGTTGAGTCGGTACAATCACGCCAACGGCCAGATGCGGGCCATCAACGTGTGGCCCGAGAACCCCATGGGGCAGTCGTCCGAAGACCTCATCGAGCGAGTGCAGTGGACATTCCCCATCGTGTTCTCACACCTGGAGGCAAGCGTTCTCTATACGGGAACGCAGAAGGTCTGGAAGTCGACGAACGAGGGCCAGTCCTGGGAGCAGATGAGTCCCGATCTGACGCGCGCGGATCCGGCCACGATCGGTGCGTCCGGCGGCCCGCTCACGAAAGACCAGACCGGCGTCGAGACCTACGCCACGGTGTTTGCCATCGCACCGTCCTACCATGATGCCGGCGTCATCTGGGCCGGCTCCGATGACGGATACGTCCAGGTGACCCGGAACGGCGGCGAGAGCTGGGACAATGTCACGCCGAGCGACGCCCCGGACTTCGTGCGGATCAACACCATCGAGGCGTCACCCACCACCCCGGGCAAGGCGTATGTCGCCGGCATCCGCTACTTGGTGGACGACGACCGCAGCCCGTACGTGTGGAAGACGGAAGATTACGGGCAGAGCTGGACCAAGATCGTCAGCGGTATTCCTGGAGATGACTTCGTGCGTGCGGTGCGGGAAGACCCGAAGAGGCCGGGGCTCCTCTATGCCGCCTCGGAGCGCACCGTCTACGTCTCGTGGAACGATGGGGCGAACTGGCAGCCTCTCACCATGAACCTCCCGACGGTGCAGGTATCTGATCTCGTCGTGGAAGAGAACGATCTCGTCATCGGCACACACGGGCGGTCGTTCTGGGTGATGCGCAACATCGCGCCACTCAGGCAGATGAACGAACAAATCGCCCAAGCCAACGTCCACCTGTACGACCCGGTGGATCCGGTGCGCGGCGTGGACCAGACGCTCCAGGTGTACTACTACCTCGAGGAAGATGCCGACTCCGTTACCATCGAGTTCCTCGACGGGTCGGGAAGCACGATCGAGACGTTCGTGGGCACGCCTGCCGATGAAGGCGAAGACCCGGATGAGAGCCCGTTCGCCCGGTTTTTCGGAGGCGACGCACCGAAGCCTGCGGCCTCGGCCGGCTCCCACATGTTCCGGTGGACCATGCGGTATCCGGGTTACACTGACTTCGACGGCCGCATCTTCTGGGCGGCCGGAAACGTTGGGCCGCTGGCGCTGCCGGATCGGTATCAAGTGCGCCTGAGCGCGGGCGATGTCACTCAGACGCAGGATTTCGAGATCAAGTTGGACTCGAGGCTCGAGTCCGTCACCATCGCCCAGCTGCGGGAGCGCTTCCAGCTCGCGCTGAGCATCCGCGACCGCGTCAGTGAAGCCAATGAGGCCGTGGTCAAGATCCGCGGCATCAATGGTGAAGTGGACGATCGTTTGGACAAGACGGACGACCGGGCCATCCACCAGCAGGGCACGACCGTCAAAGACAAGCTGAGCGGCGTGGAGCAGGAGATCTATCAGGTCCGCAACGAGAGCAGACAGGACCCGTTGAACTTCCCCATCAAGCTCAACAACAAGCTGGCGGCCTTGATGTTTGTGGTGGAGAGCAGCGAGACCGAGCCGACAGACCAATCGGAACAGGTGTTCGAGCACCTCTCGGGGCTGCTCCAGACAGAGCTCATCCGGATGAACACCATCATCCAACAGGATCTGGCCCGGCTGAACGAGTTGCTCAGGGGCGCGAACTTGGATCCGATCGTGGTGGATGAGGAGTTGATCGGGGACAACTGAACCCTGCCACACCGCACCGCCCCGGAGCGGGGAGCGGGGAGCGGTTCACCGTCCCTTGCCCCACCGCCCCGGAGCGGGGAGCGGGGAGCAGTTTCCGCCCCCCTCCCACCAATCTGACATAGCAGACAACGGGCGTCTGATCGGGCGCACGTTTCTCCCAGGTGCGTTCGCGCTCACGTTGAGTTTGGGTGTGACGTTTGAACTGCTCCCCGCTTCCCGCTCCCTGCTCGGGGGCGGAAGGGGGGCAGGGGGGCAGGGGGCGGCCGCCGATTGATCTCCGCCGTCCCGGGGCTTAGATACCAACACATGACGTCGCCCCTAGGTATTACCGCCGAGCCCATCGACGAGAAACGGTGCAAGTTCATCCTGAGCAAGCCGTTGGATCGCACTCCCGGCGTCCATCGCTTCGCCTCGATCGAAGAGGCGGCGGGGAATCCTGTGGCGGAGTCGGTGTTGTCGGTACCGGGCATCTCCGAGGTCATCATTTCGGGCAACGTCGTGACGGCGGTCAAGAACACGAAGGTCGAGTGGTGTGATCTCGATGAGCGGGTCCGTTATGCCATCGGCGCCGCCGCCGAAGAGACGGCGTTATCCGGCGAGGAGGTGGAGGATACGCCGGGCGTGGTCGACGACCAAACCATGTACGAGCGCGTGGCCGAGATCTTCGAGGCCCAAATCAACCCGGCAGTTGCGCAGCACGGCGGGATGGTTGAGCTCATCGACGTTCAAGACGGGACGGTGATCGTCAGGATGATGGGGGGCTGCCAGGGGTGTGGCATGGCCAACGTGACCCTGAGGCAGGGCATCGAGGCGAGCCTGCGGCGAGCAGTGCCGGGCCTCCAGGGCGTCGAAGATGTCACTGACCATGCGGGGGGCAGCAACCCTTATTTCGCCTCGGAAAAGAAATAACCGATGCGGGATGCTCCCCGCGCCCGCCTCTTGCTCCTCCTCCCCACGGCCACCTACCAGGCAGATGCCTTTGTCGAGGCCGCCAGGCGCCTCGGGGTCAACCTCACGGTAGCGTCCGAGCAGCCCAGCAGTTTCTCCCACCACAATCCAAGCGGGTTGCTGACCCTCGATTTTTCCGATTTGGATGGAGCCGCCGCGGCCGCCCGGGCCTTCGCCGAGCGGCATCCCGTCTCCGGGGTGTGTGGTGTGGATGACGACACGGCGGTACTCGCGGCAGCACTCGGAAAGGCGCTGGGGCTTCCACACAATCCGCTGTCTGCCGTTCAGGCGGCACGCGACAAGCGCTGGCAGCGGCAGGCGCTCGCCCGGCATGGGGTGCCGGTTCCCGCGTTCTCGTGGCATCGGCTGAGTGAGGACGCCAGGGTGGTTGCCTCGAAGGCTCCCTATCCCTGCGTGCTCAAGCCGGCGGCACTCTCGGCGAGTCGTGGCGTCATCCGGGCCAACGACCCGGACGAGTTCGTTGCGGCCCGAGACCGGCTCGCTGCCATTCTCGAGACGGCCGAACCGGCCGGAACCGGGACGGCACACTGGGCGGAGGGAGTTGGGGACGGGTTTCTGGTGGAGCAGTTCGTGCCCGGGTCGGAGTTTGCGTTGGAGGGCCTCCTCGTGCAGGGCCGCCTTCACGTGCTGGCGGTCTTTGACAAGCCGGACTCGCTTGACGGACCATTCTTCGAAGAGACCATCTATGTGACACCATCGCGACATGAGAAGTCAGCCCAGGACGAGATGAGGTATGTGGCGGGTGATGCGGCCCGGGCACTGGGCCTCAGGAAGGGGCCCGTACACGTGGAACTCCGCTACAACGAGGAGGGGCCCTGGCTGATCGAGCTGGCGGCCCGCCAGATAGGAGGGAAGTGCGGGAGGGTCTTGAGATTTGGCAAAGAAAGTGAGTATTCACTCGAAGATGTCCTGCTTCGCGACGCCTTGGGGATTCTCGATGGCGTGCCACCCCGAGCCGAGGAACCGCGCGGCGTCATGATGATCCCGACCCCGGGACGCGGGTTCTTGCAGGAGGTAGCTGGGGTCGAGGCGGCAGGCGCGGTCCCGGGGGTGTCGGAGGTCGTGATCACGGCCCATCGCGGGCAGGAGCTGGTGCCGCTTCCTGAGGGATCTCGCTATTTGGGGTTCATCTTCGGCCGGGGGAAGGACCCGGCGAGCGTCGAGGCGGCCCTGCGGGAGGCACACGGGGAATTGGAGGTCAAGTTCGGGGAAGATTGAT
>JBDHFY010000042.1:0-18914 GCA_039590195.1 Gemmatimonadota bacterium | reverse complement strand
GGCCTCCTTCAGAAGGATCGATGGATCCCGGGTCATGCATTATGATAGCTAATAAGCTATCAGATCACAAGGATTCAGTCGGGACGGCGGGATTTGAACCCGCGACCCCCTGAATCCCATTCGGATCAGGGGTATACCCAGAAACGACAAGTTGTCGGTCTTTCAACGACTTCCGAGCGTCGATGCCGGACTTTCACGACACGGCTGCTGGACTTTGTCGGGAGAAACGGCAACAAAAACGGCAACGCCGTCGATGTCTGCGTGTAGTGGCAGCTGATCGCCATACGATCGCATTATTACAACGCCGATTCTGACAGCGGTCACCCTGAGGTCGTACCCGACGAAAGCGGCGTATTGCTTGATACAGCGGGGGACAGTGCTTGCGACCCTAAGTCTTCCTGCCCAACTCGGGTGCAGTGCTCTCTTCACAGGAGCTGATGTGCTGGGGTACTACGCCATTAGTGCCCTGCCTGAGCATTCTGCGGAAGCCAGGAAGGGTATGAGTCTTCTCCCGGGTGCATGGTGAGGCGCCGCTGGCAGGATCCGTCGACCCTCATCAGGTGGATGTCGAGATCGCCCGCGGCATCACTCACAAAAGCAATCCACTCGCCGTCCGGGGACCAGGTAGGCAGCATCTCTTGAGATGGGTCGTCGGTGAGCTTGCGGACATCTGTTCCATCATCGGCCATGGTGAAGATCTCCAAGTTCCCTTCCCTATCCGATGCGAATACAAGGCGGCTGCCGTCGGGGCTCCATGTCGCATGGAAGTCTCTACCGGGGCTGTAGGTGAGACGCTGTAGGCCCGAGCCGTCCGAGCTCATCACCATGATCTCGGCATCACCGTAACGCGTGGAATGGAAAGCGATCCGTCGACCGTCGGGAGACCAAGCGGGCCTTCCGTTTCCCCCTCCGGATGTCAGAGTCCGGAGCATCTCTCCGTCGGGAGTCACTCGGTGGACGCCTTCCTGGTTTGAAAAAGCGATCCACTTCCCGTCCGGGGACCAGGACGGGCTCCACGCGAGGGCATTCGTCACCGCCTTCTCGGAGGTACCGTCCAACCGGGAAATGAAAATGCGCCAGTGAGGTCGCTGTGACTGGTAGGCGATCCACCGGCCGTCGGGATCCCACGAGGGTTCGAGTTCCCGTGTCGAATCACTAGTCACTCTGCGGATGTTGGACCCGTCCGCACCCATAACGTAGATATCCGAATTGCCGTCCCGGACGGAACTGAAGGCGATGGTGCCCTGTGGATCCGGGCTGCAATCTTGGGCGGCGCCCCTTTCGGGGACAAAGCTCACAACGAAAGGTGTCAGGAACCAGAGAGCCGCAAAGGCCAGCTTCAGGGTCCGTCGTCGGGCTCCGCTCACCAATGACCCTCCTTCGTCAACAATCCTCATCGCGGCATTGTCAACTTAAGGCGATTCTTGTCGGCTCGGACGTCACGCACAGAAGGAAAACGCCCGAATCCCTGGTATGTTCTGACCCACGCAACTCGTTCTTCGCCGTTGATTTCGCTTAAGTTGACAACGCCCGGAAACAGGGTGTACCTCCAGATCAAGAGGCTCTGAGTGTGCCGTCTTGCTGTCCGATCAATGTATCATCGCGCAAGGTTAACCAGCCACAGCCGGCATTGCGAACCGCAACCGAACAAGTGCAGGCTGTGAGGAGACGTCACGTATTATGAGAAAGAGATTGTCGTAATCGTTCATGCCGATTGTGACATCGTCCGAAAGGCCAAAGGCGCGCAAGATGGCTGGAATTGTTTGGGTGTGCCCACGAACGCAATGCGCAGATGGGAGCGCAGATTCCGGGAGAAGACGCGCGGATAGTAGAGCGAACTACCGATCACCATGGCGGGAGCGCCGGACCCCTCAACGCGATAGCCGATGTTAAACGCTCCAATAGCTATGGTCCCCGCCACCGGTTGGGGGGGGGGGCCTTGCTCCTGCTGCGAACGCGAGCACGCTCCTACAGTCAGCATTATGAACAGACCTAATAGACGTTACGACGTTCGATGTCTGTGCTTCATGGCCACGTGATCTCCCAATCGACCGCTCTTTGCCTCGTTCCGGAGCGTGCGCAGATGCGCTTGCTGTGGCGCAACCATGCTACCGTTCAACGCGGCGGTGCTCTCCCGCCACGACGTGAGCCACAATGGTGTCCTGTCGTGAAAAGGTGCAGATCGGAGTGGCACCATGAGGAACACGTCTGTGACGGGCATCGGCTTCACCCCATCAACTCACGCAGCACCTTCGAACCCCGCCGACTTGCGACCAGTTCACTGCCGACCGCCATTCGCAGTATGAGCCGCCGCTCATCATACGGCCGGATCGAGGCAACATGCGCTAGATGTACTATGTGGCTCCTGTGGACGCGCACGAACTCCCTCGGGTCGAGCCGGTCCTCGAGCTCACCCAACGTCACCTCGAGAGAGAACACTCCGCGCTTGGTGACCACGGAAGCACCGCCAGCTGCGGCTTCCACCATAACGATCTCGGACACAGGCACCGGAATGATGTTGCCTCGCTGCCGCGCAAACAGCCTCGGGGCGTACTGCGGTCTGCGCCGTTCCATCCGGTCACGCGCGGCCAGTCCCTCCCCCAACAGCTTGACCCTCACGTGATCAAGAGTCTTCAGCAGCCTTTCCTCGCCGAACGGCTTCACGAGATAGTCAACGGCGCCCGCATCAAATGCTGGAACCGCATACTCATCGAACGCAGTTGTGAAAACGATCGCCGGCGTGTGCGTAATCGCGTTGAGAACCTGCAGTCCGGTCAAGCCCGGCATGCGCACGTCCAGGAATACCAGGTCAGGTTCCTCCTTCTGGATGAGGCGCACTGCGTCGGACCCGGTTCGCGCCTCCGCAACTATTTGAATCCACTCGACGCCTCGCAGGTACTCGCGGAGGACCCTGATGGCGAGCGGTTCGTCTTCGCAGATGATCGCTCTAACCGCGCGGAGAGAGTCGTCGTTGCTCACGGGAGACTCCCACCTTCGGCGGGAGACCGCACCGCATCTGCTCGTGGAGCGGTGGTGTAACCCAGTGTTTCGTCGACCGCGCTCGAGAGCGGAATCTCGAGCAGAACCGAGAACCCCCGCCCGCGGGCGGTGTTCCATGTCAGGGATGCTCCCGGTCCATACAGCGCGCTGAGGCGACGGGTCAACAGAACGAGCCCCCGTCCCTCACCGTCCACCACATCTCTCGGGTCCGCTCCCATGCCGTCGTCTTGCACAGATAATACGAAGTGTCCCTCCTTGACGCCTATGCCAATCTGCACCTTTCCCCCTTCCGGCTTGGGGGACAGGCCGTGTTTGATTGCGTTCTCCAGCAGGCTTTGAAGTGAAAACGACGGCACGTAGTAAAGCTCTGGATCTGAACTGATCCTCCACGATACTGCCAGGCGGTCCGCCAGTCGGAGGCGCTCCAGCGCCAGGTACCGCTGCGCTATCTCGATTTCCTTCTGCAGCGGAACGGTATCTCGGTCGCACTTCTCAAGACGCGACGCATACCGTATCAGTGCGCCGACGTCCTCGATGGCCCTCTCAGCAGCGTCGGGCTCCTCTCGCACCAATACCATCAGTGAGTGGAGCGTGTTGAGCACGAAGTGGGGATTGAATTGCGCTCTGAGGGCCTTTACTTCCGCTTGCGCCCGCACGACCGCTTCATGTGAAAGCTTGGCGTCACTCTCCTGCAGCTGGCGTATCGACTCGGTCCACATGAGGAAGCCCACCAGTACCACATACAAGATGAGATGCACCACGGACAGGTATGCAATGATGACCGGTGGGGAGTCGTTCCAGAACGTGTCGCCAGGCTGGATGATCAGATCGACTGCGGCCGCCGATATTAATGCCGAAGTGACCGCGTATGCGATGCCCAATCCGAGATGAACCGCCATCGTCCGCATGAGCGGCGCCTCGGGGCGAAGGAGGCTTCGTCGCCACCGGGCCACGAGCGTGGCGAGGAGGATCGGGCCGACTGTACTTGCGATTGGCGGGCTGACAGGTTCGCCCCCCAGCGCCGATGAGACTATCAGGACCCCGACGTATCCCAGCCAACCGACCGAGAACACTATCCAGAAGCCGCGACCTCGCGAAGGGTGTCCGGAGCCGGGCGCCTCATGAGTCGCGTGCGATCGTTCCTCGGGCGCGGGGTCCGACCCACTCGCTGGGATCGGGAAGTCTTGCTGTCGGATATGACTCACTGGATCTATCGGCGCCTCTAGCCTTACAGTCTTCGCGTAACCTCCCTTACACAAGCCCACGGCGGTCGCGCGGTGCCTTCGGCCGACGATGCCCCTGTGCCATGCGATCTGCGGAATTTATGTTCCGGCCTCCTCCTCGGTAGCGGCTCCTTCCACACGTGCACTCCACTTCGACAGAGCGGCCACAAACGACACAGGAATGCTGTGTGGTCCTCTCTGATCTCGCACACATGATCGTCGAGCAGAGGGTATCGGGAAAAGAATGTCTAATCGAACGGACCGTAGCGGGTGCCGGGTGGTGCAGTGCGCCCGGGCAACGGCTTCAGTTCTGGGACTTACCGCCAGCCCCACAGCACGTTGATGATCTTCCATTCCCCGTTGATCTTCCCAACGTGCAGGTAGTCAATCCACGTGATGGCATCGACACGCACACTCGCAAGATCATTGAACACGTCAAGGATTTTGACCTCGCTTCGCCGTCCGTCCCTCTCCGCGATACGCGCGCCCATCCCTCCTTCAGTGACCTCCACCAGTTGACTGGCCGTCATGTTTCTCAGTACCTGGTTTCCCGTGTCGCCACTAGTCGTGATGTCCCGCTTGTAAACATCGGGGTGCAGTGCGCGGGCCATTCTTCCTACGTCGGCTTCGTAGAAACCATCGATATAGTCGAGGGCAACAGCCATGATGGCGTCGCGGTCCTCCTGGCTCAGCTCAGAGATCGGATTCCCGCGGAATGAGCCGGATACTCCAAGAAGGAGAATCGGGATTACGAGCAGAAAACGAGCCCTTGTCAGGTGCATTGTGCTTTCCCCCCAAGTCCGTTTGACAAAACTGTTCGCCTCTGGGACAGATGATTATCGGGGAAAGGGCGTCGGGAAAAGACTGCTTCATCGAACGGACCGCAGCCGAGGTTGAGCGGTCCAACGCGCGGGTGGAATGGCACAGGACGGGCATCGTGATCGAGCCGCTGCCATCTCCGGCTCCGGATACTATCTCGATGGAAGTCGTCTGCGAGGCGCCGAGCTGTTACAGCTCGATCCAGTAGCTGAGCTTGACCAGGAAGATGTGATCGGCCTTCGCGCTCAACAGCGCGTCCAGGTCGTGTCCGAGCCGCATCGTGCCGATCGACTCCTCGTCGCTCCGCGCCTGCGTCCAGGCGAAGTAGAGCGTCGAGCCGGGCCGGAACTCCCACCGCAGCACCGCGTTGCCGCGCAGCGAGCGGAAGTTGAAGTCGGGATCCGCGAGCCGGAACGGGGCGGCCGGTCCCCCTCCGTCCGGATCCACAGTGTACTCCCCCCCTGCGCTGGAGATCGTGCCGATGTCAGCGCCGTAGACGCTCTTTGCCAGCTCGCGGGGCCGGTCGAACTCCTTGAAGTTGCTGTAGTGACCGCTCGCGATGAGCGGTTGCATGTAGAGATCGAGCGTGAGGTTCGGCGTGAATGCGACGTTGAGCCGGAGATCCATGCTGACCGTGCGCTGAGTCAGATCGCTGAATACGTAGCGCGTCCCGTCGAAAGCGGTCGCCGTTGGGTCGGCTACCGCGGTGACATACTGGACGGTAGACTCCGAGTGGTCGAACGAGGGGCCGAGCTGCAGGCTCACGTTGGTTACCGGGCGGACGGTGATCGTGGCGTTCGCGTTACGATCGCGCGCTCCTTCGCTGTTCGCGCCAAGCTGCACCGCCAGGTACCCCGAGAGCGACTTGCGCGTGTCCGTCGATACTGCAGCGTACAATCCGGCGTACCCGGGATAGCGCACCACGGGGCCGCCACGAGTGAGCTGGTCGCAGAATATGGAGGGCTGGTATGTGGCGAACGTCTCCACAGCCCAGTAATTGCGAAAAGTAAAGCGCGCGGTGACTCGCGCCTGCCGACCGACCAGGTCGCCGTCGAAGTTGTACCGCTGCTGCCCGCCCACGAGCAGCCAGTAGTCCCGGAACAACCAGGCCGGCGTGGTCCGGCGGCGCACCAGGTTGGCGCTCATCCACGTGTAGTCCGCCCGCGTGAGGAAGGCCACATCGTTCGTCTCGAATCCCGGGCTGCGCGCCCCGGCGTTCACTTCCCAGAGCCAGTTGCCGGCCTCGCGGCTCAGCCGGCTCTCCACACCCCAGCCGCGCATCGCTGTGAGCCCGGGATCGTAGGCGCCGGTGAACAGCCCGTTCCCGCCATGCTTTCGGTCGGGCCGCTGGAAATAGCGCGCGCTAGAGCGCTGCACGCCAAGCATCGCGCTCGAATCGCCCGCCACCTGAGAGACGGCGGCGGCCAGCGTCCACCGGTGCGCCCGGCCCCCCCACCACCACTCTAGATCAACGCCGCCTGCCTCGGCGTGGCGCGCGAGGCGCGCTGCCAGCGCTGGATCGCGCAGATCTCGCACCACCGAGGTAGCCATGGCGCGCACCTGCAGGTCACCCCCCAGGAGGTCCTTGGCAACGCGGCCCGCGAAGTAGTTGCTGAGCGGCTCCACTTCGGTGTCGAATTGACTCCCATCGGGTGTGGCGACCCGCGCGTACTCCCGCGCGGTCACGGCGTTCAGCAGGCCCACCGACCAGCCCGAGGCCGTGCGGCCGGTGACCTTGGCGGCACCGAGGATGGTGGCGTTATCCGGAACGTCGGCGAAGTCGCCGCCGGCCTGCGCTACGCCGGCGCCTTGCGGTGTCCGCCCGATGCGCCGGGAGTAGAGCAGCTTCATGCTGGAGCCGTCGCAGAAGAAGCACGACAGCCCGCCAAACAAGAAGTATCCGCTGCCCTCCACGAAGAAGGGCCGTTTTTCGGGGAAGTAGGTCTCGAATGCCGAGAGGTTCACGACGGCCGGATCCACCTCGACCTGCCCGAAGTCGGGATTGACCGTGCCTGTGACCGTGAGATTGGAGGTGAGCAGGTACTTGAAGTCTATCCCAACCCGTGCGCCAACGTCGTTCGCGAGGTAGAACGGGCTCGCCGGATCGGCCGTACCGAGCCGCGCATTGCGCGCGACGACATACGGCAGGATCTCCCCCTTCGCCGGCGACCCCTCAATTGTGAGCCCCTCCAGGTGACCGAAGTACGCCGGCCCTCCCGGCTCCGTGGACGGAAAGAAGCGCCACATGGTAAGCTCGTTCAACCGGTGGACGGAGCGTATGATCTGCAATCCCCACGTCTGCTGCGTATCCCGAGGGAAGCGAAGCTGGGAGAAGGGGATGCGGAGTTCCGCGGTCCAGCCCAGCGAGTCAATGGTCGTCGCGACATCCCACACGGGGTCCCACGACTTGTCGGGGACCGCGCCGCCGATGCTCAACACGTCCCACTTCACTCCATCCGGGTTAAGGGCAAACGACGCCCGCCCCAAGTGATCGTGGAACGTGTCCAAGTTGAGCTGGAGAAAATCGCTCTCGAAATCCCCGTCCCGCCGGAACAGGCGGGAGACGACGCCGGACGCCCCCGCGGCGTCGTACATGCGGGCACCCACGTAGAGGGCCTCACGGTCATAGAGGAACCGCACCTCGGTGCGCTGGGTCGCCGGCTTTCCTTCGTCGGGCTGCCGCTGGGTTAAATCCGTCACCGCGGGCGCCAGCTGCCAGGCGGGCTCATCGAGAGTGCCATCCAACCGGATCACACCCATCAGTCGGCGCGCGGTAGCGGTCGGTGGCACGGCCGTCGTGTCTGCGTGCACGAGACTGCGGGCGTGGAGCGATAGTGGGTTCAGGGTTGTGGGTTGGCCCGTGTCAGCCACCTGCAACACCAACACCAGTGCCAGAATGTGCATGACTTCCCCTCCCCTCGTAGGAGAGTCGTTGCGAACGCAGCAGGTCCGTCACTCGCCAGCTATGCCACGCCGCGGCAGACGTGATCTTCCTTCACTGGCCAAACCAGGGATGCACGATCGCCCGGGAAGGGGGTATCGGGAAATGCTGTCTACGGGAACGAACCGTGATGAAAATTGAGCGAGCCGCTGCGTGGTGCTAATGGCGGGACGAATACACCGGCGACGAACTCGGGGACGTGGTGTCCAAGCCGGTTACGGGTGGAATCCAACATTCTTGACAGCGCTCTCCGCGGCCTCCAAGGCTAGTCAACTCCCAAATCTGCTCGCACGCGGAGGAGAATTCTTTCCGCCTCCGCCATGAAGAAGTCGAAGTCCTCCATTCTGCTACGGTGATTGCACACACACACCCTCAACGTGAAGCGGTCGTTGAGGACGGTGGCGGACGGCACCGCAATCCCCTCTTCCTGCATTCTCATTAGGACCTCGCGGTTGATCTCCTCAGCGACTGCTTTGTCGAGATCGGGGGGCTCATGCCGGAACGCGACGATATTCAGCGTCACCGGTGCGACCCGGACGAAGAGGGGTGAAGAGTCGACGAGGTCGCCCAGGTACTGCGCCTGGCACACGTTTTGGGCGACCAGGCGACCGAACTTCTCGAATCCCTGCTCCTTGAGCATCAGCCACACCTTCAGTGCCTTGAACCCCCGGGACAGCTGCAGACCCTTGAGGTTGCTGTTGTCAGGTTGGCGAGCCAGACCCCGATCGAGAGGTCGAAGGTAGTCCGCACCCACCGTGAAGGATCGGCGATGAGCTTCCCGATCCCGCACCAGGACGCATCCGGCTTCGTAGGGCGCGTGCATCCATTTGTGGAAGTCGAACGCCAGCGAATCGGCTCTTTCCACGCCCGCCACGAGGGCTCGCGTCTCGGGCGACAGCGCCGCGATGGCACCAAAGGCTCCGTCCACGTGCAACCACAGCCCTTCCCTCGCGGCGAGGTCGGCGAGGGAGGGAAGATCGTCCACTGCACCCGTGTTGATGGTGCCTGCCGTTCCCACCACGGCGAACGGCTTGCAGCCAGACACCCGGTCACGCTCAATGGCCGAAGCCAACTCGGCGAGTTGTATGCCGTAGCTGTCGTCGACCGGAATGAGGCGAACCCCGTCCTCGCCCAAGCCGAGGACCTTCGCAGCCTTCGGAACTGACGAATGGACTTCCCGTGAAGCGTACAGAATGGGCCGCGGCTCCCCAGCCAGCCCGTCTAGCCCGACATTCGCTCCGACCTTCACATCCCGTGCGACGGTCAGACCTACCAGGTTCGCCACCGAGCCACCGCTCGTGATGATCCCGCTCGCCTCGGGGGGAAAGTCGAGCGCCGACTTCATCCACGCGAGCAGCTGGGCCTCGACGCGTGACGCACCGTCGTTGAACACTCCAGCGACGGGATTCAGTCCAGCCGCAAGCATCTCTGCCAACATTCCGGTGGGAGATCCCGTGCCGGCAGCCCACCCCCAGAACCGTGGGTGCGTGTTCCCCACAGGATACGGGAGGACCAGATCCTGAAAGTCTTTCAGGGCGGCGGCTGTGCCCGCACCCTGCGCCGGAGGCCCCTCGAGAAACCGACGCTCGAGTTTCTCCGGCACAGCCTGCCACACCGGCCGTTTCCGGATGTCCCGATGAAGGTCGATCATTTGATCGACCGCCGCGTGGGCCTGGGTGCGGAACTCCTCCCAATCCGCGGGGTCAAGGCTCTCTTCGGACATTACCTCCGGTCGCTGGAACTTCGGAGACCTCGCTTCCCTCCCGCCTGGCACTCGATCACTCGCCTGTTGATGCATCGCTCCTCCGATTGCCTGTACTGTCTAACGACCTCAAATGACGCTCCGCCCCATCTCTCGCAAGACAACCCACACCACGGTTGTGATGTCACCGGCTGCCCGGTCGCGAGTGCACGATGTTTGGACGAGGGGGTGTCGGGAAGGAATTCAACGCGAACGCACCGCGGCTGAGGTTGAGCGAGCCACCAAGTGAGTGGATTGGCGCACCGAAGCAGGCCGCTAGTCGAGATGCCGCCACTCGCCCCACACGATGGCCCGCTCGCCGCCGCAACGGTTCGTTCGCCCTAGAAGCCTTTGCCGGAGCCGTCTCATTCGACAATCGTGCCCTGCAAATCAGGCAGCCGGTGGCGCTTATGAAGGCCTCGGCACCGAAGTGTGTGTGGATGGCCACGGAGCCATGCTTTCGTGAGAGCGGCTGGTATCGGGACAGATTGGGTCAGTCCGAGAAGGGGGAAACACCAATGCTTGGAATCGACAGGTTCCCGGAGTTCGTGACCAGCCTTTCAGAGGTCGAGCTTCCGTTCGCGGGTGCGAGGGGGTGGCTCATTCAGGGCGATCGTAACCAGGTGGTATTTGTCGAGTTCGCCGAGGCGGTCGATGTACCGGAGCACTCGCACCAGGAGCAGTGGGAGATCGTTTTGTCCGGCTTCCTTGTTCTATGCATGGACGGAAAGAAGCGCGAGTACAGAGCCGGTGAAGCATTCTTCGTTTCTGCCGGAACTCCGCATGCCGCGAGCGTGCAAGCCGGCTACAGAGCGGTAATCGTCTTCAACGAGCCCGGCCGATACCGGGCCGAGTGAAGCCGCCACAATCTAGCCGCCGGCGAGCTGAACGGGCGCGTCGATGGCACGATGTCCCTCAGCCAGGTTGCACAGATCCACCGCCTGCTCGGGAGCCGCCAGACGGCCGCCACGTTCCTGATGGCTCCGTAGCGTAGCCCACGGCATTTCCGACCTGAGACATGGCGACGCAACATCCGAACTCCGTCCTGCGCAGGGATCACTACCGAATTTTTACACCGGGTGTGATCGGCCGCATGCGCCTGTCAAACCGTCTCGTACGATCTGCAACGTGGGACCCCTCCATCTTGCAGGAACGGCGGATGACGGACGATGTTGTGAACCTCTACCGAGATCTAGCGCTTGGTGGCGTGGGCTTGATCATCACGGGGGACTTCTCATGTGTACCACGCGACATGCTCGACTGGCACCGGTCGCTCGGTACGTTATGCGCCTACGACGACGTGCGAATCGTAGGGTTCGGCCGCCTGGTGGACGCCGTCCATCGCGCAGCACCGGGCTGCAAGATCGTTGCGCAGATCAGTGGCGAATACCCGGGAGTAGGGCCCTCAGACGTGGGTTCCCCTTTCACGAAAAACTCGATTGTCCCGCTCTCCACAGGACAGGTCAAGACTGTGATTCATTGTTTCGCGCAGTGCATCGCCGGAGTGGAGCGGGACGGCTTTGACGGAGTCCAACTGCACGCCGCACACGGAAGTCTGCTCAGCCGATTCCTCTCGCCGTACACCAACCGCCGTGACGACCAGTATGGTGGTGCTGTCAAGAACAGAGCCAGGATCATGGCGGCAATCGTCGCTGCCGCACGCAAGCTGGTCGGCGCGTATCCGATACTCGTCAAGATGAATTGCACCGACCACATGGAGGGCGGCATCGACGAAGCCGACTTTGTAGAGCTCGCCAAGGAATTGGAGAGTGCTGGGGTGGACGCGATCGAAATCAGTGGAGGTATGAAGGATTGTCTCGGCCGGACCGAGGCCGAGCTCGGATTTCGTCCCGTGCCGGACCCCTGGTCGCGGACCCGCATCACCCGTCCGGAGCAACAGAGCTACTACCTGGCGCAGGCAGAACGGTTGGACCTTCGGATCCCTGTCATCTTGGTGGGAGGCAACCGGGATGTCGAACGACTGGAGGAGATCGTGCAACGCCGCAAGGTGGACTTCATTGCCATGTGCCGACCCCTGCTGCGTGAGCCTGATCTACCGAACAGGTGGCGGGCCGGACGGGGGTCGAGTGAGGCAGAGTGCACATCGTGCAACTCATGCATCTACGACATGCGTGTAGGGGTCGAAAAAGGAGAGCCGGCCTTAGTGCGCTGTGTCCTCAAGGCCGACAAGAGAGAAGCCAGGCGCGCGCAGCGGTGGCTTGCTTCATGGGTGAAGAGACGGGTTGACGCATCGTCCGGCTCGAGACAATCGTTCAGCAATCCTTGAGGTCAACGCATGAATCGATGCAGGTGAAAGAATCTCCTCGTGGCTAGAAAAACTAGCTTGATCCAGGGCACCTTGGACGCTTTGGGTATGAGTGCGTTGTCGGATGGGTCGACTGCGGCGTATGGCGCATGAGTTGATGCTGACGCCCGAACTCGTCCCTCCACTGTGACAACGCGGGCCCCAGGCGGGGAGACAGCGCATCCTAACCCCTGCCACCTCCACCCAGATTGCAGGATCATTACATTCGGCAGCCCAAAACGTCTGTTCCAGCTGGGGCTTTTTTGCTGACGTGCAGGGAGTCCAACACCGGCGAGCCGCCGCTTCCCTGACGTGGGAATTGCGGCCAAGGGCATGGATAAATGGGAGACGACTTTCCTGCCCCCCAACTCTAGGGAGCCGAATCTACATAGTCGAACTTGGGAAGCTTTAGCAGCCACTCACGCAAGCAATTTGGCACACTATTGGCACACAAGATGCCTAACGGGGAGATCTGAACGAGTCTTCCCGTTTTCTAAGTTGCTGTCTCCCTTGCACTTACCTAGTCGGGACGGCGGGATTTGACGCGGCGTGAGGGTGAGAGCCGCAGGCTCGACCCCGAACAGAGCGGATGCGAGAGGTGTGGTGGGGTGTGGGGGCATCAACCCGCGACCCCCTGAACCCCATGTGACCGTGGGGTTATCGGAACAACGACATTATGCCGGTTTTTTGAGGGAATTCGGGCGTCGGTGCCGTACTTTCACGACAGACATGCCGTACTTTGCCGTAAGAAACGCACCGCAAAACGCACACCGACCTTCGTGGATTGGCGCACGAGGTTCGTGATAGATGCAACCCCGAAAAAGTCACTGGCCGCTTCTTCTCGAAGAATTGCCAGGCTCAAGGGGCTGCCGGGGTCGTCGAGGGACGACGAGTAGTCGAACTCGCCCGTGAAGCCATGAACCTGATGGTAGTTAATCGCGTACGTCTCGAGGAGCTCGTCACTCTGAATCGCACGGGGGGAGAGCGCCTGCGCCTGCGGGAGATGACCGATTTCGTGCGCGAGGGGGAAAACGACGTTAGGGAGTGCGATCACCGATCCCCCGTCTAAGGCGGCGATCGCCCGCTCGATGATCTGGTCGTGGGGGAGTCTGACAAAGCCCGCATCGTCGATTGCATGCGCCACGAGGGCAAGGCCCGAGAAGACATTCCTGAGCGGGAGCTCGCTGCCCGCAACCAGCATCAGACCACCCTTGAGGAGTTCGTCGAGGTCTTGTCCTTGGCTACTAAGATCAGATCCGCGAGCTCGATGTAACGAGCAAGGGCTCTCTCGCTGAATCGGATCTCCCAAACGCCGGACTCGAAGAGACGGACGCGGTGACCGGCTAATCCCGCTCGATCCCAAATGATCTCAGGGAACTCCCCGATGTTCGCAGAAACGATGTCGCGCAGAAGCGCGTACTGGGGTCTGTCCCGGAGTGCCTGCCCCAGATCACTCGCCATCGGCCGACCCCCCGACGCCATGACGGCTCGCGCGCGGACGCGATACACCCGTCCCTCATGCACGTACGTCACACCCGAAGCTGAGGACGCTCCACTCTTCATGGACTCGTGCCCCGACCGACGAGACGGCCACAGACGTTTGACACACGATTGGCACACCAGCGAAGACAATGGGTAGCATCTCACAAGCCGCTCATTTCCAAGTGACTGGTGCACTGATGCTTACGATGGTCGGGTAGCCGGATTCGACTGTATCCGGGAGCGACGTGACGGCGGCGGCATCAAGATCACTTCGCACCGACAGCGAGCGACTACGATGACGCAAGGCGCTGAGCGTTAGCAAAGGCCGGCGCAGCGACATGCAGCGGCATGGGAACGTGTTCTCCGTGTAGCACATGGAGGAAGAGAGCGACATCTTCACGATGGAATTCTCGTTGGAGTAAGGCGTGCTCGACGAACTCACACGTGGTCGCGAGTCCTACAAGCGCCGAGCGTGGACGCAAGCCTATGAGGCGCTCTCCCTAGCGGATCAGGCAACGCCACTCTCGGTCGAGGATCTCGAGCTGTTGGCGACATCGGCATACTTGATCGGTCGGGACGACGACTACCTCGCCGTGCTCGATCGCGGCCATCATGCCTGTCTGAACGACGGCGACAACGTGGGTGCCGCGCGCTGCGCGTTCTGGTCGGGTTTCAGTCTTTTGCTCCGAGGCGAGGTGGGAGGTGCTACAGGCTGGTTCACGCGCGCCAAGCGACTCCTCGAACATCGTGAGTGCGCGGAGCAGGGGTACCTTCTCTTGCCGGTGGCCGAGCAGGAGCTGCGCAGGGGTGACCACGAGGCGGCCAATACTACCGCGACCAACGCCGCCGAGATCGGCGATCGATTTGGGGATGCAGACCTGGTCGCCGGCGCCCGGCATCTGCAGGGCCGTGCACTCGTGCACCAGGGTCGAGTCGAGTCTGGGCTGGCGTTGCTGGACGAGGCCATGGTCGCCGTCACCGCCGGCGAGCTGTCCCCCGTAATGACGGGGTTGATCTATTGCAGTGTGATAGAGGCCTGTCAGCGGGTGTTCGCGGTGGGCCGTGCCCGCGAGTGGACCTCTGCCTTGGCACACTGGTGCGAGCAGCAACCGGATATGGTCGCCTTTACGGGAACGTGTCTGGTGAATCGCGCTGAGATCCTGCGACTGCACGGTGCCTGGCCGGACGCGATCAAGGAGGCGCAGCGCGCCTGCCAGCGCCGCAAGCCCCCGGCCGCGGCCTTCTACCAACAAGCCGAGGTGCACCGGCTGCGCGGCGAGTTTGCGGCGGCCGAAGCGGCGTATCGCAGCGCGAGTCAAGGGGGTTGGGAACCGCAGCCGGGCCTGGCGCTGCTACGAATCGCCCAGGGACGTACCGACGCCGCGGCTGCTGCGATCCGGCGCGCAGTGAGCGCGACCAGCGACCGGTTGGGGTGCGCGAAACTGCTGCCGGCGCACGTGGAGATCATGCTGGCGGTGGGCGATCTCGAGGAAGCGCGCCGTGCCTGTGGCGAGTTGGAAGCGACTGCGCAAGGGTTCGACACGGGGCTCCTGGGCGCGATGGCCGCGCACGCCCGAGGCGCGGTTCAATTGGCGGAAGGTGATGCGCAAGCAGCCCTCGGCTCGCTGCGTCGCGCGTGGCAAGCCTGGCAGGATCTCGAGGCTCCCTACGTCGCAGCACGCGTACGGGTCCTCGTCGGTCGGGTCTGTCGAACGCTCGGGGACGACGACGGGGCCGAGATGGAGTGGGAAGCGGCCCGGGCCGTGTTCGAAAAGCTGGGTGCGGCGCCGGACGTCGCACGAATCGACCAGTTCTCGCAGAGCGCACCGTCGAGTCGAGCTCACGGTTTGACGCCGCGCGAGCTCCAGGTGCTCCGGCTCGTAGCGGCGGGTAAGACCAACCGAGCGATCGCCACCGAACTGTCCATCAGCGACAAGACGGTGGCACGCCACGTGAGCAACATTTTCACCAAACTCGGCCTTTCGAGCAGGGCCGCAGCGACCGCGTACGCGTACAAGCACGATCTCGTGTAGGCGGGTCTACATAGAATTACCCAGTCTCCCCTCGAAAACCGATTTGGTTGTTCCTCCCGATGCGGCGACGCCGGCCGTCGTGTACGGTGCTTGCTAGCCGGTCCGGCCGAGTGCGGCCGGGTGGCTGGGGTGATCGCAGACCTGGTCACGCCCCATCGTGTAGTCGCGCCCGATATTGGGGCCGGTGCCTGATGGGCACGTCGGATCACGGTGCACGGGAGTGGGTGGTCTATCTGCTATCAATGGTCTGGAGGCTACAATGAAAACTGTCCTTTCTTCCGCCATTATCGTCTGGCTGAGTCACATGCCCATGCCGCTTTTGGGCCAGGACCGACCACCGATCATCGATATGCACCTGCACGCGCACCTTCCGGATCCGCACGTGCCGGCTGGGATGCCTGAGCTGTGCCGCCCCGAACCGTGTCGCGGCGAGGGTGGGGCAACCGCAACCAGCGCCGAGACGCTGCGGAAGACACTGGAGGAAATGCGACGTTACAACATCGTGAAGGGTTTCCTGAGCGGCGCCGACCACGAGACCGTTGCCGATTGGGTGGCGGCGGCTCCCAATCGCTTCATCCCATCCTTCTTCATGGTGGAAGCCGGCCGCCCCGATCCGGACGTGCTGAGGCGGCAATATGCGGCTGGACGTCTCGCCGGGATGGGGGAGATCGCGACGCAGCTCAGCGGTATGGCCCCGAACGATGCAGCGATGGAGCCGTATTTCGCGCTCGCCGAGGAGTTCGACATCCCGGTGCTCATACATACGGCAGGGATCGGCCCGTACTTGCCCGGCTTCCGCTCGGCCGCGGGTAACCCGCTCCTGCTGGAGGAGGTGTTGGTGCGACACCCGAAGCTCAGGATCTACGTGGAGAATGCGGGCTATCCCTTTTTGGGTGAAATGATCGCGATGATGTACCAGTACCCGCAGCTCCATGGCGATCTGTCCACCATCACCTGGGTCATCCCGCGCACCGCGTTCTACCAGTATCTGAAGGGGCTCGTCGATGCCGGTCTCGGGAAACGGCTCATGTTCGGGTCGGATCAGATGTGGTGGCCGGAGGTAATCGGCAAAGCCGTTGAGGCGATAGAGGAAGTCCCGTTCCTCTCCGAGCAGCAGAAGCGCGACATCTTATACAACAATGCCGTCCGGTTCCTTCGCCTCGAACGGGGGTCTGGGTAGCCCAGCCGCGGCCTTCGCAGCGAGCGACTAAGGTGTGCCGAGGGAGGCCTTGGCGCAGGGAACGTTGGAACCGGGCTCGCCGTGGTGCTCGACCTGAATGGGGTCGACAGAATCGGCCAGGCGGTGGGGGGCAACGGCACCCTTGCGCTAGGGCCACTTGCTTCTGATTTCCTTCTAATTGACTGCTAATTGACCGAACCTCTGTAGTGTTGCAAACCCGTGGGTGGCGCTGCCTTACGTCCTCCACCTACCGCCCAGCGTTCAGCTACCTAGGTAATAACCGACGCCGCGAGGGACGCCTGCCCGACGACGAGACCTTCGGCCTACCATGCCCAATTTCCAGATACGCCACAACCCCAATCTGACTGATGCCCAACTGGATGCCATTCTCGCTCGGGGGTTGGGCCGAAGGTACGTGGTGGAGATAATGAAGATTCCCTTTGGACAATCGCGCCTGGTTGTCGAGAAGAACCATGCGATGGCGGTGGCGATTCGGGTCAGGCAGAAGCCCGGAAAGACGGTGCTCAATATGTATGGCGTGACGCCATCCCCTCTGTCAGCGCTGTTGCTGATCTCTTTCGGCTGGGTCCCCTATCTTATCGTGCAACACCTAAGCACCGAGATGATAGACGAGGTTCTCCGGTTTCTGGACCTGCGCTTCCCCGAATGGAAGGTCCCGCAGACCAACCGCCGTGCTCAAATCGGCAAGGCATACTTGTGGTTCGCACCTCCAGCGGTGTGGGGGTTAGTCACCGTTCTGGCGAACTGGTCGGAGTTTCCAGTGGACGCCGCCGTGCTGCTATTGGCCGGCATGTTGCTTGTCGTGCTACCTGTCGCCTTGTTCGCTTTCGTTCTTTCGCTCTGGTACTGGAGAGAGTGGCCTCTGCCATTAACAACTTTGGACAATTGGTGCTGGACGAGTCGGAGGAGGGTAGTTGTGTCGGCTACAAGAACATCGATACCTCGCTGACTTTTGGGGGGGGCGTCGATTTTGCGTTTGCTGGAAAGACGTTGATTATTGACGGGCGGTACGCCCTCGGTCTTTCGTCGATTCAACCGGATGGCGAGGGCGTGAAGAATCGTGTCTTCACGCTGTCGATAGGCTTGGGGTTCGGGCTGTGATCGTGCGATTCGGAGTTCCTTCACAAGCGCCCGGGCCACTCTTGCAACCCCTGCACTCACCGCTTTCATATTGGAGTAGCTCCCTCGCCGGTGCTTTCATCGGCCCCACTGCCGTACCGACGCCCCGCAGGACGCCCGCCCGACGACGAGACCCGCTGATCTGCCGGCGACACTGTTCTTGACGCTGCCTTGACACCCTTGGCGCAGTCTGAGCTACCCGACGGAAGAGTTCTACACTTGGGTCCAGTCTGGAGGTCAACGATGAAGCGCGTTGCCGTCCCAATCTTAATCCCACGACCGGCCGTGTTGCGCGTGACTCTCGTTGTTTCCCTGATTAGCGGACTTACGCTCTCTGCCTGCGGCGGGGAAGAGTCCACCGGCCCCGCGCCGCCGCCTCCAACTGTTGCCTCGGTGGTGGTCACGCCTGATGCTGCTACGCTCGTCTCACTGGGCGAAACGGTTCAGCTCACCGCGAGCGCGCAAGACGCGAGCGGGAATGCGATTTCCAGCAAGACGTTTACCTGGTCGTCGTCTGATGCCGCCGTCGCGACGGTCAGCTCCACGGGTCTGGTGACGGCGATTGTTGGTGGCCTGGCGACCATCACGGCGACGACCGATGGCGTCCAGGGCTCAGCGTCGCTAACGGTCGGGATTTTCAACGCAACCTTCAGCGACGATGCAGTGGATATGCCACCGGGGATGCCGGAGGTTGGGACTTGGGTCATAAAAATGGCACGCCCCGGGAACAACATTCTTGTTCGGTCGGTCGTGGGTGACTTGACAGACAAGCCCGTTGAGCTTGACCAGATTGATGGTGTCATTGGAGGTGTAGACCTCTCAGGGTCTCCCACCTCTGCACCTGCGACCGGCGAGTGGATCGTCAGCTGGCGTTCACTGGCGAAGTCAGCAAACGTCTTTTTTGCAGTAGTAACTGTCCGGGATGGGGATCCATTGGCAAGTGTTGCGTACCGCCCCGATGGAGTGCTAAGCCGAGGTTCGGATTCTGATCCGCTCCCGGTTTCGTGGACCCCGGGTGTTTCGCAGTTCTTCGAGATGACAATCGACCTC
>JBDHFY010000041.1:0-21984 GCA_039590195.1 Gemmatimonadota bacterium | reverse complement strand
TTCATCGCCGATGCGCGCCGCGCCGACGAAGCCATTGAACTGTACACGCAACTTGGCTACGAAGTCCGGGCCGAGCCGGTGCTACCGGAGGAGTTGGGGGACGAGTGTGAAGATTGCCAGCTGGTGGCGGCATTCAAATTCAAAACGATCTACACGCGGAAGCAGAGGACAGAAGGTGCGAACTGAAGCTTCCGTGCTGCCGGCTGACGGTCCGTAGGGACATCCATCTCTCCTTGCAGCCTCACTCCCGGATTGCCTCTTCGCCTACACACCCCGATACGCCCGGATCAATTCCAGCTTTTGTCGCCTTGACATCCGCTTTATTCCCAGCTCTCGAACCGTTGCCTCAGCACGGTTGCTGTGTTTCTCGCGGAACACGATGCTGTCGGGTGGGGACATCCGAAAGAATCTCGCTCCACGTCGCATCTCAGCATGTTCGTGAAGTCGCCTCTCGACGTTCACGGTGATCCCGGTATAGAGCTTTCCAGACTTCGTCTGAACGATGTACACCTCCCACGGGTCGTCATGCTTCACGGTACAATGCTTTCCCTTTGAGCCAGGCCGCCCTCGTGAAAAAGGCCGGCCGCTCGGCCAGCCTCGCTCTCAAGCCTCCCGGCAATTACGCACTAAATCTCTCCTGACCTTGCCGGGGTCGCTAGCTGTCTCGTAGAACTTATCGTAGTACTCTAGAGACCTCTCGAGGAACTTCTCCTCTAGCGCGGGCTGGCTCCGATACAGCTCGTAAATGGCATCCTTCTTCTCATTGAATGTTCGGATCGCTGCGTCGAGTTCTTCCTGCGGCCGACAGATCCCTCGGTAGAGGCGCTGCCGCACGTTGCGAATGGGTAGCGAAACGTCGGGCTTTGCATAGCGGGCCGAGATGACACCCGAGAAGTCGAAGTCGTATGGAATGGGGAAGACCGGACCGGCCATGTCCCCGATCAGCTTGGCGTTGTGTATACGGAACATGGAGAAATCGGTGTTGCCGACGAAATATTGGAAAACCTCCACGAGGCTCAGCTGTGTTTGGTCCAGGTCGTTCGGGAGCACCATCGGTAGCTCGAGCAACGTCCAGCCGTTGCGGATCGCCAGTTGGTCTTCGTCTTCGATGAGGAACGCGTACCTCGTCAGTGTGTCCCGGTCCTGTTCGGCATCGACATACGCGATCTGGGCTAGGCGGACCCGGAAGCTCAGATCGGTCAGCTCAGTGAATGCTCTGTAGATCAAATACTCCTGCAACACGTACTGCTCGTATTCCGATCGCCCGTCCTGGCAATGTGTGACGAGCTTCAGCTTGTCTTGCCCGGCGAAGCGAGTGCCCGCGACCGCCTCGGCTTCAAAGTTGAGCCGAAGCGGCGGGAAGTTGCACGTTTTGCGTTGGAGCCTGAAGTTCCCGCGCGTCTTGATCTCGAGGCCGAGAGTGGCGGTTGAGCCGTCCGCCTCCTCGTACGTCATTGTTGCGGGTCGGTACGGCGATTCCTGGTCGCGATCTTTGAGGAGGCTCTTGAACGGTGCCTCGATCGTGAGACTCAATACGTCATGGTCGTCGAAGAGGACGCCCACGTCCCCGGCGGCTGGCGGGCCTTGCGAGAGCGGTGCCCGGGCCGAGAGCCCGGTGACTGAGAGAAGTGTCGTGACCAATGCACCATACGCGACGCGTCTCATGCGGCCTCCTCAAGCGCGAGGTTGGTCACCACCGAGTCCCTCAGACTCGCTGGTCCGTTGCTGTATGCGATCACCGCAAGGTAGGGTGAGCCGGTCAATTTCCAGTCAATGAGAAAGATGCGGAAAACTTCCGGTGTGTCAAATCCACGCACTGCACCGCCGTCAACGCGATGCGTAACCAGGTTGAGAACGCGGACTGCCTCGAGGACGGTTTGCTAGTAGAGGCGCAGCCAGTTCCGAGAGCGCAGCGGCGCGCCCGGAAGGGCGGCGGTGCGGGCCCGACCCACTGCGCAACTCGAAAAGTTGATCTCGACGTTACCTTGGACGGCGTTGTCGTTGAAATCGACGTTGGCGGCCATGATGCCGCCGTTGAAGCGGTTCCCCGTGCCGGCGGTGCGAAGCCGTCCCCTGACGATCACAATTCCGTAGAACTCGAACCCGCCCTGGGCACTGAGATCGCCATCGACGAGAAGCAGGCCCTGGTATTCACGGTCAGGTCGCCTGCGACGTAAATGATGGGGAAGTAATCGGTGCAGGGCTCATCGTCGTTCAGGGGATCTCCCCAATTGTCGACATCCGAGGTATTGCAGAGATCGTCGGCCGTCACGCTGGGCTGAAGGTTCTGGTAGTTGCCCGGCGCCAGCCGCTTGGTGGCGTATGCCACGAGTTCGTCCCAATCCAGGTCACCGTAATCGAAAAAGGTCGAGTCCGCGACCGATGGGTCTTCCACAACCCCACCTTCGACGCAGCTTGCCCCTCCACACCCGCCGCTAAAGCGCAGGTCGGAGGCGTCGGGCACCCGAATACCGGGCTTCCCACCCTCCAGGGGAGGGCAATCCTCCCATTCCGCTGGCTCCCGGTCAGTCCCGCTGATGGCGGGGGTGCCTCCCACCCGGCCGGGGCCTCTGGTGGTGAGGGCAGCATTGATGTCTATGGTGATTGGAGTAAGCCGGACAAAGGATCCAAGGCGCTGGCGTGCCCCTCCGCGTGTGCTCCTGCCGGTAACCTACGTCTGAGCACTCCCTCATAGCGGCCGGTGCCCGCTGGAGTGGTCCCCGAGATGGAGCCGCTGTCCTGGACGGCAAGCAAGTTCCAGCCGCCCGCCCCCCAGTTGGCGAATGTCTCCGTGAGCCCCTGCTCGGCGGCGGCGAAGGCCTGCTCCATCTGCCGCGAGTTCTGCGCTGCCCTGTTTTCGAGGACGACCACCGCGAACACGCCACTGATCAAGGACCCCACGACAATGATGGCCATAATGGCGATGATTAGCGCGACGCCGCGCTCGTTACGCGTACCCGGAAGAAGCTCCATGGTTTTTCCAGACATCATCACATCCGGGGGTTGTTGCGCAGTGCCACGCGCGTGATGACCGAGTCGCGGATGTAGTCCCTGTCACCGAGAGAGAGACGTGCTAGTCCTCGTGAGCGAATCCGCACGGTGAGTGCCACGCTGGCGATGTCAGTGACCGTCGCGGTCACGTTGCCGTCTGGGTCAATGTAGGTGAACGCGAGGCCGTCGGTCGTAAGCGGCCCGATGATGCGTTGTACGGCCGTCCACGCGCCGTTCTTGTCAGCGGTGCGGTATCCCATCCAGTAATCGCCGCCGCCGTCTTGGTGGAGCGAGGTCTCTTCGATCTGGACGCCTCGAACCGGCGAGCCGTCCGTCACGCCGACGAGGGCCGAATCGTTCCCCCCCGAGGCGGCGCTGACCGTCGCTTCGAGCACCCACGCGGGGGCACCGTCCGGGCACGTCCCAGGAGCCGCACCATCCAGGCCTGCCACCAGCCACCGGTCATCGTCCCGGGTCCCAAAGTTGCCGTCTCGGAAAATGAGTAACGAATCCCGCTGCGGATTCGGTTCGTGCAGGCTCGTGATGAGCGGGGCCCGGAGCATGAAAAACATGGTGCCGCCGACCTCGGCCGGGATCGTACAGAGCACGCCGGCCCAGCGTGGAGCCCGGGCGCGAATGGTGGTGGCATCCGCGACCGGAATGTCGCCTTCAGCGGCGTCCAGCTCGAGGAGCGCATTCGTCAGAAAAACTCTGGCGGCCCGGCTTTCCTGTTGCACGTGCATGCGCTGGAGCTGTGCGCGCGTTGCCCACTGGGTGGTCACGATCGACTGATAGATGGCCCCGAGGAGAACGCCGGTCAGCGTGAGGACCACCAGGAGCTCAACGAGCGTGAAACCGCGGCGGGCTAGCGGACGCATAGAAGAGAAGTTTCCACGGTGTCAGCCCGCCGACGCCCGGGCCCGGACGGGTACTGCACCACGAGCTGGACACGTTGCGCGTTGCCGCCAAACGCCGTTGCGGTTTCCCAGGAGAGATCGTACACCGCCCCCCGCGTCTCGCTTCCCGCCGTGAGATCGTCACAGTCTGTTCCGCGCAGCGTCTCCATCCGCTCCTGGGCGAAGAACATGGCCGTTGATGCCCGATCGCCGGAACTCAGGAGTTGCGTGACGAGAGCATTGGCACCGACCAGCGCCAGCAGTCCCAACGTCAAAACGGTCACCGCCACGATGAGCTCGATGATCGTAAAGCCGCCTCTGCCTCTCACCATTCCGGCCTCCCGAGCGGTGAGATAGCGAGGGTGTCGCTGAAGCCCTCTCTGGAGAAGATGACTACCGTCTGGCTGGTCTCGAACGCCAGGCCGTGGGGTGTAAAGCGCACGGTGGTGCGGTCGGAGGAGAAGGTGACGCCGTGCCGGCTCGACAGGTTGTTCACGGCGCCCACCGTGTCGGTCGCGGTGCCGTCGAGGGTGCAGGCGGTAACCCACACGGTGGAGTTGGCAGGGTCGAGATGCAGGGCGGAGAGGCAGCCCCGCTGGGCCGCCGCTGCGCGAGCCCGCGCCAGCTCCGTCGTCACAGCCCGTCGAGCGGACCGTACGCTCTCACGTTGAAGCCACGGCTTACTTTGGGGAAGCGCAAACCCGAGAACGAGCCCCACGATGACGAGGGCCAGGAGGAGCTCGATCAAGGTCAGGCCGTTACGCGGCAATCGCCCTCCCGGGAAAGACCGGTGCCAGGACGAACGCCACGACGCCCCGGGGCCGGTGGGGTTTCGCCAAAGGAGATCCGCCGGGCTGCGGTCGCCGCCCGCAAGCTAGAACCAGTCCAAGCTAGGCAGCGGCCCAGGGCCCGTATGTGCGGAAGCTCACAGTCCTTTGGGGGAGCCTCGCCCAATGATTCCGTTGCTTCTTACCCGTGTTGGGCCCTAAAATAGCACTTATGGCTGAAGAGTATTCATTCCTGATATCGAATCCCCCGCACGACAACCCCGACGTTGCCAAGGCCGCGCCACATTTGGGCCTAGTCCCCGCCGAGTTCAGGATGCGCGCCAACTATGGGGCCGCCGAGATCTGGCTGGGCGATCCCGACCACGGCAAGCTCGAAGATACCGCCAAGGCCCTGCGAGAATCGGGCGTGGGTGCGGTGGTGGTCGCGGCTGATGCCTTCGCTGCCGTGCCGAGCCGGGTCCCCATCAAGTCGTTCTCGTTTGGCGAATCGGAGCTCGTCTGCCGCAGGGACGGGGACGAGTTGGCCTTGCCCTTCGATCAACCCATGACCGCCGTCTTCTGCCAGCCTGGCGGGGGCGAGATCGAATCCGGTCGCCGCACTGGGGACGCCATGACGGAGGGTCTTCGGCGCCGGAGTAGCTCCGTATTCGTCACCCGGGATAGCCTGATGGGGTTTGGCAGCCTTCGGGCGTCGAGTTCGGGGATGGGCGGGAGCGAGGGCGAAGGCGCTCACCCCGATTTTCTCGACATCTACCTGCCCCGGGGTGAGGAGGTTCTGCGGGCGTCGATCGTCGAGGGAACCGTGGATTTCTCGGGGCTGGGTGACCTCATGGTCGCGCGGAGTACCGATAACATGGTGATGCTCGTGGCGGAGTTTGAGGACAAGTTCACTCGGGCTGTCATGGACCGAAGCCTCGCAAATATCCATCCACGGCCGAGCCCCACGGTGGGCGGGGTGGCATTGTGGACGCTGCTCGAAATGGTCTGCCCGGACCTCGAGCGAGTCGATCACTATGATCTGGCGTCGAGGCTGGTTTACCTGACCAAGACATCGTCCCACTAGGGCCAGGTGGTTGGGTAGCGCTGGCGGCAAAGTGGCCGATGCGGCCCACCCCCCAGGCTGCGGCAGCGCGCGCTTCGACGGTGGCGTCCGGATTCATCGCCAGCGAGATGAGTTCGTCGAGCAACGCACGCTCAGACACCCACTTCAGCGCCGGGTGCTCATCGGGAGGCTCCGACTCCCAGGTTCGCTCGATCATTCGCTGGATATCTCCTCGAGGCTGGGAGCAATGAGAGGATCGGCGGGAGAGACCGGGGCCGATACCGGACCTCCCCCTCAACCGTTGGTTCGCCTGTTACAGCCCTGCCGCTTTTTCGAGAGCCGTCCGGTCCGTGATGGTGATCGTGCGCCGTGAGACGTTCACGATTCCTTCCGACGCGTCGTCATCGGCGGCGACCGACCCGATTCTGCGATTGTGGATCTTCACCGACTTGCGGGATACTTCGATGAGGCCCTTGTCGGCAAAGCTGCGCATAGTCCGTGAGACCGTCTCGCGGCTGGACCCGATCATCTGAGCGATCATGTGATGGGTGAGTCGCTCGGTGATGTTTTCCCCGTCGTGCTCGTCAGCCATTTCCAGGAGGAGCCGTGCCACGCGCCCCGTGACATCCAACAGGACCAAGCCGCCAATCTTGTTGTCGGCCTTCCGCATGCGCTTGCACATGGCTCGCAGGAGTCCGAACGCGATTTGCGGCATGTCCTCCAGACACTTGTGGAAGTCCTCCCGCCGAAGCACCAGGAGCTTGGAATCTTCCATGGCGATCACGTGGGCCGGACCCGGCTCGTCATCGATGAGGGACATTTCTCCGAAGAAATCACCTTCGCTTCGTGTCGATAGAATGACTTCGCGCCCGTCTTCGGCCGTGAGCACGATTTTCACCCGCCCGGCCACCACCAGATAGAGGGCGTCACCAGGGCTGTCCTCGAACACGATGACACTGTTCTTGGGGTAAGTCCTGTCCTGAGCGGCCTGGCCTATCCGCTCGATATCCCCCTCTCGAAGTTGTGAAAAAAGCGGGATGCTACGGAGGGTGTCGGCCACCGGCATGGGCGTATCTCGTTGCTGGGGTTGGGACTAGATTAAGGACCCCCTCGGTCCCTGTCAATGTAACAATCTGCCCGCCACGGACTTACAGCTCTTTGCCACCTGGTTGGTCGTCCCAGCGGGGTCCGCTGACGGGTGAAACGCGTGACACCGCCGTGAGGTGCCCTTCACTGCGGCCGCGGCTCCCGTGGAGCTAACTGGTGTGGATGGGGGGCTAGGCGGGCCCACCGTGTGGGTAAGGAGGCCCCTGCGGCATCGAGGGAGTTGCCGTGAATGAGTCTCAGTCAGCAGCCTGCCGCATTGAGGCCGCCACCACGGCCTTCCGCGCAACAATGAGCAGGTGGTCGTTTCGAGCCCTGATGGCTGACGGATTCGGGTATTCTGCCAGCACCCCTTGTCGAAAGCTCTCCAACGCCAGTTCGAATTCCTCGGTCGGGTAAAGGCTGAAAGTGGAGTAATACCGTCCCCTCGCCTGCGCCAGCAACCGCGTCAGGCTGGTATCAATGGTCCAGGGTCGGTGCTCGGCGTGAACCGATGACAGGTGCGCGCAGCGCATCATCGCGCCGCACAGATCGCCTTCTGAGTGCAATCGTGTTTCCCGCTCGGCGAACCCCGGGAAATGACGCCCCCAGACGGTTTGCCGGTTCTGCTCTGGCGTCCGTGTATACACCGAGAGGAACCCGCCGGGACGGTCCGTTCGCACGGCCTCCGAGATGAACGCGTCGAGTTGGAAATGATGGACGGCGTTGAAGCACAGCACTGCGTCAAAGCTGTCGGTCGCAAACGGCAAGATCTCGGCGAGTCCAACCACCCGGTGCAAGCGGGCACGGGGCGTCTTAGTCAAACCGGACTCAACCATCGATCTGCTCGCGTCGTACGCCACCGCCCGGCAATCCATGCCGTAGAGTGCACCCACGGTTCGGGCGACTGCCTCGGCGTAGCGACCCGTACCTGCGCCGACGTCGAGGATTCGTGGTCGGTGCATCCCCTGTCGGGGCTCGCAGACCATAGACGCGACACGGTGCACCGATACGGCATCCAAGTCACGAAGGGTACGATAGTGCTTGGCCACGCTCGCGAAGTGGCGAGCGACAGAGGAGTGGGAACAGTGTGCCGAATAGTGCATAACAGCACGACTACGCCGAGCGCTGGATGGCGGTCAATTGGGACGGTGCCGGACGGAGGCGCCCGCCAAGCCATCGACGACGCGCAGTTGGCTCTTGTTAAGTGTGATGGGGGGAGATCTCGGCAGGCAAGGGGTGCGAGCGAATTCGACGGCTCGCACCCCCTTCCTGACCGACTCTTGGCCACCGAGTTCGAGACTCGGCTTTCTGTTGAAGGCCTGCGCGCGACGTTACTGAGCGGTCACTCGTTTCGCAGCGCGATGAGCGGATCGACCTTTGTGGCCCTCCTGGCAGGGAGGTATGTGGCGGCCAGCGATACGAGTAGCAGTATCGCGGCAATCCCGCTGTAGGTTAACGGATCTACTGCGCTTACACCGAACAGCAAGCTGCTGGCAAATCGCGTGATTGCGAGCGATCCGGCCAGGCCCACGGCAATCCCGATCCCCGTGATGATCATCCCCTGACTGAGGACCATCGTCAGGATCCGCCCGGTGGGGGCGCCGATGGCCATCCGGATACCGATCTCTTGCCGCCGTTGGTTGCTCGTGTACGACATCACGCCGTAGATCCCCACAGCCGCGAGGACGAGGGCCAGCAAGCCAAAGATGCCAAGCAGTGCTGCGCCCATGCGGCGGGCCCAGAGGGCCTGGCCCAGGATTTGTCCGATGGTGCTCTGAAACGTGAGCGCAAGTTCCGGGTCCAGGGTTTGGACTTCCCGCATGACCGTGCCCATCACCGCCTCGGGGTCGCCGGCCGTGCGCACCTGCAGGGTCCCGAAGGCCGGATAGTTTTGTCCGAGAGGCATGTAGGCCATCGACTGAGGGTCTCCGCCGATCTGGCCGATCGCCACGTTGCGCACTATCCCCACCACTTCACGGACCAGGCTGTCCTGCCCCAAGAAGTGGAATCGCCTCCGCATCGGGTCCTCGCCGGCCCAATACCGCTCCGCCATCGCTTCGTTGATGACCACCGCCAGCGTGCTGCCCTCGCGGTCGAACTCGGTGAACAGGCGCCCGCGCACCAATGGAATCCGCAAGGTCTCGAAATAGTTGGGCGCGACGGTGGTGACGATCGAGAGCCTTCCCTCGAAGTTCGGGTCCGGCGGCAGATCCTCCCGAATCACCGTGCGTTGGAGACCCCCGCCGAGAGGAAAGTTCGCCGCCATGGTCGCCGACTCGACCCCCGGCACCGTCTGCGCCCTTTCCATGGCGTTCCGATAGTACTGCCGGCCTTGTTCCGGCCCATATCCCCGGGACGCGAGATTCATGGCAAAGACGAAGAGGTTCTGCGATTCAAACCCAGGATCCACCCGGAGGGCCGCCTGCATGCTCCGCACGAACAGCCCCGCCCCGATGAGCGTCACCACTGCGAGGGCGACCTCGGAAACGACCAGGAGACTCCGCAAGGGACTCCGGCCGAAACCGGTGGCCTGCTGCCGTCCGCCAACTTTGAGCGCCTCGTGGAGGTCTGGCGACGACGCCTTGAAAGCGGGAAGCAGCCCGAAGAGGACGCCCGTAACCAGCGAGATGCCGATGGTGAATCCCAAAACCCGGGTGTCGAGAGTGAGCTCGATGGCATTTTCGTTCAGGAACACAGGCCGAAACGACCAGATGAGGCTCCGGCCCCAATATGCCACCAGCAATCCCGCTCCTCCTCCGAACATGGCCAGGACGATGCTCTCGGTCATGAGCTGAGAGACGATGCGACGGCGGCCGGCCCCCAGGGCGGCGCGCAGACTGATTTCCTTCGTCCGCGTGGCTCCCCGCGCCAACATGAGATTGGCCAAGTTCACACAGGCAATCAGGAGAACCAGCCCAACGACCGACATGAGAACTGCTCCGGCCCGTACCATGCCGTCCCGCTGATTCACACCGACGGCGGCATCCGCTATGGGCACGAGGGCTACGCCGCGCCCCTTGTTGTCGTTGGGATACTCCTGTTCCAGTCTGGCCGCGATCGCTTTCATCGGGATCTCGGCTTGGGCCAGGGTGACGCCTTGCTTTAATCGACCGTAAGCGTTGAAGAGCAGTGGGCGCCGCTCCTCGAACCAGTGCCAGAAGGTCTGTGGGGTGATCTGCTGGCGCATGCTCAAGGTCACCCAGACCTGATCTGGGTTGCCCAGAGTCGTCACCCCCTTGAACTCCGGGGGCGTGACCCCGATGAGGGTGAACGGCTGGGAGTTCATCGAGAAGGTCTTGCCGACAGCCGCGGGATCGCCGCCGAACAACCGGCTCCAGACCGTGTGACTCACGACGGCCACCGGGTAGCTGCCCAATCCCTGGTCTTCATCCGAGAAGAACGTTCGCCCCAGAACCGGGTTGACCCCCAGCACGTCGAAGTAGTTGGCGGTCACGATGGTCACCGGGAGCTGTTCTGGTGTGGTCTCCACCAACAGGGTCGCGGCCCAGCTCGCCGCCGCGGCCATGTCTTCGAAACCATCGTTTTGAGACCGAAAATCCTCAAAGTTCAGGCGGGACATCGGTGATGTGCTGAAGCCTCCAGCGATGTTCTCGTCCGAGGTGTATAGGGCCACCAAAGTCTGTGGCTCCTCCACTGGAAGAGGGTTTAGGAACACCGCGTTGACGATCGTGAAGATGGTCGTGTTGGCGCCGATGCCGAGCGCCAAAGAGATCACGGCGATGGCGCTGAAGGCGGGGTTCTTGAGGAGCGTGCGAAAGGCGTAACGGATGTCCTGCCAGAGGATCATGGCCATGTGATCTCCTCAGGAGAAAGGGCGGGCCGGGGGATCCGCGTATATACCCGTATGACGGGCTCGGCGTTCCTCGCGCTCATGGTATGGCGGAGGCTGGAACGCCTCACCGGCAGGCGGTCGACCAAGTTCGACCTTAACTACGGCAGTGAGGTGACCCTGTTTCAGAGGACCGCTGGCCCTCAGCCCCCGTGCGTGAGGTAGGACTACCGGTCGAATGCGTTGAGGGGCTGGCTCTGCAGGAGTCGCGGAAGTTATCCTCGGTCGCGGCGTCCCCGCTTCGCGGTGACGTCTCGGGTGGTGGTTCCGGTCTCAGGAGGGAAAAGGAGCGGCGGCGAGCTGGTGCGACCGATGTCGACCGATGGGGCAAGATTCCACATAACACCGGGTAATCATCCTAAGTGTGGGGCGCGGCTTGGTCTCCGCTAACCCGATTCCCGCTCGGGCCCGTCGATCGCTGATCTACGCACTCGCCGTCGGCGCAGCCCTCTTCCATCTCTACGCTGCTGGCATCTCCCCTTTTACCGCTCTCGTTCAGCGTCCCGTCCACCTGGCGCTCATGGCTTTCCTCGGTTTCGCCGGGATCGGCGTGCAGACGTGGCGCTCCAGAGGTGAGGGCGTTGAGAGCGAGGACGAGACGGCGCGCGGCTGGCGGGTCGTGAATTCGGTGGTCGCGGGGGTCTTCATCGGCGGAGCGCTGTTGAGTTGCGCGTACCTGGTCTTCCAGCACGAGACGCTAGTCCGCCGCGCCGGAGCGGCCACTGGTGCCGACCTGCTGGCGGGCGCCGTGGCGATCGTGGTCGTGCTGGAGCTGGCCCGCCGCGCCACGGGCTGGGGATTGGTGAGCGTGGCCCTGTTGGCCATCGGGTACGCGATCACGGGCCCGTACCTGCCGGGGTTTCTGGCGCACCGGGGGTATGGGCTCACTCGCCTGGTTGAGCACCTGTACCTCTCCACCGAGGGGATCTGGGGTGTTCCCCTCGGCGTGTCCGCGGACTTCGTCTACCTCTTTGTGCTATTCGGGGCCGTCCTGGAGACTGCAGGCGGCAGCGGGCTCCTCGTGGCTCTGGCGGCGCGCATCGCGGGGCGGAGCAGGGGAGGTCCGGCGAAGACGGCGGCGATGGCGAGTGGCCTCATGGGCTCCCTCTCCGGGAGTGCGGTCGCCAACGTGGTGACGACCGGTGCTCTTACCATTCCTCTTATGAAGCGTACGGGCTTCCGGCCGCACTTTGCGGGGGCGATCGAAGCCGCGGCGAGCACAGGAGGCCAACTCATGCCGCCCATCATGGGGGCGGGTGCGTTCATCCTCGCCACTTGGACCAACATCCCGTACCTCCATGTGGCGGCTGCTGCGTTGATACCGGCCGTCCTGTACTATGTTGCGCTCTTTGCCGCCATTCACTTCCAGGCGGGAAGGATGCAGCTGGCGGAGGGAACCGAGGCGACCGAGCCCGTGCTACCGCGGCTCCATCTGCTGGTGCCCCTCGCCGTGATCGTGGCGCTTCTGGCCGCGGGGCGGTCTCCAATGCGTGCCGCCTTCTGGGGAGTCGTCGCTGCTCTCGCTGCCACCGTGCTCGGTGGAGCGACACGGATCGGATGGAGCCGGGCGTTGGACGCTCTCGTAGCAGCGGGGCGTGGGACGGTCCAGGTTGCAGCTGCGTGTGCGGCGGCGGGCATTGTGGTGGGCGTTGCTTCCCTCACCGGGATCGGCCTCCGGATGTCCGAGTTCATCATCACCTTCTCGGGCGGACATTTACCGATAGCGCTCTTGCTCACCGCGATAGGATCCATCATCATCGGCATGGGCCTTCCGACCACGGCAGCCTACGTGGTGCTTGCCGCTCTGGGCGCGCCGGCGCTGACGGAGCTGGGCGTTCCCCTCCTGGCCGCCCACTTGTTCATTTTCTTTTTCGGCTGCATGTCCAACGTGACGCCTCCCGTCTCTCTCGCGGCGTATGCGGCTGCGGGGTTGGCCGGCGCGCCACCCATGGTCACCGCCCTGACGGCCATGACTCTCGCGGCGGCTGGATTCGTCGTGCCATTCGTGTTCGTTTATGTTCCCGAGTTGCTCTTGCTCGATGCCACGGTGGTCGGCGTCCTGACGGCCGCCTTCACGTCAGCCGTGGGTGTGACAGCCCTGGCTGGTGTGGCCATTGGATTCACGCGACGGCGCCTTGCGGTGTGGGAGCGGATGCTGTTGGCTGTGGCCGCATTGGGATTGTTTGTCCCGGGAATCGTGACGGATGCCATTGGGCTCATTTGGTTTGCGCTGGCCTTCTGGGGGCGTCCGTCCTGGCTCGGAGGGCCTCGAGCTTCCTCGTCGCGCAGCGAGGCGTGAGGACGAAACGCCTTTGGACGACTGCGGGTCGGATGCCATCATAGCCAAGCGGGACATGGAGAGCAGGATGCGTCACGTCAGGAGTGTCTTCCCGAGCGGTAGGCCCCGCCAGCTTCAACGAATGAGGTGATTTCGATGACCTCGCCACGCAGATGCCGGGGGATCTGGCGCGTTTTCGATTTCACTTCTGACGTCGGCGTGGGCGGATGCTTGCTCATAGCGGTGGCATTGTCGACGGGCGCGTGCCGGCCTCGGGAAGAGGGTGCAACTCGGCGATTTCTGAGCATCGGCACGGCGGGCACCGGAGGGATCTACTATCCCCTCGGTGGGGCGATAGCCAGCCGGCTGTCCGTGGCAGATGAGCGGCACCAGTACACCGCCGAAGTGACAGGGGGCTCGGTCGAAAACGTGAACCGCGTGGCGAATGAGGAAATGGATTTGGGATTCACTATGGCCGCGACGGTGTTCCAAGCCTACCACGGTGGAGTCGATTACCCCGACCCCATCACGGAGCTTCGGTTGGTGGCGCCGCTGTATCCCAACGTGGCGCACATCCTCGTCGCTCGCGGCTCGCCGATCGAATCGCCGGCTGACCTTCGAGGCAGACGGGTTTCGGTGGGCTCTCCTGGAAGCGGCACGGAGCAGGCGACCCGCCAACTCCTCGAGGTGTACGACATCTCATATGAAGACATCGATGCCCGATATCTCTCGTTCCGAGAGTCGTCGGACGCGCTGCGGGATGGGGCGATCGATGCCGCCATCTTTTCCGTCGGATATCCGGCGTCCTCCGTGCTGGAAGCGATCACGAGCGCAAGAATTCGCCTGCTACCTGTCGATTCCGCTCACCTAGAAGTGCTCATCGATCGCTATCCCTATTATTCAGCCGGGACAATACCTGCCGGCGCATATCCCGGAGTTGAAGAGGAGATTGCCACGGTGGCGGTGTTGAACTGGATCGTCGCTACCGAACGCCTGGAAGCACCGGTCGTTCGTCTGCTCCTCAACATGCTTCGGAGCGAGCGCGCGGCGTTGGAGCAAGTGCACAGAATCGCACGCCAGATCAACCTCGAGATCCTGAACGCCACGCCTCCGATCCCCTTGCACGACGAGACAGTGCGCTGGTGGGAAGAGACGAAGCCGAGAGAATGACGACGGTGGCCGGCCGATTTTGATCGACTGAAGAAGCACGCCGCCGCCGCTACAAGGGCCCTTCGGCATACTCCTTGCATTCGGGCGTTGGCACAGGAACGAGTTGCGCATCTCGGAGCCGGGGCCAATCTATGGGATGCGCGCAATGGAAACGACCGAAAGATCTGGAATCAACTCGACCGGTATTGATGTGAAACACTCCTCGCTATCCTCGTCGTCACGCTGGGGCCAAGATCGGGCATTGTCGGATCGTGCCAAGACGAAGCGACAACTGCTCGAAGAATTGCAGGTGGTGCGTAGGCAGCTCGCGGACTTGGAGGGTATCGACGCGGCGCGGGACCAAGCGGTCGACACGCTCCGGCGGTTCGAGAAAGCGGTCGAGACCATGCAGCTCGGCGTCACGATTACTGATCTGGACGGCACCATTCTCTACACGAATCCCGCTGACGCGCAGCTGCACGGCTATGAACAGGACGAACTAGCCGGTAAGGATGTGGGAGTTTTTGCTCCCAAGGGGCGACGGAGACCTCTGACCCTGGAAGAGCTGAACGCGATGAGCAGCTGGAGTCGGGAGAGCGTCAACGCCCGCAAAGATGGAACGACCTTCCCCGCGCAGCTGATGTCCGATGTCGTCAGGGATGGGGAAGGCGTACCCATTGCTGTTGTCACCACCTGTGAAGACATCACGATCCGCAAGTCGGCGGAGGAAATCCTTCAAGAGCGGCTCCGGAAGTCCCAGCAGATTGCAGTGCTGACAAGGGAAAACCGGGAGCTGCGGGCTAGGCTCACCAAGTCAATGCGAACCTATATTATTCGATTCGCCATCTTCGCACTGCTTGCTACGGTGTCGGCGGCGATAGGAGCGATGATCGGGGGTACGCCGGAGAGGCTGCAACGTCCGATCCCCATCCCGCTCAACCCGAGCGACACCGTCATTCCTCCACTGGATTCTGCCGCGCTCGAGTTGATCCCGTCGATGAGTACGCGATAGCCCATCACGTTCTTCGCCACCAGCCTTAGCCTCTCACACCCCCTACAGCGCCCAGCCCAGCGGTTTGGAACGGGCGGGTGTCGGATCAGAAAGGGCGGCGGCTGAACGTCATCGAGTTCCCACTGGGAAAGAAAATGGTGAGCCGGTTGTCAACGATGTCGAAGGTGGACTCTTCGTGCTGGGCGTTATCGGCGTGCCGCGTCTCCATGCGCAGCGGACTGGCGGGGAGACTCTGCATCGCTTCGCCGGCGGAGAAGTGATACTGGTGGTGGAAGACGAGGCGGTTGCCTTCGACGTCGTACGTTCCACCCTCTCCCGATCCTCGCTTCACCGCGTCCGGGTGCTCGCCGATGACAAAGAAAAGGACGGTCCAGTCGCGTTCGGCGAAGAGGATGAGGCCTTGCACCGTGTGCCTCGTCCCGTCTTTGAGAAGGTAGCTCTGCGCCTGCCAGGCGCCGTTGAGGTTTCCGTCGTGGGGCTCTTGAGCATGCACGACATGCGGCCCAAATACCATGGATATGACGAGGGCGAGCATGAGTCTTCGTTTGGCCATGTTGATCCCCGGTGACGTTGAAGGCCTTGCCGCCAGTGAGTCTCTCGACCAGACGTGCACGCCCGGTCACTGGCGCGCCACACCTTGGTAGTCGCTCGGCATGGCATTAGCCCTTACCCGGGAAGTCCGGCGGACGGGAAGGTAACAGTTCTGGTGACCGGTCGCCGTGCGTGCCATGACGATGGTCTGGAGCCAAGGCGACGGCGGATGTGACGTAAATCAACTGGTGGCTTGGAGTTACTTTGCGCGTTCGCGCGCTCACCACCTTCTCGGACTAAGCCCCCCCGGGCTCGGATGCGAGCCACGGGATGACTTTTTCGCTGTCTAACGGGGTGGCCAGGGTGTATTATGTAATAAGGGGGCAGTGGCGCCGCGGTGGGTGTTGGGAGTGGGTTCCACAGAGGACATAGCCGTTCTGGTTCATCCACGGTGGAAGGCGTGCTTGGGAATCTTGGGACGCAGCTCTGTGAACCGTATCCGTCGGGTCCGATGCTGAGCGTCGAGACCGGATCCGACCTGCTCACTCTGACTAAGGCTTCGAAAGCGGGCCTCGGTATACCACCGGGCCCGCATTGCTTTGGGTTGGGTTTCACCCTGGCTGATGCATGCCGCGGCCCCTCTCCGCGCATCCGTCTCTTTCCGGCCGCCCGGCCGCGAGACGCCCCGTTCCAACTTCTCATGGACAGCAGGATCCCGTGGGACTGAAACAGAACGTCGGTCGAAGGGAAGGAGCGTTCACATGCAGATGAAACACAGCGGTGAGTTCGAATGCTCGCCAGAGCATCTGTGGCCGTTTCTCGAGGATCCCGAGAAGCTCAAGCTGTGGATGAAGGACGTCCTCGAAGACCATGCCTCGAAAGGGGGCCCCATCGGCCTTGGCTCTTTTTTCAGCATGAAGTTCAAGCACGGCGGGAAGACCCAACACTATCGTGGCGAGATTCTGATATACGATCGCCCCAAGCACCTGGGTTTGAAGATGAAAGGTGGTGACTTCCAGCACGAGACCGATATGTTCATCGATTTCAAGCTGAAGGACTTGGGTGGACGCACGCGCCTCGATTATGTGGAGAGCGTGGACTCGGCCGGCCCCTTGTCACAGCTCGTAAGCCCGGTGGTGAAGCTGTTCAACAAGATGCAGCTCAAGGGCTTCTTCAAAACGTTGCGAACGTTGGTTGAGGAAAAAGAGGATGCGCTGATAGGCTCATCGACCTCCTAGTTGATTTCGACTACGATCTTTCCAACGTTCGCGTTGGTTTCCATGTAGTGATGGGCATCGGAGGTTTCAGCGAAGGGGAAGACCCGGTCGATGACGGGCTGAAGGCGCCGAGTTTCGAACAACGGCAAAACTGCAGCGGCGAAGGCTCGCACGGCATCGGTCTTTTCCTCGATGGTGCGCGGTCGAAGTACGGTCCCCTCGATGCGGAGCCGCTTGCTCATGATAACGCCGAGGTTCACCTCGGCCGTGCGGCCCGCGGTCAAACCAACGAGGATCACGCGCCCCCGAGGAGCCATCGCCTCGAGCGTCACGGGGAAAAGGGGACCGCCAATGAGATCCATGGCGGCATGGGCCCCTTTCCCCGTGATTCGTTGAATGGCAGAGGCTAGGTCTTCGGTACTCGTGTCGACTCCGGCGTGCATCCCCAGCTCCGTCACCTCGTCCAGTTTGGCCCGTTTGCGGCTGGTGCCTACACTCCGAGCTCCTCTTGCCGCGATCAACTGAACGGCCGCGGTTCCCACGCCGCTTCCCACAGCATGCACAAGCACCCACTCGCCCGCCGTGACGGCAAGGCGCTCCAACGCGTCGTGAGCCGTGATGAACACCTCCGGAATCCCAGCCGCCTCCGGAAATGACAAACCCTCCGGGATCCAGGTGGCGTGCGTGTACGGGGTGACGAGGAACTCTGCGTAACCGCCGCCGCCCACGATGCCCATGACTGGATCGCCGACGGCGATGCCTACGCAATCGATGCCGACAGCGTCGACCTCCCCGGCGTACTCCATCCCCGGGATGTCGGGCGGCACACCCGGAGGCGCGGGATACATGCCGCGGCGCTGCAGCGTGTCGGCGCGATTGATGCCGAAGGCCCGAACACGAACGCGAATCTCGCCCTGTCCTGGCTCGGGCGTTGCAACCTCGCGCATCTCTAGGACCTGAGGATCCCCCGGTTTGGATATGACGATGGCGCGCATCTGACGTCTCCGGACTGCTGTGGGCTTCCGCTCCCGTTACTCCACCCGCATCGAAAGGCGGGTGCGCCGCTGCGAGTGCTCCAGCCGACGATCCTAGTGTTGATGCCAGATCCGAGATCGTCAAGGCACCTTGCAGCGGGGGAAATTCCCGGGAACCAAGTTCACAGCACCGGCGTTCTTATGGCGGTAACGGAAATACACCGCGTCTTAGCAGCATCGACACCGATGGTGTCCGAAAAGGAGTTACGCAATGGAGAAGCCTTGGAAAAATGTCGCGCCGCTTTCTCTGCGCCTCATTTTGGGATTTGGGTTTGCCTATCACGGATTTGGCAAGCTCTTCACACAGGAAGGACATGCGGCCTTCGTGGGTATGCTGGGCGGAATTGGCCTGCCGGCGCCCGACTTGACGGCATGGCTCGTGGGCGGCATCGAGTTCTTCGGAGGGCTAGCCCTCCTCGCCGGCGCAGCCGTGACGGCAGTGGCCGCGCTTCAGATCGTGATCATGCTCGGCGCCCTGTTCACCACCCACCTGCCGGCGGGGTTTAACTTCATGAACGTGATTGGCATGAGTGAGAGCGGACCGCAGTTCGGCATGCCCGGCTTCGAGGTCAACCTGCTGTACATTGCCGGCCTCGTGGCGCTGATTGTCGGCGGAGCGGGTGCGTTTTCGGTGGATCGGGCTCGCGCCGCGAAACAGGTGACGGTGCAGGCGTAGCTGACGGCCGCTCTCGCAGTTGGGTGTGGGTCGTTCCCCAGGGAGCGGCCCTTTTCTTGCCGAGTGGACAGATGCGCCTCGTTTCAAGTTGGGGTTGTGTAACGAGAGACGAGAATCTACAGCTGGCGCTACACCCCACACCCCACACCCCACACCCCACCGCCTCCTCCCTACCTCACTTCAAGTGGAATTTCGCCTATGGCAAACTTGGCGTAAGGCTGCTCACCCTCGTCGGGTTCGTGGTCGACCGCTACCACGGCGATCACATACCATCGGCCGCTGACCTCGACGATCTCCGTCTGCTTTCGGTAGATGCTGCCCTGATGGCGCTCGTTACCTTGCTCATCCACCAGCGCATAGCGAGAGAAATCCCCACCGTACCGTCTCGTCGCAAGTCGAAAGGGGATGGGGTCGAGATCGATGATGCCGCTGTCGGGTGGAAGGCGAGGCGTGACGACGAAAGGTTCGAGCTTCTGGCCCACAGACGAGTACAGTCCTGCTTGCCGTAACTCTTGAGCGCCCAACCGCCCGAGCGCAAAATCGGCGCCCTTGGGGAATACGGAGAAATCCCCCGCCTGTGGCAGCACTTGAAGTGGAGCGTTCGCGAACGTGTTGCGGTCAGGCTCTGGGATGTCACTCCTCACCCCCCGGATCTTGACGCGAATCGGCACCGCGGTCTGCTTCTCCATCGCGAACCATTGAGTGACGTGCGGATCGAAGAGCTCGTCCATGTTGAGTGTCTGGGTGACCAACTGGGCATTGATGAAGTAGGTGCATCCCAGAAGTGCCGCCATCGTACCGCCGACCTTCATGGCGCCCATCTTGAAGGTCGTTTCTGCTGCAATGCCGCCCAGGAATCGATAGACGAGCGCCGAGACGGCCGAACCCAGGAATACGGCGACGATGATGGGGGGAATGTCGACCCGGACCACAAACGCCACAGCACTGCCCACAAACCCAAGGCCGATCACGGCGATAATGACGACGTCTTCTGCACTGAGCCCTGTCTTGATTTTGTCTGCGAGTTTCGTGAGCGAAGTACGGGCCTCATCGCTGTCACTCATAGCCGACGCTCCCTCCTTGGACGATTCCGTGTCGGTGCCCTTCGCCGTGCTTGGTCACGATTGTAGCCCCAGACGCCACTGGCAGCCAGGGGAGGTGATCCCTACAGGTGGGCCCCGGGAGATTGTGTTGAAACATGGGTACTGCACGGCTGGTTAATTTTAGTCCGAGCTCTTCTCAGGGTCAGCGCGTCACGGATCCCGAGTCCAGCCGTTTCCCGGGGTCACAGCCACCGCGGGCGCGGCCGGCGCCGGTTCAGAGCGAATTGCCAATGGTTAAATGCGCTTCGTAAGCACACAAGGTAAGGCCCCGCCGGCCTCATTGCGGCAGGCCCTCTTTGGGGGGACGGCGCCCGACGGGGGTCTCTACATGCCGCTCGATCTGCCTCCTCTCCCGTCCACCGCGCTTGCAGGCCTTTGGGGAAGAGTCTTCGCCGAGACCGCGCACGTCGTCGCCGCCCACCTGTTGTCTGACGATCTGTCTGAGGACGTCCTGGAGGAAATCGTTGCAGGAAGCCTGGATTTTGAGATACCACTGGTCTCGCTCGGAGAGAGGACGTGGGCTCTCGAGCTCTTTCACGGGCCCACTGCCGCGTTCAAGGACGTTGGGGCCCGGTTCATGGCTCGTCTCATGGCACACTACGTCCAGGATGGGGACCGCGAGTTGACCGTTCTGGTTGCCACTTCCGGGGACACTGGAAGTGCCATCGGGCACGCTTTCCACGGGCTCGAAGGCGTGCATGTAGTGGTGCTCTTTCCCCATGGGCGGGTGAGTCGACTACAGCAGAAGCTCTTCACGACCTTGCGCGGTAACGTCGAAGCCGTGGGCATCAAGGGGACGTTCGACGACTGTCAGCGGCTCGTGAAGGAGGCCTTCGCGGATCGAGATCTCCGGCAGAGACGATTCATCGCTTCGGGCAACTCGATCAACGTGGGTCGGCTGCTGCCACAGACGTTCTATTACTTCCACGTGATGGCCCAGCTTCCGCGCGGGAACGAGCCACTACTCATCTCGACGCCGAGCGGCAACTTCGGCAATCTGACCGCCGGCTTGCTGGCTAAGCGCCTCGGGTTTCCCTGCGATCGATTCGTCGCCGCGACCAATGTCAACGATGTCGTCCCCGAGTTCCTGAGAACGGGTCGCTTTGAGCCTCGACCGTCCGTTCGCACCGTCGCCAATGCGATGGACGTGGGCAATCCGAGCAATTTCCGTCGGATCTCGAATCTCTACAGCGACGACCTCGAAGCGATCCGTCGCGATGTGCAGGGGGCGCGTCATACGGATGAGGATGCCATCAACGCAATCACTGACGTGTATCGCCGGATGGGGCACCTTCTCGATCCGCATTCCGCTATCGGGTATCTCGGCCTCCGAGCAGGCCTCGAAAACCATTCGTCTCTGACGTTGGGAGTCTTTCTTGCCACGGCCCATCCGGCGAAGTTCGCCGAGGTGGTGGGCAAGGCCATCGGCGAGCCGGTTCCGATTCCCGAAGGCCTGGCGAGTTGCCTCGAGAAGCCGGAGCACGTGGAGCTGCTGGACCCGACCTACAGTCGATTCCATGCGTACCTGACGGAATGAACTCCCTTGAGGGGGAACCCGTGTGGACTGGAAGCGCGATGTGGGATGGCCGAGGTGTGCTGGCCGGCGACGAATGACGTCCCGGGCGTCCCGGGAGAGCTCAGGCAACCTCCACGAGCGATGGCCTGAGGACTCCGTCTATCCCGGCTGGAATCTCGTATCCCAAATGCCTGAGCACGAGTGGGAAGGAGTCGACGCTACGCATGGGGCCGGCGATTGGTCGGTTGATGGCAATCACACATTTCATGTGTTCGGCAACCAACCCCCCATGCCCCGACCGGTGTTCGGGAACCTCCCAGTCTTTCCTGAGGTCAGCACCCGCCGCTGCCGCGACGACCAAGTCGCCTGTGCGTGATGACCGGAAGATCTGCGTAAGCTGGACCGGCGCATCGGGGTAGGGGCTGTCAATGCTCTGCGCCAGCCATTCGTCCGAAGAGAGCTCGCGTGGAATTCTCCCGAGCCCCAGTACGTCCGCGGTCTCAGGCGTGTACAGGATCCTCTCATTCGGTGTGGGCGAGAGACCCGCTCTTCCGTCGCGTGATACCAAGGTCACATTTTGCCCGTTTGTGGCGGCCACGAGGGCGACGCCGTCGATCCCGGCCAAGTGAGTGACGATGTCCCGAGGAATGCCGGGGACTTCACCACCTTCGATCTCGGATAGGGCCCAGCGGTGGCTTCGCTGATCACCAGGACGAAGGTAGACCTGGCCTGAGGCATTGCCGGATATCATGACTGCGACCTTGGGGTCGCGGCGCCAAAGGATGGGGTGCCTCAAGGTAGGCAGTCCGACATCC
>JBDHFY010000040.1:0-19319 GCA_039590195.1 Gemmatimonadota bacterium | reverse complement strand
TTGGGCGCTGGTTCTCGGCGCGTCGAGCGGATTTGGAGAGGCGTGCGCCAAGGAACTGGCTGAGGCCGGCTACGAAATAGCCGGTGTCCACCTGGACCGCAAGGCCGGAATGGCTCATGTGGATGACATCAAGTCGCAGATAGAGAGTATGGGCCGGCGGGCCCTTTACTTCAACGTCAACGCCGCGGACGAGGAAAAGCGCCAGGAGGTATTGGACACCCTCCTGGAAGAGACGAAGACGAATGGCGGCACCGTCGCGGTCCTCATGCATTCCCTGGCTTTTGGGGCGCTTCGGCCATATATCGGCGAGAAAGCGCTTAGCCAGAAGCAGATGGAGATGACGCTCGATGTGATGGCGCACTCGCTGGTCTACTGGGCCCAGGATATCGTCGAGCGCGGGATGATGGGGGAAGGTGGGCGCGTTCTGTCGATGACGTCTTCAGGCTCGACTCGAGTAATTCCTTCCTACGGCGCAGTGTCGGGGGCCAAATCTGCGCTCGAGTCCCACACCCGCCAGCTTGCTGTAGAGCTGGCTCAGCACAAGATCACCGTGAACTCGCTCCGCGGCGGAGTGACGAGGACGCCCGCCGCGGAGAAGATCCCCGAGAGCGACCGCCTATTCGAACATGCTGCGAAGCGAAACCCCCACAGGCGCCTGACGACTCCACAAGATGTCGCCCGGGCTGTCGTGGCGCTCTGTAATCCGCGCACGGACTGGATCACGGGAAACGTGATCAACGTGGATGGTGGGGAAGAGGTTTCTGGCTGACGGCGTGCTCTGACCGGCGCTGCTGTCTATTTGCGCTCGCGAATGCGAGCAAGCTCACTCGCAAGCTGCTCCAGTCGTTTTTCCAGTTCCGTATCCGCCTCGTCGAGAGCGCCCACGGGCACACCCCGCTGGTTGAGGAGGGTCTCAACCAGGGTATCGGTGTATCCAACCACGGCATGGGCGATACTTTTGTCCAACATGCGATTGAGCTTCAGTACCGTCGCCATCGACTGTCGGGGTTGCAGTGTGACGATGAGTTCGGAGAGATCGCGGATGAGGAGTTCCCTGAGATACTGAAACTCCTCCACCACTTCGCCGGCGGCAAGGCCGCGCTCGGCGGCGGTCTTGCCATACCACTCTGAGGCGCTGAGCCAGAGTTCGGTAGTCTGCCGCCGGTGTGCACCGGCCATTTCGATGAGAATGTCGACGAGGAGAGCGAGCTGCCTCTCGATCGTCTCACGCCTGATGTGCTCTATTGACGCCAGGCGGTCGTTGATCCAACCGGCCCAGTCGGCTATGAGCCGGTCGCGCCTGTCCTCGATCCCACGACCGACAGCGGCGAGTGCCGATGTTGAGGGTCGCATGGTCACACCCATTGGGAAAGGCCTTCCAGGCGGCTCACGGTCAGAAATGTACCCGGGGTGTGAGAGGAGGTCAAAGCTGGGAAATGGCTACCGTAACCACCACCCGATTTCAGCTCGACGGGGCCGACGGCCAGCCCGTTCGCGGCGATTTTAGAAGCGCCGAAGGCGGTGAGGGACGCCCTGCTGTTGTTATCTGCCACGGTTTCAAGGGGTTCAAGGACTGGGGTTTCTTTCCCCATTTGGCCGCCAGGCTGGCAAACGCAGGTATGACTGCCGTTTCGTTCAATTTGTCAGGCAGTGGTGTCGGGCCCGACGGAGAGAGTTTCACCGAGGTCGAGCGCTTCGGGCACGCCACGTTTTCAGGAGATCTTCGGGATGTCGGAGCGGTGTGTGACGCCCTGGAGCAAGGGGGTTTGGGGCAGGGTTTGGCGCGGCCCACGAAGGTCGGGTTGTTCGGCCACAGCAGGGGTGGCGGCACGGCGGCGCTCTACACGGCCTCCTCCGGCAAAGTTGCAGCGTTGGTGACGTGGGCAGCGATCGCGCGCATTGATCGGTTGGATGCCGAGACGATTCGGGATTGGCGGCAACGTGGCAAGCTCGACGTGGTGAACGCTCGCACTGGTGATGTCCTTCCCCTGTATACCCAAGCCTTGGACGAGATCGAGCAACACAGCCATGCAAAGCTCAACATCCTGCAAGCGGCTGCGAGAATCGAGGTGCCGTGGCTCATCGCCCATGGCGACCAGGACGAGTCTGTTTCAATCGATGACGGGAAAAAACTTCACGCAGCGGCAGGGATTGACTCGGCGGAACTCTTGGTGGTCTCCGGGGGTGGGCACACGTTTGGCGCGAGCCACCCGTGGGCCGGGAACACACCGGAACTGGCAAGCGTCATGGATGCCACGGTCCGCTGGTTCTCGCGGCACCTGTTTTGAAAAAGCACCTCGCAGAGGACGGTCAGCCGGAGACGACCGCCCCTGTTGTTGGCGCTAGAGTCCTGCCTCGTACAAATCGTCGACTTCCAGCGACTTGTTGCCTGACTCCGCCGCACCGTCGGGGGAGAGGCGGTGACGGAAGAGCAGGCTCGCGGCGGCAAGCGAGGCAATTGCTAGTAGCCCAACAATGAAGCTCCTTTGGATAGCTACCTCCCTGTGGGCGCACCTGACGGTGCCGGCCGTGATCGAGGGCCGCGAGTTGCTGTCTCGTTGTTGAACAGTACGGACGGCAAGTTTCGTTCCGTGCCCCGGTGGCCGTCGGGAAGATAATCACCTTGGCAAGGCTCTGTGACGCAGATCACATTCTCTGAGATCCAGGCCCGGCTTGCCGCTCGCGAACCCCGGCGGATCGAAGACCCCGAGGCCTGGAACGCCGCAGTGGCGATCATCCTTGGGGCGGCGCCGGCGAGCCCCGACATCCTCCTGATCAAAAGGGCAGAGAAGCAGGGCGACCCTTGGTCAGGGCAGATGGCTCTTCCGGGCGGGCGGATGGATCCCACCGACGGCGGCCTGCTGGACACGGTCATGCGGGAAGTGCTCGAGGAGACGGGAATTGACCTTGGGACCGCCACCGTGTTGGGCGAGCTCGACGACTTTCACCCGCGTAATCCCATCCTTCCCAGGGTGATAGTGCGCCCGTTCGTTTTTGGGCTGTCAGCTCGGCCGGAAGTCGTTCCCAATCACGAGGTTGCGCTCCACATGTGGGCTTCCGTCGACGCCCTTCTCGCCTCGTCCGGGCAGGCCGAGATCGAGATCCGCGGGAGTCGCTTGACGCGTGATGCCTACCTGCTCGGTTCGCCGGACGCTCCCCACGTCGTGTGGGGGATGACCCACCGGATTCTCACGCCCTTCCTGAGATTGATCACCTCCTGACAGGCTAAGTCCCGCCAACACCGAACACAGTTTGTGTATTTGGCCGCTGTATGCTAGAATTAGGCTGGCATAATTTCTAGTTGAGGGTTATGACATGAACGAATTGGCCAGGCCGTCTCTCTCTCGGTCCATAGAGGACTATCTGAAGGCGATTTATCGGCTCGAGTCGGAGTCCGGTGCGGCACAGACCAGTGCGATTGCCGAGGAGCTCGACATCGCCCCACCGTCGGTGAGTGGGATGGTCAAGCGCCTGTCGGAGTCCGGACTGATCGAGCACTTGCCCTATCGGGGTGTTCAGCTCACATCGGCCGGCCGTCGCGAGGCGCTGAACATGCTGCGGAGGCACCGCGTGATCGAGTCGTATCTGATGGAAAGGCTGGGATACGACTGGGATTCGGTTCACGACGAGGCGGAGCGGCTCGAGCACGCCGTGTCCGACGATCTGATTGAGCGGATGGCGCGGGCTTTGGGAAACCCACAATACGATCCTCATGGGGCGCCCATTCCGACGGCCACCGGTGATATCGAAGAATTGAGCTACGTGCCCATGAGCGAGATACCGGTGGGTGGGGCGGCCAGGCTCGGGTCCGTGGGCGACAAGGACTCCGCGCGGCTGCGGTTCCTTGCGTCGTTGGGCTTGGTGCCGGGAACGTCCTTCACCGTGCTGGCAAGACAACCTTTCAATGGACCGGTCACGATTCGTCTGCGCGGCGATGAGCGCCGAGACGAGGTGGTCGGTTTTGATCTGGCTCGATCGCTGCAGTGCACGCTGGTCGAGCAAGAGGGCGATCGATGAGTCCCCGGAAACGGATGACTCGAAGAGAGTTGTTGAAGCGCGGTGCGCTGGGAGCGGCGGCGTATGCGGCGTCGACTAACGCTTTGGAGGCGGCGGAGCGCATTACGAGTCGCGATCCCTCGCTTCACGACCCGAGCAACCTTGGAACCGTTGGAGCCGTCAAAGGTGCGTCCATCGATCCCATGACGTTTCTGGAGCATTTCGAGTACGGAGATGTGAGCACTCTGCCATCGGGACAGATTCTCCGCTCGTTTGAGGTTCACGCCGTCGATCGGGAAATCGAGGTGGCTCCGGGAGTGTTCTACCCTGCGTGGACCTATAACGGGCAGGTGCCGGGTCCGACGCTGCGGGCCACCGAAGGCGATATCGTGCGAGTGCGTTTTGACAACCGAGGCTCGCACCCACACACGATCCACTTCCACGGCATTCATCCAGCCAACATGGACGGGGTCTTCGAGGTCGTACACCCCGGCGAGGAGTTTGTCTACGAGTTCGAGGCCCGGCCGTTCGGCCTTCATTTGTACCACTGTCATACCGTCCCCATTCGGAAGCACATCGCCAAGGGATTGTACGGCACGTTCATCATCGATCCGAAAGCGTCACGGCCGTCAGCTCGGGAGATGGTCATGGTCATGAACGGGTTCGACACCAACTTCGATGGAGAGAACGAAGTCTATGCGGCCAACACGGTGGCGTTTGCGTACCAACAGAATCCCATCACCGTGCGCCGAGGGGAGCTGCAGCGCCTCTATCTCGTCAACGCACTGGAATTCGACCCTGTGAACTCGATCCATCTCCACGGCAATCTGTTTCACGTGTATCGAACCGGTACGACGCTGTCGCCGCACGACTATACGGACACGGTCATGATGTGTCAGGGAGAACGGCATATCATTGAGTTCACGTACAACGACACCGGTCGGTTCATGTTCCACGCCCACCAGTCCGAGTTCACGGAACTGGGCTGGATGGGTCTGTTCAACGTGGTCGAGTCCACGGCGTGAGCAAAGTGAAGAGCGGTCTCGTGGCGTGGGGATTGCTCCCGGTGGCGCTTGTCGTGGCGGTGGCTGTCTTCGTGGCGAGGTCGGATCTTCTGAGCCTCCTTCGGGCGGCGCCTCCGGTTGAGGAGATCACGTTTGATCGGGTAACGGTTGCCAACGGCGGGATCACCATCGAGGTGGTGAACGGCGGTCCTGATCCCGTAACCGTCGCTCAGGTAACGGTGGACGACGCGTTTTGGACCTTCACCATGACGCCGTCCAACACGGTTCCGAGGCTCGGGCGCGCCACGATCACGATCCCCTATCCCTGGGTCCAGGACGAAGCACACGAGATCACGCTGTTGAGTTCAACCGGTGTCACGTTCAGTCACGAGATCCCAGTGGCTACGGTGACACCGCCGGTGGGGCCGCTGTTCTTTGGCGTGTTTGCCATCATCGGCTTGTACGTCGGCGTCATCCCCGTGGCGATCGGGCTGCTATGGTATCCGTTCCTCAAACGACTCGAGCGGAAGTGGACGCACTTCGTTCTCGCGCTGACGGCCGGTTTGCTCATCTTCCTTGGCGTCGACGCTCTCGAGGAGGCGTTGGAGGCCGCGCAGAACGTGGCGGGGGCGTATCAAGGATCGGCGGTGGTGTTGTTAGGTGTCGTGGGGACGGTGCTCTTGCTCCAGTCTCTCTCCCGGCGGTCGCTGGGAGAACAAAGCCGCGAAGGTCGCCGAGTGCTCGCATACCTGGTGGCGGTGGGGATTGGGCTTCACAATCTGGGTGAAGGACTTGCGATCGGCGCGTCCTACTCCCTCGGAGAGGTGGCTTTGGGGGCGTTCTTGATCATCGGGTTCATGTTGCACAACACCACGGAAGGCCTCGCTATTGTCTCGCCGGTGGCGAAGGATCGTCCGAAGATCTCGACACTCATCTCACTGGGTCTCGTGGCGGGTGGCCCCACCATCTTGGGTGCCTGGCTGGGAGGTATGGCCTACTCGCCTTTCTACGCGACGCTGTTCTTGAGTATTGGGGCGGGGGCTATCGTACAGGTGGTGCTCGCGCTTCACCGCATGGTGGCCGCACAGACGGGTAACGTAGTCTGGACACCGCTCAACGCGAGCGGCTTGATGGTCGGGCTGCTCATGATGTACGGAACGGGATTGCTGGTCGCGTCTTGAGAGCCTAGAGCCATCGAAGGGGACTGCTCAGGGGAGCGCTAGCTCCGCCCCTCGCGCACCTCCTCGAGCCCCCGCAGAATCGCCCCCAAGCGTCGATCCCGCGCGCCTCGGATGTGTTCGAGCTTACCTCGATACGTTCGCTCGATTCCCTGGATCAGTGCGGTCTGCTGCTCATGGTCGAGGTGTTTCCAGTCCGCCAGGTCCTCCCAGATGCTCTCGAAGGTGTGGAGGAGATGTTGGAAGAAGCCGGCGACGCCCTTGGTGCCCGCGGCCAAGTGATACGTGAGCAACGGCCCGGCAGCCGCCCAGCCCAGGGCAGGACCCTGTGAGACAGCTCGGTCCAGGTCGTCGATGTCGATGACGCCCTCGAGCACGAGGTCGATGCACTCGCGCCATACGGCCGCGGCAATCCTGCCCCCGACGTTACCCGGGACGGGCTTCTTTATCACAACCGGTGTCCGGTTCAGGGCGCGGAGCCATCCTTTGACCACCTCCATGAGCGCCCTGTCCGTCTCCGGGCTCGGAGCCACTTCAACCAGGGGTATGAGCTCCGGCGGGTTGAGGGGATGGGTCACCAAGCACCGGTCCTTCCTTCTCACCCGGGCGGCGATGTCCTTTGGCGCGAACGAACTCGAGGAGCTCGACACGACCCGTGCTTGGGGAGCCACCGATTCCAGAGATTCGAAGAGCTTTTGCTTCGCCCTGAGATCTTCCTGGATGGTCTCGATGACCCACTCTGCCCGAGAGCAGGCCTGCAGCAGACTCTTTCCCACCTCCACTTTCGCGATGCCCCGCTCTGCCGTCGCGGCGTCCGCTCGACCGAGGGAAACGAGCACCCGGGCCCGCGAGGCGATGTCCGTGGAGGCCTGATCCAGGGACTTGGTGTCGGCGTCATAGACCGCGACGGGCCAGCCGGCCGCCGCAATGAGTGCGGCCCACCCTCGACCGATGTCGCCCGTCCCGATGACGGCGACGCGAACTTCGCCTTGTGCCATGCCTGCCCTCCGGATCAGATACCGTTCAGCGATGGGCTCCCTCGAGCCAGCGCTTTCCAAAAACCCGAATCAACAGCTTCCGCATCCCCGCGATGTCCACCTGCAGCGCGACGTTCGTCATGGACCCGTGGACGTCGCTCTTTGTATGACCGCGGTGCTCGCCTTCGTCAAGCGCCACGCGCAGTCCGAGGCGCTCACCGGACAGCAGCCCGGGCCTGATAAGCTCACCGATGGGGAGAATGTCGTTCACAACACAGCCATCCAATCGCTCTTGGCTTCGGTGGAATTCCACATAAAACTGGAGGGCCTCGGCGAGCCATGCTACCAGCGGGTCCTGCGATCCGCGGAGCCGCTCCACTTCCCGAGCGGACATCGTCATCTGCCGGGTGACATCGAGTCCCACCATGGTGGTGGGCAGTGCGGACCGCACAATCTCATCGGCAGCCTCCGGGTCGCTCCATGCGTTGAAGTCGGCCCAGCGGTTCGTATTGCCTCGTTCGTTGATGTTGCCGAACATTCCCAGGTGGCAGGCCACCCGGGAGCGAACGAGCGATCGGTCCGCGCGCAAGGCGATGGCCAGGTTCGTAAGCGGCCCGAGCGTCACGAGGGTGATGGGGCCAGGCGTGGCTCGAAGCACGTCCAGGAGAACACGAGGACGAGGCACGGCCCCGCCGGGGCGAGGTGGCGGTACCGGGGCGTATCCGACGCCGGATGCTCCGTGGGTCTCGGGAGCGGTCACGAGCGGGCGCGCAATCGGCTTCCAGGCGCCGGGCAGGACCGGGATGTGAGGGGAGCCGGCGAGTTCCAGGACACGGAGCGCATTGCGGGTCGAGAGGTCGAGGGGTGCGTTGCCGTACGTGGTGGTCACCGCCAGGATCTGCAATTCCGGCGACCGGGCCGCGAGGGCCAGGGCGACTGAATCGTCGATGCCGGCGTCGGTGTCGATGACAATGCGGTTGTGGTAGATCACCTGGTTTCCCTTTCGACGCCTGGCGGTGGGAGGCATGCCCCCCTAACCTTGACCGTGAGACCTGGGGTCCTCACAGGAGATCGTGTGATAGCAACGCCGGAAGAAAGTTCAGCCGAATCTCAGACCAAGGAAACCTACGCTGCACTCATTGAGGAGTTCGGCAAAGGCTGGGAAGCGGGCAGTGGGCAGCGCATCTCCGAAATTTTCGGGGAGGGGGGCGCTTTTCTTCCCACACCGATGGACAAGCCCGTGAGGGGCAAGGAAGCGATTCTCGCGTATTGGGATGACATTCCCCGGGAACAGGCAGAGGTCAGTTTCCGGTTCGGCGAGATCTTCGTGGCCGGCCCGTGGTTCTCGACCGAATTCCGATGCACGTTTCGACGCCGCCGCACAGGGGAATGGATGGATGTACGGGGAGCATTCTTCTGCGAGACCGCGGACGGCAAGATCGAGGAGATGAGGATGTATTGGCATCGGGCGACCGGAACGCAGGGGAGCTGAATTGACGGGCAAATTCCTCTTCGGCACGCAAAGTTGGCAGTTTGCCGATTGGGTGGATTCTTTCTATCCGGCAGGCACGAAGCGTGGGGACATGCTCCGCCTGTACGGGCTGATGTTCCGCACGCTGGAGGTGGATTCCACCTTCTACGGCGTACCGCCGGAGCCGACCGTTCGTGATTGGCGGGAGAGTGTCCCCGAGGATTTCGCGTTCGCGCTCAAGGTCCCGCAGGAAATCACCCACAGGCGGCGTCTGGTGGGTGCAGACGAACTGGTGGATCGTTTTCTGAAGCGGGTCCGGCTCTTGGGCGACGTTCTCGGCCCGCTCCTGCTGCAACTCAGCCCAGACTTCCTCCCTACGCGGACGAACCGAGCGGCCCTGACAAGCTTCCTGCCCCGGCTGTCGCACGACGCTCGTTGGGCCGTGGAGTTTCGCCACCAAGACTGGCTGGATGACGACGTCCTGCAATTGTTGCGGGACCACAATGTGGCTCTCACCCTGGTGGACGGTCGCTGGATCAGACGGCGTCGGATGTTGGAGCTGGCTGCCCGTCCCACCGCGGATTTTGCATACGTTCGGTGGATGGGTCCGGGGAGCAGCCTCGGAACCCCCACGCGGGGATCAACCGGCGGCCCCGAAATTGAACACTCCACCTCGACCACGCGCGTGAGTCAGGTCGGCACAGTGGGATTCACCCATTACTCGACTCCACAGGTCGACCGAAAGGCGGAACTCAGCTCTTGGGCGGATGCTTTGAAGGGGCTAGGTCAGCTAGTCGAAGCAACGTTTGGGTACTTCAACAATCAATTTCAGGGCCACAGTCCGCACAGTGCCAGGGAGATGATGCGGCTGATGGGGCAGGAGCCGGTCGAGCCCTCGAGCATCCGGCGGCAAAAGGAGTTATTCCAGGACTCCCTGGCAGAGTGACCATCAGCCTTCTTCCTCAACTCCGCGCTCTGAACTGAATTCCATGTCCGCGTTCTCTGTGCCCCTGGTCCGGCGCCAGGCAGGTGCGAGGGCTGGACCGATACGATTGCCCGTGCCGCAATGGAGGAAGTCCTGCGCCGAGGCACCTCTTCATGACAGGTAAACTGACGAATCGACGGAGCATCCTTTTGGGTGTCGCGTTGCTGGTTTCCGTGGAGGCCTCGGCGCAGGAATCCTACGACCTGGTCTTGGCCACGACCACTTCCGTCCGGGATACGCGCTTGCTGGACGATCTGTTACCGCGCTTCGAGGCGGTGACAGGTATTTCGGTCAGGGCGGTGGCAGTGGGAAGCGGGCAGGCCATGACGTTGGGACGGCGTGGCGAGGCAGACATCCTGATGCTCCATGATCCGAGCGGGGAGGAGGCCTTTGTCGAGGAGGGCTATGGGGTCGAGCGACACCCGCTAATGCACAATGAGTTTGTTATCGTAGGCGCCCCCTCCGACCCGGCCGGCATCAGGGGGCTGAAAGCCGCCGAGGCTCTCCGTGCCATTGCCCGGGTGGGGACGGGGACGGGGACGAGGGCGCTGTTCATCTCCCGGGGAGACCGGTCGGGGACGCACGTCAAAGAGGATACGCTGTGGGGTCGTGCCGGCGTCACGCCGAGCGGGGCTTGGCACTGGGAATCCGGGCAGGGCATGGGCGCCACCATCCAAATTGCGAGTGAGCTTGGCGCGTACACGCTGAGCGACATCGGCACCTTCCTGAGCCGCAAGGAGCCCCCGCATCTTGAGATCCTGGTGCGGGGTGACTCAGTTCTCATCAACCCCTACCATGTGATCCTGGTGAATCAGCGCCGCTTTCCGTGGGTGAAGTCTGAGAGTGCGCGGGTTCTCAGCGCGTTCCTGCGATCGGAGGCCACGCAGCGCCGCATTGCCGACTTCCGGCGCGAGGAATTGGGCCAGTCGCTATTCGTGCCGGACGCATTGACGGAAGTGAGTCGGCGGTGAGTAGCGGTGAGGTGGACCGCCCAGCAGAGTGCGACCGAGGACGCGGCGTTGCGCCACCAAGCGGAGCATGGGGCATGCCCCTGCCCTTTGTTGTCCGCGACTGATAGTCGCGTCTCGGCTGCTGTCGCTCAGAGCGACATCGAGGGCGGTACAGGCAGCCAAGCCTTGGCAGCATGTCACTATAAGTGACATCAGCCGAGACGCGGCTCTGAGCCGCGGATTATGAGGGGCGCCCGGCCTCCTGGCGCCTTCGCCTCCGGTTCGGCTTTGCTCCCGCACCCGACCCGTCCTGTAGCTATTTTCCTGCATGCCTAATCCCCGGATAGCCATCGCCCAGATCCGGCCCAAGAAGGCCGACTATCCGGAGAACCTCAGTCGCATCGGCGCCGTGTTCGCCCAGTTGGCAGGAGAGGAGACGCCGCCGAACGTCGTGGTCTTCCCCGAAGCCGTGACGTCGGGCTACTTCCTGGAAGGCGGCGTGAGGACTGCGGCGGTGACGGCGGAGTCGCTGTTCCGCGACCTGGCTGCCCAGCACTCGTTGTCCGGCGCTCCGTCGTTGGACGTAGTTGCGGGCTTCTATGAGAGGTATCGGTCTCGCTATCACAACTCTGCGATCTATGCCGCGCTCGGGGGAGCGAGTCCCGGTATTCTCCACGTCCACCGAAAGATCTTTCTTCCGACGTACGGAGTGTTCGACGAGAAGCGCTTTCTTGAGCCCGCGCATTCCGTAGAGGCCTTTGACACGCAGTGGGGTCGCGCGGGCATGCTCATTTGCGAGGACATTTGGCATTCCCTCACCCCAACGCTCGCCGTCCTCGACGGTGCGGACTTCCTCTTCGTCCCAAGCGCGTCGCCGGCCAGAGGAGTCACGCCGGCGAGGGTTCTGGCCGGAACGGGAGAGGACGAGACGATTCCCGCGAGCATAGAGCGTTGGGAGCGTCTGGTGCGCAACATCGCATGCGAACACGGCGTCTATGTTGCGCTTGCCCAGTTGGTGGGCTTTGAGGGTGGCAAAGGGTTTCCCGGCGCCTCCATGATTGTCGGACCCGACGGTGATCTCTTGGCCCGGGGCCCGCTATTCGAGGAGGCGATCGTTGTTTCGAGATTTGATCATCAGGAGATACTGAGGGCACGGGCCGATCAGCCGCTCCTCGCTGACCTCAAGTCTGAAATTCGAAACCTCCTGAGTCCTATGATGGACGGCGAGCAGGAGGCGGACGACGGCGAACTCGGCCAGGCAATGGACGAGTCGAGCACTCCTGTCCCCGGCCTTGCAACGCCGACGGCCACCGCACCGCATGTGACGAAGCATCTCATTTACCGGGACCGGGAGAAGACCGACCCGCTGACGATCGATGCGGAGCTGGTCATGCGCTGGTTGGTGGCGTTTCTCGAGGAAGAGGTCGTCGTTCGACGGGGATTCCAGAAGGGCCTCGTCGGGCTCTCGGGTGGGGCGGACAGCTCCGTCACTGCTTCCCTCGCGGCCCGCGCCCTGGGTGCCGAGAACGTCATCGGTGTGCGCATGCCGTATGCCACTTCGAGTAAGGAAAGCTTTGAGGACGCAGAGCTCGTGGCGAGCGAGCTGGGAATACGACTCGAGACTGTGGACATCTCGGCCGCGGTGGACGGCTTGGCCAATGTCGTTGGCCCAAAGCTGGATCCTCGACGCTTGGGCAACGTCATGGCTCGGATGCGCATGGTCACGCTGTTCGACCTGTCGGCGGCTCACCACGCTCTTCCTTTGGGAACGGGCAACAAAACCGAGCGGCTTCTCGGCTATTTCACGTGGCATGCGGATGATTCTCCTCCGGTGAACCCGCTCGGCGACCTGTTCAAGTCTCAGGTCTGGTCGCTCGCTCGCTATTTGGGTGTGCCGGAACGGATTGTGTCGAAACCCGCGTCGGCGGATCTCATCAAAGGTCAGACGGATGAGGGAGACTTGGGAATCTCATACCCAAGGGCCGATCTCATTCTTTATTTTCTGCTGCGTGGATTGGAACCGGACGAGATAACGAGCATGGGAGATATCAACGCTGAGGATGTTGAGCTTGTTCGGGGTCGACTCGATTCCACTCACTGGAAGCGCCGTCTTCCGACAGTGGCCATGGTGAGTCAGACGGCGATCGGAGAATACTATCTGAGGCCGGTGGACTACTAGTGGATAGCTTAGTCGGGTCTTTACCGGTGTGACATCGATGTCTCCGAATCAAACAACGCCCCGATCCGTTCAGGCGTCACAATCCATCATGACCGAGCTCATGATGCCTAACATGGCGAACGTTCTCGGCAATGTCTTTGGCGGCATCATTCTGTCCCTCGTGGATCGCGTGGCGGCCGTAGCTGCTATCCGGCACGCACGGAAGCCATGTGTCACGGTGTCCATCGATAGAGTGGATTTCCACGAGCCGATTCACGTGGGCGAGTTGGTGGTTGCTCACGCTAGCGTGAACTACGTTGGCCGAACCTCGATGGAGGTCGGCGTTCGCGTTGAGGCCGAGAATCTGGTCTCGGGTGAGAAGCGACACACGAATAGCTGTTACCTGACTTACGTTGCGGTTGATTCTGAAGGACAGCCGGTCGCGGTTCCTCCCGTTCGCCCCGACACAGAGTTGGAGAGGCGGCGTTTGGAGGCGGCAAAGGCGAGGCGGGCACGACGGCTCGAGGAACGGCAGGCAGAGACGCAGTCGTGAGTAACGAGCGGGTCGTTTGCGTGTTGAGCGGAGGCGGCGCCAAATCCGCTGCACACATCGGGGCACTCAGGGCACTGGCCGACCAGGATCTATCACCGGCGCACTTTGTGGGTACGTCCATGGGTGCGGTAATGGCAGCGTGTTTTGCCAGCGGCCTGCCGTACGAGGATGTGGTGCAGCGAGTCTCCGCAATTTCACGCAAGGATGTGGCCGCCCTGTCCCCTCGGGTGTTGTTGGGGCCCTTTGCGACCAGCCTGCTTCGAGAGATGCCGCTGCGTAAGACCATTGCCACACTCGTGCCGGCCCGAACGTTCGACGAACTCCAGATCCCGCTCACGGTGACGGCCGTGGATCTGAAAACCGGTGAGTTGGTGCTCTTCGGCGCCGGTGGGGAGCAGGTGCCTCTTGTGGACGCCCTGTACGCCACGAGCGCGCTGCCACTGTATTACCCACCGGCGGAGATCGGCGAGCGAAGGCTCGGCGATGGGGGACTCCGAGCGGTCCTGCCCCTGGATGTCGCCGGGGGGTTCCAGCCGGACACCCTCTTCGCGGTGAGCGTGGGCCCATCCTTCGCCGAGCGAGAGGCGGCTGTCAGATCCTCTCCCGGGCTTCTCGGGGCGCACAACGACGCCATGAGGATCCTCATGGCGGCGCAGGAGGAGGCGTCTGTCTCCAAGTGGCGGCAGAATGGGGCGGTTAGCCTGGTGCTGGTTCGGCCCAAGGTCAACGCCCGGGCCACCTTCGCGGTGGAGAACGTGGTCCGCTACATAGAGGAGGGCTACCGGGCGGCCTACCGGGCGCTCTCGGAGCGGCAATCTCGTTCGTGATCTGCGATTGGATACCGGGCGTTCCCTCAGTACCTTGGCTAACCGGCCCGGCTTTGCTGGACGCGTAGGAGCCCCTGCCCAGGGTGCGCAGGCCCTCGGGCGGCCCCTTTCGGGCGGCGTCGTCCGGCCCCTCTTTGGGCTGCGTTTGGGGCCCAATCGGTGGAGGCCCTGCCATGGCGCCGGCTGCGAGCCGCCGGTGTGCGGACCGGCTGTTGGGGGGGGGGCGGGGGGGGGACCATTTCTTGAAAGGCCTCGGTGGAATGGGAGACGAAAAATACTTCACGGTTGAGGAGGCCAACCGTACGCTGCCCCTGGTCAAGCGAATTGTCGCCGACGTTGTTGCGGACTATGAGGCGTGGAGAGAGAGAGTTCGTAAGTACGAGCTCATCTCGGGGGGTGTGACAGCCAAGGAGGGGGAGAGCCCCGAGCAGGCTGCGCTGAGGGAAGAGGTGGACGAACTGGCGCGGCGTATCAGTGGGTATGTGGAAGAGCTTTCGCAGATCGGCTGCGTCCTCAAGGGGTTCGACGACGGCCTCGTGGACTTTCATGGCAAGCGGGAAGGGCGCGACATCTTTCTGTGCTGGAAGCTCGGCGAGGATGTGGTCGAACACTGGCACGAACTCGATACCGGCTTCGCCGGGAGAATGCCACTCGTTCCTGAGACGGTAGCGGGGGAACCCGAGTAATGATCTTCGTGAGGTTCGTCCACTTCGTGGGCGTGGCGTTGTGGATCGGAGGAGCCATCGCCGCAATGGTCGTGGCCATTGCGGTGCGCCGTGAGGATAACGTGGTCAGGGCGACGGCGTTCCGACTGCTGGCGCGCGTGCATGCTCTCGTCATAGGTCCGGGGGCGTTCATCACGCTCGGTACCGGGATCCTCTGGACGATGCAGCTATCGGGTCAGGGGACGGACCATTCCCTCTCGCGTCCCGGGCTGTGGATCATGGAGGTCGTCGGGCTCGTCGCAGGCATCATGCTCATCTTCACGTCCCTTCCCAATGCCAGTAAGTTGGCCGCCTTGGCGGTGCCCTCCGACCAAGGGGAGTTGCCTCCGGCCTTTGACCGGCTGAGAAAACGCCAGGCGGTCGTCTCCTCCGTGTCCGGAGCGCTGGCTGTGATCGCACTGCTTGCGGGTGTGTGGAGTTGAAGAGGTCGGCGTGAGAGTCTCGAGAATGTTCGCGGCGACGGACACCGCCCCGTCGCCGGCAGCGACCTTGGACGTCAGACGGTGGGTGGGCCGCTTCACCCTGCAGGCCGCCGGTCAGGTGGGGAGGGTGGCGTATTTCGGTTTGGAGTTGGCCCGTGGGATTCCCGAGTGGCGCCTGTGGCTCCCGCGGGCAGTCGAGCAAGCTCGCCACATCGGCATCGGCTCGATGTTCATTGTGCTGCTTACGGCAGGGTTTGCGGGAACCGTCATGGCGCTCCAGACCGGATATCAGTTTACGGCCGGCATCCCGGTGTACCTGGCGGCCTCAGTGATCGTGAGATCGATCGTCCTGGAGATGGGCCCGGTGCTGACCGCCCTGATCCTTGCGGGCCGCATCGGGGCCCGCTACGCCGCTGAGTTGGGCACCATGCGCGTCACCGAACAAATCGATGCACTCGAAAGCCTCGGCCGCTCAGCGGTGTCGCATCTGCTCCTCCCCCGAGTCATCGCCGGGACCTTGATGTTGCCGGTGCTCGTCGTTTATGCGGACGCGATCGGCATTTTCTCCGGATGGATCGCATCGAAAGCGCCGCTCGAGATGACCAACGCGGACTTCACGTACGGCGCCCAGGTTTTTTTTGAGTTTCGCGACGTGGTGGTGACTCTCACTAAGGCGTTCTTCTTCGGCCTCGCCATCAGTGTGGTGCCGTGTTATGTCGGATTCAACACGAGCCATGGGGCGGAGGGAGTCGGCCGCTCTACCACCGGTGCCGTGGTGAGTGCATCAGTGCTCATTCTCTTTCTGAATGCGATTCTGGCCCAGGTGCTCCTGAAGTGATTGCCGGCACCCCCCTCCCCGCCCGACCGGGCGGGCCCACCCCGCGGCCCCCCACCGCCCGGCGGACCCCGGCCCGCCGGTCCGCCCGGTGGGGCAGGGGGATACGGGGCAGATGATCCGCCTCATCGGAGTGCACAAGCGCTTCGGCGACCTAGTCGTCCTCGACGGCGTCGACTTCGAGGTGCGGCAGGGCGAAACCATGGCGTTGTTGGGGCCGTCGGGAGTCGGCAAGAGCGTCTTGCTCAAGCACATCAATGGGCTCATCCACCCGGACCGCGGTGAGGTCGAGGTGGACGGGCTGAGCGTCCCGCACCTCAGGCGCGGCGAGATTTCCCTCTTGAGACAGCGCATCGGGTACGTCTTCCAGTATGGAGCCCTGTTCGACTCGATGAACGTGTACGACAACATCCAGCTCGGTATCACGGACGATATGTGCGTGTCGAACAAGGAGTACTGCGAGGAGCGTGTCTACCACTGTCTCGAATTGGTGAACATGCCGGCGGAGGTGGCACTCAAGTTTCCGGCAGAGCTCTCGGGCGGCATGAAGAAACGCGTGGGAATCGCCAGAGCTATCGCGGGTCAGCCTACGTATCTCCTGTATGACGAACCCACGTCGGGACTCGACCCGGTGAACGCGGACATCATCGACTCGCTCGTCGGAAAACTGCAAAAAGAGATCGGGGCAACCAGTGTCATGGTGACCCACGACGTGCGCGGTGCCTTCCGAGTCGCGGATCGGATTGCACTGTTGGACGAAGGTAGGATCCGCGCCATGGGCACCGGAGAGGAGCTTGCGGCCAGCAAGGACGGAGCGGTGCAGCAGTTCCTCGAGCGTGACATGGAAGCGATGCTGAACAGCTAACTTACTCACGGCATATGGACCTCTATTACAAGCAAGAAGTCACGGTCGGAATGCTCGTCATGGTGGCGTTGGGTATCCTCGTGGGCGGGCTCATTTGGCTCTCGGGGGTCAACCCCTTCGCGGCCGCCGGCCGGGTCGTCGTCCCGGTGCGGTTCGCGAATGTGAGCGGACTTCAGGAGGGTGACCTGGTTCAGGTGTCGGGATTCCGCGTGGGCTTCGTCTCCAACGTGGTCCTGGAGGACGTCGGTCGGGTCATGGTGTATATCGACGTTCCGACGGATCGAGCTCCCCACGTGGACGCCAAGGCTCGTGTCATGAGCACGGATTTCCTGGGCGAGAAGGTTGTGGACTACATACCTGGGAATTCTCCGCAAATGCTCACCGACGGACAGGTCATCACGGGGTCGGAGGAGCAGAGCTTGATCGAGGGTGCGTCGGGGCTCACGGATCAGGCGGCGGGGGTGCTGACCGGTTTGCAGGGGATACTCACCGACCGGACCGCTGACGACGTACATGAAACACTGGTTGCTGCGAGGCGCGCGCTGGAAGTCGTTGCCGATCTCGGCGAAGGTCCTGCGGCGGACGAAGCGACGGCGGCTATCGGCAACATTCGCAGCGTGACGGAGCGTCTCGACTCGACGCTCGCCAATCCGTCAATCGAGGCCTCCGTGAACCAGCTCGACGAGTTGACAGAGAGCCTGCGGGAGATGGCCGAGGGATTGGCGGGGGCCACGTCCGCCATGAGTTCGATCCTGGGGAGGATGGATTCAGGAGAGGGGACTTTTGGAAAAGCGTTGACCGACTCCACGCTCCACACGGATCTTCACGAGCTGCTGGTCTCCATGCGTCAGCTGCTGGACGACATGCGGGAGCGGCCAGGCCGCTACTTCAGGTTGAAGGTCTTCTGAGGTGTAGCGGTGCTCGCCGTCACGTTTCTCGGTACCTCGGCCGCACGCCCCACTGTTGAGCGGGGCGTTTCCGCTTCTGCACTGATACGAGAAGGGGAAACCCTGCTCATCGACTGCGGTGAAGGCACGCAGCGGCAGATGATGCGCTCGGGAATTTCGTTTGGTCTCAGCGACATCTTTTTCACCCACTTTCATGCCGATCACTTCCTGGGGCTACTCGGCCTGCTGCGCACATTGGGTCTCCAGGGTCGCACGGAGCCAATACGGCTTTACGGACCGACGGGCGCGAAGCGGTTCTTGCGGCAGGCGTTGACGGTGGGCATCGAGCGCATGCCCTTCGAGGTGGAGATCACCGAGTTCAAGCCGGGAGACAAGCTCAAGCGCGGGGATTATCAGCTCGTCGTCTTCGCCACGGAGCACAACCGCCACTCGGTGGGGTACGCGCTCGAGGAGTTCGAGCGGCTCGGACGGTTCGACCCCGAGAAGGCAAAGGAATTGGGTGTTCCCGAGGGCGCACTCTGGGGAAGAATTCACCGCGGTGAGAGGGTCGAGTTGCCGGACGGTCGCATGGTGGGCCCGGAGGATATCGTCGGGGAGGCGCGGCCCGGCCGGAAGCTCGTCATCACCGGCGACACCCGGCCATGCGAGAGCGTTGTCAACGCCGCGGTGGGAGCGGATCTGCTGGTACACGAGGCGACATTTGGCGACGAGGAAAAAGAGCGTGCCGTTGAGACCGGCCACTCGACCGCGACGGAGGCCGCGCAGGTGGCGCTCGCGGCCGGGGTGAGGAAGCTCGTGCTCAACCACTTCTCGGCGCGGTATTCCAGGGACCCCGGCCCGGTCCTCAAAGAAGCGCGGGCCGTGTTTGCGGACACGGTTGTGGCAAAAGATGGCATGACAATCGAAGTGGCATATAGGAATGGGTGAGAGGTGAGACGTGAGACGTGAGAGGGAAGCGGCCGGCGACCAGCTGCCAGCTGTGGCGAGGCCGGACTCCGTGGCCCACAGGCTTCACCCCCCGCACCGGTGGGTTTCGGCTTGGGCTGGCAGCCGGTCGCTGGCAGCTGGCCGCTGATGGGGTTGACTGGGTGGTGGGGCGCTTTCTACGTTGAACCCTGCCCCGCTACGTTGCTAGCGGGGTGTCGTATCTTGGGTTGGGTGGCCATGGGGCTGTAGCTCAGATGGGAGAGCGCCGCGTTCGCAATGCGGAGGTCAGGGGTTCGATCCCCCTCAGCTCCACTTCAGCTGCCGGCGGCCAGCTACCCGCTACCGGCTGTGACAGATTGGTAGCCTGTTGCGGTTCGATGGGTGAGGGGTTGCAGAGCTGGTCGACGGGAGCTTGTGGGAACTAGCTGGCAGCCGGCCGCTGGTCGCTGGCAGCTGGCACTGCCCCGTGGTGTAACTGGCAACACGTCTGACTCTGGATCAGAAGAGTCCAGGTTCGAGCCCTGGCGGGGCAATCAAA
>JBDHFY010000039.1:0-19493 GCA_039590195.1 Gemmatimonadota bacterium | reverse complement strand
TTCCTGGGAGCGTGGATCGGTCGCAGCGGCCACGCCAGCCCCTCCGGTGGGGAGTCCGCCGCCGATCCCTCACGCGCTGGAAGGGCGGGACAATTGTCTCATGTGCCACGGGGCGTCGGCGCCGATGGAGGCGATCCGCACGTCGCACCCGGAGCGGGAGAGCTGCCGGCAGTGTCACGTGGGGCAGGGGGGCGGCGGCACCTTCCGGCGTCCATAACGAGGATAGGGGCGACGACTACAGATTGCAGAGTGCAGATTGGCGATTGCAGATTGGCGATTTGAGCGTGGCGATTCGAACCAGCACTTCGGCACACCGGCACAGTTCGTCGATCTAGAAGAGCGAAGCCTCAAATCGCGGATCGCCAGACTCCAATCATCTTCCCCGTGCTGCCTTGACCGTGTTAATGCTCTTCACGAAAATGGCGATGAGTTCGCTACACTCGTCCGCCAGCCCACGGGTGCTCTCCTTCCAGCCGCAGAGTCGGTATGCGAAACGCAGCCATACGGACGTCTCGCGGAGTTCCGTCAAGCAGATCTGCAGTTTGTGCACGAAGTCCCGGCGCGACTCGGCCCCCCCGAGCCTCGGCGCAGTTGGCCGCCAGTGAGGTGGCCGACCAACGAGCTGCCTGCTCAGGTGAGTTCCCACGAGATCAGCCGGCATTCGACGGAGTGACTCGCAGATCGCTGTTCCGAAATCGATGAGCCGTTGTTCGAGCGCGTCGGCGGTTGGCTCCCCGAATGTACGATGGTGTTAGTTCAATCACCAATCTCAAATCGCCGACCTCAAATCGCAAATCATTCCGGTGCCAGGGCGTATCGAAAATTGGCGGGCCCGCCCTGCCCACCCCCCGGCAGGGACCTACCGCCCTACCGTCCTCCCGCCTTACCGCCCTGTGTGGGGATGGGCGGTGTGGGGGATCACTCGTACCGCAACGCCTCAGCCGGATCCACGCGGGCCGCGTGCCTTGCCGGTAGATAACAAGCGACCGCTGCAACAGCAGCCACTAACACTGCGACACTCGCTAGGGTCCAGGGATCCCGTGCACTCACCTCATAGAGAAGGCTGCTGAGCACTCGGCCTAGGCCCAGCGCTCCGGCGATGCCGAGGATGAGGCCGACGAACGCTAGCTTCATTCCCTGACGAATGACGAGACCCAGTACCTCTCTCCTGCCTGCGCCCAACGCTATACGCACGCCCATTTCCTGGGTGCGCTCGCATACAGTGTACGACATCACGCCATAGATTCCCACCACGGCGAGTGAGAGAGCGACGGTCGCAAAGATGCCGAGCAGCAGCATTGAGAATCGCTCAGATGTTACGGAGTCCGCGATGACTTGTTCCATGGTGGCGACCCGGTACAAGGGAAGGTTAGGATCGAGCCTCCAAACGGCCTCCCGTACGGCTGCGACGGCATCGAGAGGGTCACCGGCGATGCGAATTGCCAGACTCATGGATTCCGCAGCATAGATCTGTGCATGGGCTAGGTACATCGTGGGAAAGGCATCGATGTCGAGACCGTGCTGCTTCACGTCAGCTACCACACCGACGATCTCGAGGGTCTCAGGACCCCACGGTCCACCCCAGTTGATCTGCCTGCCAACAGCACGTTCGTCGGAGAAGACTCGGCGGGCGAGTGTCTCATTGACTATGACGACGTGCGGTGAGTCGGGCTTGTCCCTGTCGTTGAGGAAGCGACCCGCCAGCAGTGGAATTCTCATTGTATTGAAATATCCGGGAGTGATCCTGCGCCGATCGATCCCACGGTACTCCTCATCTGGCCGACCGGGAACAGTGATTGTGGTGTTGCGGCCCCCCAACAATGGCAGTCCAGTAGTTGCCGCCGCAGATGCGACGCCTGGTAGCCGCTCGATCTCGTCCACGAGATCGGCGAAGAAGATTCCACGTTGCGCGTCAGTCTCATACTGTGAGGTCGGCAGCGATATCTGCCCCGTCAGCACTTGCCGGTGGTCGAAGCCACTGTCGACGTGGGTCAACCGCCAGAAGCTCTCGAGTAACAGGCCCGCACCCATCACCAACACGAGCGACAGGGATACCTCAGCCACGACCAGCACGCTTCGGATTCGGCGCCGGCCGACGCCTTGGAGTGCCTGGTGACCTCCCTCTCGAAGTCCCGAGAGCAAGTTTTTCCGCGCGCCCTGCCAGGCTGGAACTGATCCTACGAGGATACCGGCCCCCAGTGTCACAAGCATGGTGAATGCCAGCGCGGGAATGTCCAAGCCCACCTCGGTGGCGCGCGGCAGTTCGCTCCCGATACCGGTCATCAGCAACTCCACTCCGGCATACGCCAAGCCCAGCCCGAGAGCACCGCCCAGCGACGCAAGCACGATGCTCTCGCTGAGCAGCAGCCTGAGCAGACGACTGCGGCCGGCTCCCAATGCCGCTCGAACCGCCATCTCGCGACCACGTCCCTCCGCACGGGCCAACAAGAGATTCACGACGTTGGCGCATGCTATGAGGAGCACAAAGCCGACTGCTCCAAGGAGCACCAGCAGAGGTGTGCGAACCCGCCACACTGTCATCTCGAGGAGCGGTACCGCCCGCACACCCCACCCAGCGTTTGTTTCCGGGTAGGCGTTGCCAAGGCGCGCCGCGATGGCGTCCAACTCCTGAGCGGCCGCGTCGAACTCGATCCCTGGTCTGAGCCTGGCCAATACGTCAAGAAAATGCCGGCCTCTGCCGCTCATGTCCCGATGGCTGAACGCCAATGGCGCCCAGACATCGATCGTGCCGGGACCAAATCTGAACGTCGGCGGCGTGATGCCCACAACCGTTCGCGAGACGCCGCTCAGAGTGATGGCGGTACCGAGCACCGCCTCGTTCCCGCCAAAGCGTCGCTGCCAAAACCCGTGACCGAGGATAACGACGGGTTCGGCTCCGGTCATGTCTTCTTCCTGCAGGAACGACCTGCCATCTGGAAGCGATACCCCAAGCAGCTCGAAGAACCCAGCCGACACCAGCATTCCCGACACGCGCTCCGGTTCTCCGCTCCCGGTCAGTGTGAATGAGGTATTGAGGAACGCTGTCATATCCTCGAACAGCGTCGCCTCCTGCCTAAAGCTCACGAAGTTGGGTGGTGAGAACCCAAACCCTAAGCCCGGCGGCTCGATCTCCCAAGCCTGGATCAATCGCTCGGGATTCTCATACGGCAGTGGCCTGAGCAGTACGCCGTTCACCACACTGAAGATCGCGGTATTGGCACCGATGCCGAGTGCTAGCGTGAGGACTGCGGTGGTGGAAAACCCGAGGCTCCTGACGAGGGAACGAAATGCGTACCGGATGTCCTGTACGGCTGATGCTACCAACTCCGCCCAATGCTTCCCGGCCGGATGATTGCCCGGAGTCAATCCTGGCGACGTGCGGCCCCTGCGGCGCATGACCCGAATCATGGCCGTGACGCGTTCCACGAGGGCGGTCGCAAAGACGTTCCACGCCTCGCGAACGACAAGCGTAACAACCGCTGCCCTGCTGCGACGGTCGCAGGCCTCCTGAAGCCGCTCGACGAACGTGTGCTCCATGCCCGCACTGTACTCGACGCGGAAATCGAACGGGTACCAGCGAAGCCAGCTGTGATAAAACCGGATGATGGATCGGTGGAGCATGAACACTCCCTTGCTGACCACTACGACCGCTTCGGCACGAGCTTTTTCTCGCGGGCGACCGACAAGAGACCCTGGAGCCGCTGTGCCTCGAGAGAGAATACGCGTCGCCCAAACGGGGTGAGCTGGAAGTACTGGCGTCGCGGGCCCTGTCGCTCGCCGGTATGTGCCCGTTTGGCCTCGACGATGAGCCCGTCTTCCCGGAGTCGTTTGAATGCCTGGTAGAGGCTCCCGGTTGCCGGGTTGAGCCTGCCACCGGAGCGTCGCTCCACATCCTTGCCGATAGCGTATCCGTGCGAGGCGCCATCGCCGAGCGCCAAAAGAATGTGGAAGGACAAGTCGGTAAGTGGCAGAAGGGCTGCTGGATCACGTCGGCTGCTGGTCATCGGTCTGGTGTCCTGTCGGCAGGCGATGCTGTCGTCACTATAGTGGGAACCACTATAGTGGCCACGTAAACCTAACGCAACCACCTTGGCCATACAAGGCGGCTCGTAAAACCCTAAGCCCCAAGCCCGACGACCTAAGCCCTGGCTTGGTTGGGCGGCGGGGAATTGAGCCACAGATCTGCGCAGATGGACGCAGATTGACGCGGTTCTTCTTGCGGTTGCCCCTCGCCACCCTACACCCTGCCGGGGACGGGGGCGGGGTGGACAGTCCGCCGGTCCGCCCGGTGGTGTGGTGTGTGGCGGTGAAAACGGCCCGCCTGTCCGCCGGTCCGCCTTGTCCTGAGGAGGACGCCGCCCTTCGAGACGCCCTGGTTGCAGGGCTCCTCAGGGAGGCGGCGTCCGTCTCGAAGGGCCAGCCCGCCCGGTGGGGAGGGGGGCCGGGGGACCACCCCTTGCTCAACAAGGGGTCATGGTGTATGATCCCTATGTCACCTAGGTATCGAGGCCTTGTCATGGGTGGAAGCGATCTGTACACGGGCACGCTAGACGTGCTCATCCTAAGGGCCCTCAGCAGCGGACCGATGCACGGCTACGGCATCGGCCTGTGGCTGCGACGGACGAGCCGAGAGATATTCGACGTAAAAGAGGGAGTACTCTACCCGGCTTTGCACCGGCTGCAGCGCAATGGTTGGCTTGCCGCGAAGTGGGGCAAGACCGAGACCAACCGCCGGGCAAAGTTCTACCGGATCACGCCCAGCGGCCGCAAGCATCTTGAAGCCGAGTTGGACCGCCTGACGGAACACTCAGAGGCGGTGCTGTCGGTTCTGAAGGCCACACCCTCCTAAATCGATGCTGTTCCGCCGTCGTCCCGTGCGCCCGGCGCGCGATCTCCCGACCAAGCTCGACGTCGAAGTGCGAGAGGAAATCCGCTTCTACCTGGACATGCGCACTCAGGAGCTGATGGAAGCGGGCTTCAGTGCCGACGAGGCGTTGCGCGCAGCGATTGACGCATTCGGAGATGCCGACGCGGTAGCGGCGGAATGCCTCAACATAAACGGTCCCACGAAGCAAAGCGGAAGCTGGAGGGAATCCATGTACCGCATTGGCCGAGACATCGGCTACGGTTGGCGGATTTCTCGCCGAAATCCGCTTTTCACTGCCATCGTCGTTCTCACGCTCGGTATCGGCATCGGAGGCAACGCAGCGATCTTCAGCGTCGTCAACGGTGTGCTAATTCGGCCGTTTCCCTACGCTGAGCCGGAAAGGGTTGTGCACCTGTTGGGAACCCAACAGGGCGTCCTTTCCCGCCATGTCTACATGTCGTACCCTGCGTTTACGGAGTGGCGCGACCGAAATGAGACTCTTGTCGACGTGGCTGCCTACGGAGGTTGGGGCCCGACATTGATCGGCGTCGGAGATCCGGAAATCCTCGCCGGGGCATCCGTGTCAGCGAGTTTCTTCGACATTCTCGGTGTGCAGCCGACCTTGGGGCGGTTCTTTCTGCCTGCGGAAGAAGCACTGGGCCATGATCCGGTCGTCGTCCTGAGCTACGGTTTCTGGCAGAGCCGCTTCGGCGGTGATTCCGGGGTGATCGGGCGGACACTCGACTTGGACGGACGGCCCTACAGCGTCGTCGGGGTGGCAGGCGCAGACTTTGAATCGCCTCTCGGACGGCGGCAGGTGTGGGGCGCACGGCCGCCGTGGTGGGATGAGACGGTGTTGAATCGCGGCAACCGCAGCTGGCGGGTGATCGGACGGCTCAAGCCCGGCGTCACGCTCGAGCAGGCCCAAGCAGAGATGGACGCAATTGCGCAGTGGATGGGTGAGGAGTATCCGGCGTTCAACACGGCCGAGGGCGTGCGGCTCATGACAGCCAAGGAGCGCATGGTTGGATCGGTGCGGCCCGCCATGCTGCTCCTCCTGGCGGCGGTGGGATTGGTCTTGCTCATCGCGTGCGCCAATGTCGCGAACTTGCTACTGAGCCGAGGGGCCGTCAGACAACGAGAGATCGCGCTACGTACCGCGCTTGGCGCCGGCCGGCACCGCCTCCTCGGTCAACTCCTGACCGAGAGTCTCGCGCTGTCGGTTGCAGGCGGCGCACTCGGTCTTGTCGTGGCCTGGTTGGGAACGGGGTGTCTCGTGGCGCTCGGAAGCGAGGGCATTCCCCGGGCAAGTGAGATTCGGATCGATGCCACCGTTCTGACATTCACACTCGGCGTTTCGATCCTCACCGGCATCCTTTTTGGGTTGGCCCCTGCGCTCCAGACCACCAAAGCGGGTCTGACGGATATGCTGAAGGAAGGAGGACGGGGTGCGGCATCGGGGGGGAGAGGTCAGGTGCTGCGCGGCGGCCTCGTCGTGGCGGAGATCGCTCTGTCGTTAGTGCTGCTGACAGGTGCCGGGCTCTTGGTCAAAAGCTTCAGAAACCTCCAGCGGGTGGACGCGGGGTTCGACGCTGAGAACGTCCTGACGTTGCGCATCGCGCCTTCGCGGGAAAACTACCCTGCACACCGGGATCTCACGCGTTTCTACAATGGGCTGCTGGCGCGGCTCGAGGCCGTCCCCGGAGTGCAGGCAGCCGGCGCGATCAGCTTCCTACCTATGACGGGATCCTTCAGCTGCGCCGGTATCTTCCGCGACGACCGCCCGCCAGAGACCCAGCGAGACCGAGAGGGCAGGGTTGTGTGTGCCGAGGGGAGAGCTGTTACCGTTGACTATTTCCGGGTGATGGGGATGACCCTCGTACGAGGTAGAGGGTTTACCGTCGCCGATGATTCCGGAAGCACACAAGTGGCTGTGGTCAACGAGGCACTGGTGCAACAGCAGTATCCCGTTGAAGATCCCATTGGGAAACGCATGACGGCAAACGGCACGTCACGGGAGATCGTGGGCATCGTCCGCGATGTTCGCCAATTGGGCGTGGCCAGTGAGGCAAGCATGGCGTTTTACAGCCCTCAGGCCCAGGAGCGCAACGATTGGCTGAGGCGGTGGATGACACTGGCGCTACGCTCGACGGTTGCCCCACTCTCTTTGGCAGACCCGGCGCGCCGCACGATCTGGGACCTCGATGACACGATTCCCATCTACGACGTTCGTACCATGGACAATGTAGTTGCCGAGAGTGTCGCTCAGCCCAGGTTCCGCACGTTATTGCTGTCGATCTTTGCAGCAGTGGCGCTGCTGTTGGCGTCGATCGGGATCGCGGGCGTTATGACGTACACGGTGTCTCAGCGCGTGCCGGAGATCGGGGTACGGAAGGCTCTCGGTGCGCGCGAGCGCGACATCACTGCTCTCGTCGTGCGCCAGGGCATGAAGCTCACTTTGGTGGGTGTCGCGCTCGGCCTGGCAGGAGCCTTCGCGACGACTCGATTGCTGTCGAGCATGTTGTTCAATGTTCCCGCCACTGACTTCGTGACGTTTGCCGGTGTCACTGTGCTGCTGGGTGCGATAGCAGTCCTGGCGAGCTACCTGCCGGCGCGGCGGGCGAGTCGTGTAGACCCGTTGGTAGCGCTGCGGGTGGAGTGATGTCGAGCTTCTTCCGACGTTGGCGCGCGAAGGGCCCATATGACCTTCCCACCAAGCTCGACGTCGAGGTCCGAGAGGAGATTCGCTTCTATCTTGAGATGCGGACTCTCGAACTGATCCAACAGGGGCTGAGCCCCGGCAAGGCAAGGGAAGCTGCGCTGAAAGCGTTCGGGGATCCAAACCTCGTGGCCGCCGAGTGCGTAGAGCGCCTCACTCGGGACAGACCAAGTCAACGTGTACGTGAAATGATGAGTAGGATTAGCCAAGACATCCGGTACGGCTTGCGCGTCCTTGGCAAGAACCGAGTCTTCACCGGCGTCGCCGTGCTCACCCTCGGGCTCGGCATCGGAGCGAACACCGCCATCTTCAGTGTCGTCAACGGCGTTCTGTTGAGTCCGCTTCCTTATGAGGGAGCGGATCAACTGGTCGTCGTGCGGGAACACAATCTGGAGATGACGTCCCCCACCAGATGGGCGGCACCACTGAATTTCAGGGATTGGCGCGAGCAAAACCAAACGTTTGAATCGTTGACGGCGTGGCGCTGGAACCCGTTCACCCTCACCGGCGATGGAAGCCCGGAGCGGTTGGTGGGCTACGTGGTCTCGGCGGGGTTCTTCCGGCAACTGCGCATCACCATGACGTTGGGCAGAGGATTTCTGTCCGAGGAAGATCAACCACGGCGTGAGAGGGTTGCGGTCATCTCCGAAGCCCTCTGGCAGCGGCGCTACGGTGGTGATCAGGAGATTGTGGGGAGGGCGATCACACTGAGCGGTGAGCCGCACGTAGTCGTCGGTGTGGCGCCGAGCGTCATTGGCTACCCCGGGGATGGGGAGGTGTGGACGCCCATTGCTTTTGAGTACGAAAGAGAACACCGGTCCTTCAGGTATGCGGGCGTCTTGGGAAGAATCAAACCCGGTGTGACGCTGAGCGCCGCACGCGCGGATCTAGACCGCATTGCCGCGCGGCTGGCCAGCGATCATCCCGACACGAATCGAGGATGGGGCGTGCTGGTCGAGCCCCTGAGGGATCGCATCGTCGGAAACAGCCGCCCCGCGCTTCTGATGCTCCTTGTAGCCGTGGCCTTCGTTCTGCTCATTGCCATCGCGAATGTGGCCAATCTGTTGCTGGCCCGTGTCACGGCGCGTCAGAAGGAGGTGGTCATTCGGCAAGCCCTGGGTGCAGGCCGCGGTCGCCTGGCGCGACAGTTCCTTACCGAAAGCCTGCTGCTGGCGCTGGCCGGGGGAACCCTGGGGTTCCTGTTGTCACTCTGGGGCACGAAATCTCTGATGGCTCTTTCTGCAGGCCAGATTCCACGGGCGGATTCAGTGACTCTCGACTGGCGCGTCCTTGGCTTCACCCTGCTCACGTCGATAATTGCAGGCGTAGCGTTTGGCCTCGTGCCGGCGCTCAAAGCTTGTGGTTTGAACCTCAGTGAATCGCTCAAGGAATCGGGTGCATCGAGCTCGTGGAGTCCAAGGGGCGTGCGCTTCCGGGAGGCGCTTGTGGTTGCGGAGGTCGCCCTGGCCTTGGTGCTCCAGGTGGGCGCGACGCTTCTGGCCGCGAGCTTTGCCAACCTCGTCAGGATCGACCCGGGCTTCGTCGGGGTGAACACCCTCGCGATGGAACTCAACCTCTCCGAGGGCAAGTACCAAGGGGATGCCCAGCAGGTCGCCGTGTACGAAGAGATCCTGCAAGGAGTCAAGGCGCTACCTGGAGTGGCTTCAGCCGGCACGATTCATCCGATGCCACTTGCAACCGGAAGCGTGTCGACCGCTCTTGCCATCGAGGGCCAGGCCGCGTCGTCCCGTGAAGACCGGCCCGAAGCGCACTCCCGGATCACAGGCCCGGGATATTTCGAGACGCTCGGCATCCCTCTAGTCCAAGGCAGATACCTGAGCGACACCGACACCGACGGCGCGCTGCCGGTTGCAGTGATCAACCGGACCTTGGCTGACCGTTTCTTTCTGAACGAGGAGGCGATCGGGCGGAGGATCACCTTTTATGACCCGTCGGCGCCTGATGCGGTGTGGCTCACGATTGTAGGCGTTGTCGGTGACGTGCGATTTCGAGACCTCAGGCGAGAGGCGGAGCCAGAGGTGTACGTGTCCGTGTTCCAGGAACCTTTCCGCTATGCCTATCTCGTGGTCCGGGCCCACACGGACCCTGCCATACTCGCCGGGGCGGTGCGCAACGCCGTGCGGGCTGTCGATGCGGATCTTCCGATCTTTAATGTCCAGGAAGTGGATGAGATCGTCGCAGGAACGTTGGGGCGACCTCGCTTCAGCCTGACGGTGTTGACCCTGTTCGCAGCAGGTGCCCTGGTACTCGCGGCCATCGGTGTCTTCGGCGTGCTGAGCGTGTGGCTGGGCGGGCAGATCCGGGAACTCGGGATCCGGCTGGCGCTTGGCGCCCCACGGTGGAAGGTTGTGAGGAGGGTGGTGGGGCGGGGAATGCGCCCAGTGGCCTTGGGCGTCGGCCTGGGGCTTGGCCTTGCGGCGTTCCTCACGCGGTTCCTCTCGAGCCAACTCTTTGGCATAAGCACTATGGATCCGTTGATCTTCGCGAGCGTGCCGGTGCTGCTTCTGTCGGTAGGCCTGCTGGCGGGTTTACTTCCGGCCCGGCGAGCGACGAAAGTCGATCCGATGACGGTGTTGCGGGGGGAGTGAGGAGCCGCACCTCGCCCCGCCCCGGCGGCCAGCTGCCAGCGTCCCCCTGCCCCTTCTGCCTCTCCTGCCGCTCCTGCCTCTTTTCTGTCCCTACACCCTACACCCTGCACCCTACACCCTAAGCCCCAAGTCCCAAGCCCTAAGCCCTACGCCCCACCCCCCCAAGCTGTTAGCTGTTAGCTATCAGCTCCCAGCAACCCAGCCCCCCGGCGACCAGCTGCCGGCTGCCAGCTGCCAACCCCTCTCCCTTCTCCCCTCTCCCTTCCCAAGCCCTAAGCCCTAAGACCCTACACCACACACCCTACACGCTACACCCTACACCCTATGCCCCGACCCCTGTAGTAAATTGAATACTGAACCTGCCGTACCAAAACGCAGTCCAAAGAGGCATGCATGAAGACAGACGACCATATGCTTCCCTTGGCCCGGATTCCATATGGGACCTGGGGAAGCAGTTATTTCCCCGCCTGGCAGACGTCGGCCCTGGCGGAGGTGAATATCGGGCAATTCGCCGGCGAATCCATGAACCGGATCCTGGGCCTCAGGAAGGTGCCGAAGAGCGCTCTGGAGTACCTGGTCATCGGCTCGACGATCCCGTGGCATTGGAAGTTCTGGAACGCTCCCCTCGTGGCGAGCTGCATGGGGCATCGCATGCCGGGTTACCATGTCGAGCAGGCCTGCGCCACGGGCCTCCAGGCGGTTTTGTTGGGAGGCGCGGAGGTCCAGTCCGGGGCTCATGACGTCGTAGGAGTGCTCACCTTCGATCGGACCAGCGATTCACCGGTGGGGGTGTTTCCGGAACGGCGGGCCCACGAGCGCACGCTTCCCTTGAGCGACGTGTGGGACAACTTCGGCTTCGACCCGGCCACCGGCAAAGCGATGATCGCCGCCGCCGGCAAGACGGCGCGCAAGTACAAGACCGATCGGAAAGAGGTGGACGAGCTGGCGTTCCATCGCCATGAGCAGTACTTCGAGGCCAAGGAATCGGGATTTCTCGACCGGGTCCTCGTCCCCCTCGAGATCCTGAATCTCCAGGGTCGTCCGCTTGGACGAGTCGATGACGATCTTGGAGTCCGCCGATTGACCCTCGGCGGTTTGCGGAGCATGCCGCAACTCGACACGTGTGTTTCGTCAGGAACACAAACGCATGCGTCGGACGGGATGGCGACGATGCTCGTGACGAGCGAGGAAAAAGCGGCAGAGCTCAGCCCCGAGCCTGAAATCGACATCCGGTTCGTAGCAAAGACTGAAGTTCGCACCGATCCAAGTCTCATGCCTGAAGCGCCCGCTCTCGCCGTGCGGAAGCTGCTCCAGCGGTGTGGCCTCTCGATGGCCGACATGGCCGTCGTCAAGAATCACAACCCCTTCGCGGTCAACGATGCAATTTTCGCGAAGGTGCTGGACTACGACTGGCGTGACATGAACAAGACCGGAAGCTCTCTGGTGTGGGGCCATCCACAGGGCCCAACCCTCACCCGTGTCCTGATCGAAGCCCTAGAGGAAGCAGTCTCGCTGGGTGGCGGTTACGTCCTCGTCTTTGGCTGCGCGGCCGGAGATGTGGGTATTGCGGCCGCGTTGAAGGTTTCGTAGGGAGATCGAACACCATGACAACGACAATGAGGGAAGCGACCCTCAACACGATAGGCCTCGGGACTGTCATCGATATCTTCCGGCGTGGCCGTCTGCCGGCCGACGCCGGGGATCTCGTCGATCGGGTCTTCGGGAATGCAGGCGACCGCTCCGCGATGGTCATCTCCGGGGCCAACGGTATCGTCGGGGCCGGCAAGACGATGCAGCTCGGCTCCAGGCTACAGCCGTTCGGAGTGCCGGTCGTCGCTTTGGATTTGCCCAATGCCCCCGACGGCCTCGGAAAGCAGTATCCCGGACTGGTGCGCGCCTTCGGACAGGACGGTGCCGGCAGCATCATGGAGAACGTGATCCGGCTGAACTACGATGGCATGAGCCTCCCGTCCAAGCTCCAGCAACTGAAGCCGAGTTTCTTGTTGGAAGCGATTCCGGAGATCCTCGCGGTGAAGCGGTCTCATTACGAGATCTTTAGGAAGACGTTTCCCGAGATCGAGATCCGGTCTGTCACATCAGGCTTCCCGAGTTCAGAGCTGGGAGTCGGTGTCGCCCACCCGGCATTCCCCCACGAGATCAACAAAGTCTGGGAAATCGTGGAACCGAAGCCATCCGACATTACGAAGCTGTTCTGGGCGCTCGGTTTGATGCCGATCCCTGTGAGTGACGACTGGTCGTTCGTGTTGGATGTGCTGTTCTGCGGCGTGACCTTGGCCGGACTCAGATATCACCATGCGAACAATATGCCGTATTGGAAGATCGACAAGCTGGTGAGAAAACTGGTCGGCCCCAATCCGTTCAGAGCGCATGACGCCATCGGAGCCGCGGGAGCAAACTTCCTCACGTGGTCGTGTCTCCACCACTTGGGCGAGAAATACGGCGACGTGTTCAGGCCTACCCCGGAACTGGTGGAACACAAAGAGACGGGCCAGAGCTGGTATCCACCCAATCACTTCCGACCGTTGGTCAACTGGACGCTGCAAGAAGGCGAAGTGGAAGAATTCCAGGCGTGGATCCTAGGCCCGCTCTTCCAGATGACGAGCCTGGTGCTCGAGGAGAAGCGAGGACATCTCTCTCACATCAATGCCATCGGCGAACTGTGTGCGCAATTCCGCCGTGGCATTCTCGCGGTGATTCGCAACTTGGGCGCCGACGCTGTCATCGACATCGTCGAAGTGTATCACCGGTTACATCCTGAGGCGGCCGACGGCTGTTGGTACCCGGACGTCTTCGGTCGGATAGAGGAACCGGACTGGCAGCAGCTCTACGTCAACGCCGAGTACGACGGAGCGGTTGGAGTCATTACAATCAGCCGAGAGAGCTATAACAGTGACGTGGACTACGAGCTCAACAGAGCGTTGGACTGGCTCAAGGCGGCAAAAGTCGAGCAGGTGATCTTAACCGGCGACTTTCACCTGTCCACACAGATGGTTGGGGCCGACACGAGTGAATTCTTTCCTGCGCTGGGGAATGCGGATGCGGGGTCGCGTATCTCGAGTGATTGGTCCCGAACGGCACGGCGCTTGAATGATGAGTTCAAGGTCTCCGTCGGTTTCATCAACGGCAAGCGGTGTCTGGGTGGAATGATGGAACTCCTCCTGCACTGCCACTATCTCGTCGCTGCGGAAGGTGCCGACGTGGGCATGCCGGAGGTGACGTTGCCTGTGGTGCCCGGTATGGAGGGGTGTCACTGGCCGTTCCGACGAACGGGGACGGAGCACTGGCCCAAGCTGCTCGAGTTGTTGCTGAGCGGCAGGCCGGTCAAAGCCGAAAAGGCGGTCGGCTGGTTGATCGACTATGCGGGACCGATGGAACAGGCGATCGAGACAGTCTGGAAAGTGGCGACGAACGGCGACCACGGACTCTCCAGACGGGCTGTAGAGGCGGGCTCCCTGGATGGTGTACGGAACGAGATCGGGGACCTTCCGGCGGCCGATACCCCGCTCACCGAAGCGGCCAGAAAAGCCATCGTGGATTGCATCGACGATGCGTGCCACACAACCCTCGCAGAGGCGCTCAGCGTTCAGGCGAAGCACTCTGCGGACTTCATGACGTCGACGTCGTGCATGGAGGGGCGGATTGGAGCGGAATATACCAAGACGATGATTGTTTGAGAAACGTAGGGGCGCAGCATGCTGCGCCCCTACGTTTGCTCCAGCTTCATCCAATCTGGCACTTCAGAGGGCGGCGGCTTCTTCCCGTAGAACACATCGTCCATCGTAATCGCCGCGCGGCGAAACAGCGACGAGTGGCGGACGCCGCGCCGCACCAAGTTGTGGAGCCGGTTGTTGGGATGAGAGTACGGACAGACCTTGACACACCGGGCGCAATCCGTTCCGATCTTGCACCACAGTGTAAAGCAAGTCTCCGAGTTGATCTGCCACCTCCTCACCCCGTCAATCTCCCTTCGGTCGTCGAGCGATATGGCGTGTGCCGGACATACTTCCGCGCACTTCTTGCAGCGCACGCAAAAATCGATCATGGTGTGGTCGTGGGCACGCTTGCCAGGAACCAAAGCTAGATCCGTCGTAACCACCGCAATTCTCACCCGCGGCCCCAACTCGGGCGTCATGAGCAATCCCATCCGCCCGATCTCTCCCAGGCCGGCGTCCCTGGCCACAAGTGGACATACCACGCGGTAGTTGCCGTCGATGTGCGCCCGAGCGGGATACCCCAGCCCCCGAATGAACTCGGCGATCTGAACGGCGATAGCACCGGCTTCCAAGTATTGTTGGGCCGATTCCATGACTGTCGGGCCAAGTGGGGCGGAGTCGATCATGCGTTTGTCCATCTCGACCGTCACGGCGATCGCGTATTGATGCTTGAGGTCAACGACCTGACCGTAATCCTTGCCGCGGCCGACGACGGTATAGAGGTGGTAGCTCTTGAGCTCGGTGACTCCAGCGGACACGGCCCCGAGCTTGCGGGCCCACCGTTTGATGAAGGTGGTCATCGCGGGCGGATCGGCCGCCACGCCGTCGGGCGCAACGTCTCCGTCGACGAGGGATCGGAGTTCGGCAACTGTCGTAAAGCTCGCTTCGGCAGCCGAAAAGGCGTAGGGATCATAGGCCGTTGTGCCTTTCGCCATGAGTCCCGGGTACGCCCGGAACTCATCGTCGAGGGGCTTCTTGTCAGGATTGGCCCTGTAGTACTCCGCGAACCGTTCAGTACCGACCTCGTACAGATTTCGTGAGAACATGATGTCCCGCTCGTCGATGCGGGTCCGCGGGGTATCGTCTTCGATGACTTGCCTTTTCTCGATCGGGACGATGATGAGAACGATGCCGAGCGCGGTGAGAGATAGCAACGCAGCCGCGAGGTGGGACTGGTAATCGAAGGCAAACAGACCAACGGCGATGTACGGTAACGGTAGGAAGATCGAGAGGACGAGAGCCAGACTTGTGGCACGAGGCTCATTTTCTCGCGATGAAACCACGGCTACATAGGCTAACAGGAGAAAGACAAAAACGCCGATGGCGACTGCGGCGACGTTGAGGGGACTGAATCCGGCGATAGTCATTGGTCATCTCACATGACGGACGAGGCCAGGCGAGCCTGTGAGGCGTTGGCGGGGAGTGGAGTTAGTCAAAGCCAAATGAGCGGTCAAACGGTGCTCGCCGAGGTCAGCGCGATGTGACGACGCCCTCATTTCGAGGGGGCGGGGGCGGGGGCGGGGGCGGAAGCCCTCCCCGGTCCTTCTGCTGCGCGAGCAGCCTCTCCGCAAAATCCAGCCGGTCTTCGAGTTCCAGGAGCTGATCGCGATGACTTTCGTTCATCGCGGCAAGGTGTTGCTCGATTCGATCCTCGACCTCGGCGATTCGTTGTTCCATTGCCTCGTTCTGCGCGGGGTCGGGTCGGCGGCGGATCGGTCCTCTTCCCAGGAAAATCAACTTCACCATCCAGGTCACGCCCGTGAGAATGGCAAAAATGCTCGCGACTTCTATGATCTCGGGATCCACGGCTCGGCTCCTCTCGAGTACGACTCTATGTACGATGCACGGCGACCGCGAGTTTCGCCCCGGCGCGCACGGTCATTCCATCAATTCCATGAGCTGAAACCGATGGCGCAACGGGTGCATCACCGCATGCTCGAGCATGGCGTCGACACAGTAGCTCACATTCCAGGGAGCCGGGTACTGCGGCCGGTGGAACCGCTCCTCCGGGACCGGCGCAAGAGGCGTGCGCCACCGGTCCAGCAGGTGTTCCAAGTAACCGTCGCACTCGGTCCCAATCGCGGCTGGATCGGGTGGTTGCCGGATCTCGGGATCGGCCAGCTCCAGCTTCGCACACATCCAGATCATGTAGCGGCGCGCCCATCGAAAGACATGTCGCAACAGCGTGTCGAGGGACTCGTAATCGGGGTCGGTGGTCTCTGGCAACTGGGCTCCCCGGGCCCTGGCCGTTTTCCAGGCTTTCAGGAACCGGCGCAGCTGCCGCTCGTGCAATATCACCATGGCTCGAGCGCCGCGGTAACGATAGGTGAGATCACCCACGATCATCCTCCCCTGGCAATATGCCTCCCGGAAAGCTCGGGCGCGATGCGGCAACGTGTTAGATCGGTGCCCCCTGTGAGTGCCCGTCCGACCCCTAATTCCTTTAATAGCACGAGTGGCGGAACCGCCAAATCCGAGGACATTGCTCGTGATTGGACTTCCGTCTGCAAACTTGTTGGACCGGAGAGGAAACCTCTATCTTTTATCTGTGTAAAAGATAAAACCATGGCTCAACTCACTAGGCGCGAACTGGATCTGATGTCCGTCCTGTGGGACCGGGGCTCGGCCACCGTGGCCGAGATCCTGGACCGACTGGCGGACAAGATCGCGTACTCCACCGTCATGACCGTTCTGAGGACGTTGCAGGCCAAGGGGCACGTCCGTCACGAGCAGGATGGCAAGGCCTTTCGGTTCTACCCGCTGACGGAGCCGGACGAAGCCGGCGACACGGCGCTGCGCCGCATCGTGAGCAAGGTCTATCAGGGATCTCGTGAGATGCTCGTCAGCCGCTTGGTTTCCGACGAGGAGATCTCCGTCGAGGAGATCCGGCGAATCAAGGAGAACCTCGAGCAACGCCTGAAGGAGATGGAGCAGTGACCATCTTTCTCTTACGAGGCACGTAAAGGTCGTCGTTGCCGCAGCAGTGGCAGCGGTATTGATAACCCTTGGATGCCAAACCCCGTCGCCGCTGTCGGTGAACACCGGCGGACAGCGTCACGGGAGAAGTCCAATTTGTTGCCGAGTCTCACCAAGACTCGGTCGGGATCCTCGTTGGGCTGGTTCTCTTCCTTGAATGCGGATCTGGGACGGCACCACGCACAGTCTGATTTACCATGGCCGTGCAAGAGCACGCTTGGCGCGGTCACTCGTGCCGCAACGCCTCTATCGGGTTGACCTTGGTGGCGCGCCGAGCCGGGATGTAGCCGGCGAGCCACACACTGAGGGCCAGCGCGAGCGGGACGACGGCAAACGTGAAGGGATCCCTGGCCGTGACCCCGAAGAGCATCGACTCGAGCAGCCGGCTCAACGCGAACGCCCCAAGCAATCCTGCCACGATGCCCACGACTGCGACGCGCGCTCCCTGACGAACTACGACCGAGCGCACCTTCCGCGAGTCGGCCCCAAGGGCCATCCGAATGCCGATTTCGCGAGTGCGTTGGGTTACGGAGTACGCCAACACACCATAAATGCCCACCGCGGCCAAGCTCAGGGCCACACCGCTGAAGGTGGCCATGAGCACGAGGGCAAATTTGTCGCGGGCGATTGCAGAAGCCGTTACGTCTCGCATCCACCTGGCGTTGTAGAAGACGAGACCTGGATCAATCGCCGCCAACTCCTGCCTCACCAGTTCGAGGAGATCATCGCGGTAGGTGGCGGTTGCGATCACCTGTGTGAGAGCCCAGTTCCGATCCACATACTGGGCATGCGGTAGGTACACTTTGGGCCGGACGTTCCCCTGGTGATCGTGTGCCACGTCCCCGACGATCCCAATGATCCTCCACCGTCGACCGCTTTGGAGAATCTCCTGTCCCACGGGATCGCGGTCGCCGAAGAACCGCCGCGCCGTGAACTCGTTGATAATGGTCACCGGGGGCCCGTCAGCGGCATCCGACCTTTCAAAGAAGCGGCCGGCCAATAGAGTGATGTTGAGGGCTTCGAAGTAACCCCCCTCGATGATGCGGAAGTCCGCGCCGCCCTCCACGACTTCGCCGTCCGAAGACATAAATTCGAAACCCCAACTGTTGTACGGTCCGGTGACCGGAAGCTTCGAGATCGCGCCAACCGTCTCAATCCCGGGGATGGCGCCAATCCGATCGGCAAAGGCCTGATGGAATGCAATTTGCTGTGCCGCCCCTGGATAGCGCGAGTCGGGAAGATCGACCTCGAACGTCATCACGGGCCCCGGTGCCATCCCCAGGTCAACCTGTTGCAGCGCCAGGAAGCTCCTCATGAAAAGGCCGGCGGCGATCAGCAAAACCAGAGCGAGAGACACCTGGCTCGTCACGAGTGCGCTGCGCAGGCGGATGCTCCGAATGCCTCCGGTACTGCCCCGTGAGCTGTCCCGCAGTGATTGATCGAGATTCGGATTGGCTGACTGGAGGGCGGGCGCCAAGCCAAAAACGACTCCCGTGAGCAGTGTCACCACCAGCGCGAATGAGAAGAGCGGGACATTGAAGGCAATTTCGTGGATGCGCGGAATGGAGTCCGGACTCAAGGCGAGCAGACCCTCGACGCCCCAATACGCCAAGATGAGCCCAATCGCTCCCCCTGTGATGGCGACCAAGAGGCTCTCGGTCAACAGCTGCCGAATCAACCTCGATCTGCCCGACCCCAGTGCCGTACGAATGGCGAGCTCCCGTTCCCGCGAGACGTTTCGCGCCAGTAGTAAATTGGCGACGTTCACGCAGGCGATGAGCAGCACCAGACCGGCCGCACCCATGAGGATGTACAGCATGGTGTTGCTGCTTCCGATCACCTCGTCGTAGAACGGCACGAGGCGCGCCTCGAGACGCAAATTCCTGTCCGGGTACAGCGCCGCCTGATTGGCACTCAACGCGTCCAGTTGAGCCTGCGCCTCTTCCAGCGACACGCCGGTGCGCAGGCGGGCAATCACATTCAGGTAATGGTTGCCTCGCCGGTTCCACACGGTGGACGTCACGGGGGACTCGTGTACTCCGGCGCGGAGTTCCTGTGGCACCCACAGGTCGACGTCACCTCCCGCCAGATCGAGAAACGTTTCGGGCATGATGCCGATGACCGTCCACGTCTGTCCGTCCAGAATGACGCTTCGTCCAAGGGTACTCGGATCCCCGTCTGAGACTGCCAACCACAGCCGATGGCTCAACACGACAGCGCGAGACGACACCCGTTCCTCCTCACGGCGGAATGTACGTCATATGATCGGGCGTACGCCGTACACCTCGAAGAACCCCGCACTGACAGGGAGGACGGTCACCCGCTGCGGCGGCCCGCTCCCGGTCAACGTCTGCCCCCATTCCCGATAGTTGTACATAGCAGCCACGCTCTCAAATCCCTCGATCATGTCACGGTAGTCGAGGAAGGCCGGGGCGGTGACGTAGCCATGTTGACTGTAGAAGAGGTGGACCAGGCGGTCCGGCTCGTCGTAGCGCAGCGGCGTGAGCACCACGCCGTTGAGCACGCTAAAGACTGCCGTATTGGCGCCGATCCCGAGCGCCAGCGTGACGATAGCCGTGAGTGAGAAC
>JBDHFY010000038.1:0-19635 GCA_039590195.1 Gemmatimonadota bacterium | reverse complement strand
TTGGAGCAGTTGGGGATTGAATACCCGACGGTGGAGCGGCCCACGACAAGCGGGCAGAATCAGAACTGAAGGAGAGTTCCAATGCATTAAGGTTGACGTTTCTTGGGGGAGGAGTGAGGAGGGAGGGGGGAGGAGAACATTAAAGGGCCACGTTTGTGTTACTGAATGAACTCCTCTCCTCCCCTCTCCTCATTGTGACGTCGCTTGCCGAGCACCGGGGCGGACCACTCCCTCCTCCTTCCTCCCCAACTTTCTAACGTTGTCAGATCTCTCCGGACTCTGTCACCAAAGAGGAGGATGCTTCGAAATGCGTTATCTCTCTGTTCGAACACTCATGTGCAACGCAATCTTGCTCGTTATCCTAGCTTTTCCCTTGTTTCCCCAATCCACAGATCAGTTGCGCGAAGAAGTCCGCCAGGAAGCCGCGAACATGGCGAAGCTCTCACAGGTGATGGTGGACAAGGTGTTCAGTCACGCGGAGCTGGGCTTTCAGGAGAAGTGGACGGCGGAGTACATCACCGGCGTTCTCCGGAACGAAGGGTTCACCATCCAGATGGGCTTGGCAGGAATGCCCACCGGCTATGTGGCCAGCTGGGGGAGTGGGAAGCCCGTCGTCGGGTTCATGGGTGACATCGACGGCCTGCCCGAAACCTCACAGAGGCCGGGCGTGGCATATCACGACCCGTTGATCCCGGGCGGCCCCGGACATGGCGAGGGTCACAACAGCACACCGGCCGTGGACGTGGTGGCCGCCATTGCGACGAAACGGGTGATGGAACGGCACGGCCTTCAGGGGACATTGAAGGTGATTCCCGGCGTCGCGGAAGAACTGTTGGGCAGCCGGACGTATATGGTGAATGCCGGTGCCTTCGAGGACATGGACATCATGCTCTCGACTCATGTCTCGCGAGGCCTGGGCACGAGCTACGGTGTCGGCGGATCGGGCCTCGTCTCCACGATCTTCACGTTCCACGGCAAATCGGCCCACGGTGCGGGATCGCCCTGGGCGGGCCGGAGCGCGTTGGATGCCGTTGAGCTGATGAATGTCGGATGGAACTTCCGCCGCGAGCATCTGCGGCTGCAACAGCGCTCGCACTATATGATTCCGAATGGCGGCTCGCAGCCCAACGTCGTGCCGTCAGAGGCGTCGGTGTGGTATTACTTCCGCGAGCTGGATTACGGCCGGATCAAGGAGCTGCACGAGCTGGGTCAGACGATGGCCGAAGCGGCGTCCATGATGACGACGACGACGGTGACGGAGCGGATGGTAGGTGCGGCGTGGCCGTCCTCCATGAGTAAACCCCTCGCCGAGCGGATGCACGACAACGTGCTGCGGGTTGGATTGCCTGAGTGGTCCGAGGCGGACGTCACGCTCGCCAAGGCCGCGCAACGGATGATGGGTCGGGAGGAAACCGGCTTGGTCACGGAGTTGAACGAAGAGCTTCGCGAGCGGCAGCAGGGAATGGGTGGTGGGAGCGACGACATCGCTGAGGTGTCGTGGAACCTGCCGACGGTGAGGCTCGGCTACCCGTCAAACATCCCCGGCATGACGGGGCATCACTGGTCGAGTGGCATCGGCATGGCTACGCCCATCGCCCACAAGGGTGCAAACCACGGTGCCCAGGTGATCGCCATGACGGCCATTGACGTCGTGTCGGATGCGAACCTCGTAGCAGAAGCCTGGCAGTATTTCCGCGACGTGACGATCAAGGATCAGCAGTGGATATCGCTGATTCCTGAAGGCGTCGAGCCGCCGATCTTTCTCAATGAAGAGCGGATGGCCCGATTCCGTCCTCTCATTGAACCGTTCATCTACGACGAAACGAAATACGACACGTACCTGGAACAGTTGGGGGTAGAGTACCCGACGGTGGAGCGGCCCACGACAAGCGGGCAGAATCAGAACTGAGGGAGAGTTCCGATGCACTAAGGTTGACGTTTTCTTGGGGGAGGAGTGAGGAGGGAGGAGGGAGTAGGACATTACAGGGCCAGGAAGTTGTTACCGAAGCGAACTTCTCTGTCCTCCCTCCTCTCCTCATTGCGACGTCACTGGCCGAGCACCGGGGCGGACGACTCCCTCCTCCCTCCTCCCCAACTTTCTAACACTGTCAGATCTCTCCGGACTCTGCACCAAAGAGGAGGAGGCTTCGAAATGCGCCATCTCTGTGTTCGAGCACTCATGTGCAACGCAATCTTGCTCGTCATCCTAGTTTCTCCCTTGTTTCCCCAAACGGCCGATCAACTCCGCCAGGAAGCCCGTCAGGAAGCCGCCTCCATGGCCAAGCTCACGCAAGAGATCGTGGACATGGTTTTCAGCTTCAGCGAGACGGGTTTCCAGGAGCATTGGACGGTGGCATACATCACGGACATTCTCCGCAAGGAGGGGTTCACCATCGAGATGGGTGTCGCTGGGATGCCGACGGCGTATGTGGCCACGTGGGGAAGCGGGACGCCGGTCGTGGGGATCATGGGTGACATCGACGGCCTGAATGAAACATCCCAACGGCCTGGTGTGGCCTATCAAGATCCACTGATCCCTGGTGGTCCCGGACACGGCGAGGGTCACAACAGCGCACCTGCCGTGGACGTCACGGCGGCCATCGCAACCAAGCGCGTGATGGAGCGACATGGCATGCAGGGTACCATCAAGGTCATTCCTGGTGTGGCGGAGGAACTCCTTGGCAGCCGGACCCACATGGTGAACGCGGGGCTCTTTGGGGACATGGACATCATGCTCTCCACGCATGTGGGGCGGGGTTTCAGCACTGGATACGGTGGTGATGGCTCAGGACTCGTGTCCACGATCTTCACCTTTCACGGGAGATCCGCTCACGGCGCGGGTTCGCCGTGGGCGGGGCGGAGCGCGCTCGATGCGGTAGAACTGATGTCGGTGGGGTGGAACTTCCGCCGCGAGCACTTGCGGCTTCACCAACGGTCGCACTCCGTCATCCTGAACGGTGGCTCGCAGCCCAACGTGGTCCCGTCCGAAGCCGCGGTGTGGTACTACTTCCGTGAGCTCGACTACCCACACATCAAGGAACTCCACGAGTTGGGGCAGACGATGGCGAACGCGGCGGCGATGATGACGAGCACGACGGTGACGGAGCGGATCGTCGGGTCGGCCTGGCCACGCAAGTACAACAAGCCGCTGGCGGAGCGGATGCAAGCGAACATCGAAGTGGTGGGTATGCCAGCGTGGTCGGATGCGGACGTCATGTTGGCCCACGCGGCACAGCGGGAGATGGGCGCCGAGGAGGTCGGCTTGCGGACGGAGATCGAGCCGCTGCGCGAACTCACACAGGGGTTTGGCGGCGGCAGCGACGACATCGCGGAGGTGTCGTGGCAGCTGCCTACCATCCGGCTAAGCTATCCAGCCAACATTCCTGGCATGACCGGCCACCACTGGTCCAGCGCCATCGCCATGGCGACCCCGATCGCACATAAGGGAGCCAACCACGGCGCCCAGGTGATCGCCATGAGCGCCATTGAAGTCATGGCGGATGCCGATCTGGTGGCCGAGGCGAAGCAGTACTGGCGGGACGTATCGACCGAGGGCTACACCTGGAGCTCTCTCGTGCCGGAGGGGACGACCCCGGCGATTTTCCTGAATGACGAGCGCATGGCGCGGTACCGACCGATTCTCGAGAATCTCAAGTACGATCCGTCGAGGTACGACACGTATCTAGAACAGCTGGGAGTAGAATATCCGACGGTGAAAAACTAGGGAGAAGGGAGAACAAGGCAGAAGGGGCAGGAGAGGCAGCAGGGGCAGCGGAAACGGCGTGCGCAATGTCTTCTGCCCCATCTGCCCCCACTGCCCCTTCTTACTTCTCACTTCTTCCTTCTCATTTTTTCTCCCCTCTCCCTATCACACTCCCTCACACCATCCAACCTTCTTATACCCACAGAACTCACACTCCTTGGGGTACTCCGTCAGCTTCGGTTCGCCGCGGCCGATCTCGGCGGCCGTTTCACGGAAGCCCGCCTGTGCCGTCGCACGAAGGTCATCGGTAATGTCGTCGGCGATCTGCACGCCCGCTCGGGTGAACTGAAAGGCAAACCTCGAAATGGGGTTGCCGCTGATTCCTTCGGTGGCTGTCACGTATACGCCCCGCTGCGGTGCGTAGCTTGCGACGCGCGCCCGCGCGGCCTCGGCATCGACCTGAGTGGTCTTGACGTCCAGCAGCACGACACCGCCGTCCGGAGCGGATGCCAGATCGATGCGGCCCTCCGCGAAGCTGTCGTCGTTGGCGATGTAGAGAAAGGTGAGCTCGCGTCGGGCCGAGGGGTGATCGGCCAGCATTCGATACTCGGCGTGGTGGGCGACGGACTCGACTTCCTCCCTGAGATGTGACCGATACCGGCGACCTTCGTTGCCTTCGGGAGCTGGTGCGTTGGAATCCCACCGCCCGATGGCGTCCTCGAGTAACTGATCGAGCTCATCCTGCTCCTGCATGTGCTCCAAAACGTCATGGACGATCTGACCGCGCACAATGGCCTTGATGAACCCCCCATCGGATCGGTCGACATCGGGTTCGCGCACGCCTTTTATGTACTTGAACCAATGTTTCTTCGGACAGCGGGTGTGGGCGAGGTACTCGGTCGCGGAGTGGCGCGGCCGTCCTGCCGGCACGACGATCTCTTGGGGAGGCCCCGCGAGCTCAACCTGCGGCTCCATGGTGGCGGCCTCACTCGGTGCTGTGGCGGGAACCTCGGCCACGGCGTAGTGCACCGCGGCTTCGTGCGTTGAACCGTCTGCCGCCTCGAATGAGAGTTCCGTGAGATCCGGCTCGTCCAGCTCCGGCAGGCACCGCTTGATGGCGGCGGCCGGGGAGTCCTTGTACCGAAGCGAACCTTGCGGCACCGCGGGAAGAATGAGGCGATCCATCGCCCGGGTCGCCGCCACGTACCACAGCCGCTTGGTCTCGGCAGCGTCCTCGTCGTTCAACTGTTTGTGGAGATCGCGATAGTCGCGTGATTGCTCTTTCGTTTTTCGCTCGGGATCGCCCAACAGAAAGTCGTCCCGGCCGAGCAGGAACTTTTCGTGACCCGCCGGCCCGCCGCGCCTCGTGAGGTCACACCAGAATACCACTCGCCATTCGAGCCCCTTGGCGCTGTGGACGGTGGTGATGGTCACCACGTTATCCGTCTCCCCGTAGAGCGGTGCGTCACCTTCCCGAATACCCAGGCCTTTGGACTCGCGAAACGTTCGCAACACCTCGCCCACGCCGGCGCCGGCCATTCCCCGCACGGTGCGCATGAGCTTCCGAACGTTGGCGATGCGCTGCATGCCTTCGTCTCCGAGCAGTGCGAGATGGGCGAGATATCCGGTGTCCTGAAGCAACCGGTCCAAGAGCTCAGCCGTTGGGAGGCGATCTCTGAGGGCAGTGTAGTGTTGCAGCAGCGCCATCCCCCGTTTTAGGAGATCGCTCTCGCTTGTCTCGACCGGCTCGAGATGCGACCAGTACGGACGGCGCGTGCGGCGGGCAATCCACAGCAATGTTTCATCCTTGACACCGACGAATGGGCTTCGCAAAAAACCGAGCAGTGCCCGGTCGTCGCTGGGGTCGCGGATGACCTCCAGTGCCAGCAGCAGGTCCATGACCTCCCGGCGGTTGAAGAAGCCCGCTGTCTGTAGGGCGTACGACGGTGCCGCCGCGCGCCGGAGCGCCGCTTGGTAAATATCGAGGGGAGCCCATGACCGTATGATGAGGGCCATGTCGCGCCACTCGAGACCGGCGGTGTGAAGCTCGCTGGCCCGCTTGGCGATGATATTCGCTTCGAGACCGCGCAGCGCGCTACTGGTTAGCGCCTTGCCGTTCTCCGCCGGCGGAACGAGGTGAATTTCTACTGGGTGCTCTGCGTGATCCCCGGCTCTCGTGGCGGTGACCGGATGATACGTGACTTCGAACGGGCGGCGTTTTTCGCCCTCGATGGGGGTTTGCAGTATCCGGCCGACCGTACGATCCACAAAGCCGAGGATCGGCGGGAGGCTTCGAAAACTCTTCTCGAGGAGGACGACACTGCCGTACTGTTTTTCCTCAAAATCCCGCTGCACATCGTACCACACAGTGACGTCGGCTCGGCGAAACCGGTAGATGCTCTGCTTCGGATCGCCGACCAGGACCAGACGAGTGGTGTCGGCAGATGTCGAACCCGGCTCCCCGAGCAAATAGGCGAGTTCCTTCTGGGGCGGGTCGACGTCTTGGAATTCGTCCACGATGAGCAGCTTGACCCTTCGCTGAACGGCGCGGCGAACATCGCGGTGTTTCAAGAGCATGTCCCGCGTCCAAGCGACCATACGGTCGAAATCCACACCTGAGCGCGCTTCGAGGCGGTTCTCGACCAACCTAAGCGCATGAAGGGATAGGTCCACCAACGCGCCCTCCGCAGGCTCCAGCTCTGCTCGTCTTGCGGCGATGTTGGCGAGCCGGTCACTCTCGTTGACGAGCCGGGCCACGAAACCTTCGACCTCTTTGACGGACCATGTTGTGAGCAACTCGTCCAATCCCTCCACGGATCCATTCTCGATATCGCCGAGCACCGCATCGCGAATTGCCTCGGCGGTGAGAGCAGCGCTCTCGTTCTCATCGACCACCTTCACCGGCAAGGTACGTCCGACCCGAAGCGAGAATTGACGGAGTAGATCATGCGTGAAAGCGTGAATGGTCCCGATGCGTGCGGCATCGACCTCGTACGCGTCGTCAGGCCGCCCGGCTTCGAAGAGTGCCGTGCGGAGCTTGCGCTTGAGAGCGGCGGCGGCCTGCAAGGTGTAGGTGATCGCGGCGATCTCGTGGAGCTTCAAAGGATGCGAATGACGCCTTCCCGCGAGTTCGACTCCCAGCTCGTAGAGAATCTTGAGCACGACCGTGGCGGTCTTGCCCGTGCCGGCGCCGGCATGCACTAGTACATGCCGGTCGGTGGCGAGGATCGCATCCCACTGAGAAGGGGTAGGTTCGAGCATCTACCAGGTCCACTTCGTCTTCGGCCCGCCCTTGACCCTGCATATCGCCCAGGCGTGACAATACGATGGACACATGCACGACGGTGCGGGCGAGGCCGGAAACTCGCCGGCGCGAACGCGCCTGACATATCTCGTCACGGCGGTGAGGGCACGCTCCATCTTCTCCACGGCCGCCGGGTTGGGCGAGAGAGCCTTGGTGGCACGATCCACCTGCACGAGCTCCAGGGAGTGAGGGACCTCTCGATTCTTGACGGCGCGGTATTCGACCCGGGACACTTTGCTTCCCGGCTTGAGACACGTCAGGGCGTATGCATAGAGGGGCACCTGGAGCACGACGCCGTCGTCCCACCCCCCCAGTTCTCCTGCTGCTGGCACGGCATACTTCGTAGTCTTATAATCCACCGCCGCAATAAATGCGGTGGCGTCCACGCGTTCGTCCACACCCTGTTCCACACGATCGATCGATCCGCGAAAGCGAAATCTGATTCCGTCGCGCTCCAAGACGATATCCTCGAACGGAAGCTCGTGCTCGGTAACCCCGGTCCGCAGGATTTTCGCGTTGTTGGTCCGGTTGTTCTCCATGCGCTCGTTGTAGTCGATCTCGAAACGGAGAAAACGCAGCAGCATGCGGCGAAGCTCCCTGCGCTTCGTCTGCCTGAGAGCGGGATGACCGATCCACGTTTGCTCTTCGGCATCAGTGAGCGCTGCGTCGAGTGATTGGATGAGGAGCGGTTCGGCCCACGAGGCGTGGAACTGACCGAGAAAGACCGGCTCGCCGTGGGTATGTTCCAGCGCCGCGTCGTAGAAACGCTTCAAGGCATCGTGGAGCACGGACCCTCGGACGAGATTGTCCATGTCTTCGTTTGGGTCCTCGTCCCGCTCGAGCCGAAGGAGACGCTTGGAGAAGTACGCCCACGGACACCTGGCATATTCCTCGATCTGCGTTGCGCTCCACACGCGACTGTCGCCGAAGGCCTGTTGGAGCCAGGTCTTGAGCTCGGCGTCGTCGATCGACCCGTTGTATGGGGAGGGCAGGGAGGGGCCCCCGGTGTTTCGCTCTACTTCGATTCGCGCGGCGTGTTGTGCCTGAGCGAGGGTGCGGGAGGTGTCGTAGAGCGCGAGGCCGGGCGTCAGGATCGCCGATGCGAGAATGGTGGCCTCGTCGAGGGTGGCGACGTCGGCGATGCCGTCAATGAATGCCGATCGCACGACCTCGCGTCCCAGTTCGTCCTGACGGGGATGACTCAGCGTGAGTTCTCTGCCCGCAGCCGCTACGAGGGCGCGGAACAGCTCGCGCTCGCGGTACTCCCACGTTGCCCTGTCGTCGAGCGGTAGCCCGGCGTCGACGAGACCTTGACGTTCGGCCTCATCCAGGATCGGAGAACGGGGAGCGCGAACCGGAAAGCGATCCGCCTCCAGTCCCACGATGAATACGTGGTCAAACGAGCGGTAGGCTGCCGCCATACCCTCGAGAACCTGTACGCCCCGGTGAGTCTCGGTCCAATGGGCGACATCACAGGCGAGGAGCTCGCCCAGCCTGGCCTCGAACGCGGCAATGGACAGCCGCTCTGCGCCGCCGCCCCACAGGAGGACCGACTCGCGCCACTCTTCGACGATCTGCCTGAGCCCTTGCCATCCGGCGAGATCCAAGCGAGCAAGATCGAAACGGTCTGCCGGCACGTCGTAGATTCGCTCGGCAATGCCCCAGGGGTCATCGGCGAGGAATGTGGTTAACCGGGCGAGCCACTCCGTGAGCGTTCGTTCGCCGCTCAAAGCATCAGCGTGTTTGCGAAAGGTCTCGAGCCCCCGCTTGGCACGCGAAATCCTGTCGAGCGGTGGCGTCCACGCTCCTGCGCGCTTCCCCGACCTTTGTGCGGGACCGGCTGAGGCGGTGCCGGTCGGCGTGAAGAGGGAGAGTTGGTTACCCGGGGTGTGCGACGCCGGTTGCGGTGCTGTTGTTTCCTCGTCCTCGAGATCCGGCTGCCGCGTTGCCTCCTGTTCCAGCTCCTCTATGGCTTCAGCCCACTTCCCGAGCCCATTTAGCCTCCGCCGGAAGCCCAGAAAGTTGATGACACCCGTGTCGAGTTCGTTGGCGAAGAAGGGTTGCTCGGCCACCTCCGCCAGCGCCTCTCGCGTCCATCCCTCCGCTGCAGCCCGGAACACCGACAGGACGGCCCGGATCACCGGGATCTCCCGGTAGGCCGTGCGCCGGCGAGCTGTCGCCGGAACGCCGAACCGTGCAAGCGCCTCGATCACCAGATTGACGTAGGGACGGGCCTGCCTGGTGATCACCGCTACCTGCGAGAGTGGCGTACCGTCATCGGCCAGCCGCCGGACGCGTCGCGCCACTTCTCCAAGTTCCCGGTCCACGTCGGGAGCGGTGATGAGGTTGACCCTGTCCGAAGGCTCGCGGGGTCCTGAAAAGAGCCTCTCCGCAACCGTCGCGGGCTCGTCGAGTCGGACGGTGCTCATCGCCAGGCCGTCGCCGAGGTCCAGAGGGTGCGAGGCGTAGATAGAGATCTTGTCGAGCGCCGGTGATTCGCCCAGCGCTCGGAGCAAAAGGCGCCACCCGCCGTGCAGGTCTGCGAGGCCGAACAACCTGATCTCTCGTCGCTGCCCCAGCATCGCGGCAAGCTTGGCGGGATCCGAGCTGACGGCTGCGGCACAGTCTGCCCAGGTGTCACGGCCATCACGCCGGCCCGCGCTGTCCAGTGCCTCGACGTAATCCCGATACGCCGCGACCAGCTCACGGTGTTTCTGTCGCTCGAAATCGTCCCGGCTCGTATTCCGGTCCAAGCCGTCCTGTAACCCGTTGGGTGTCACACCTTCTGCGATCAACTCACCAAAGAGCCGGTCTACGGCGTCCACATAATCCTCCGACCGGCGCAGTCGCGCGAAGATTTGTGTGGCCGACCGGCGCAGTGCCGCCGACAGCAGCACAACCCTCTCGAATTCGCCACACGGTTGGCGCTCCGTGCTGCCCAGCCATCTTGGCAACTCGTGCAGAATCGCGAGGGGCGGGTCGAACCAGCCCCTGACACCGCGCGCGGCCGCCAGTCGTATCAGATCGTCCCGGACGGCACCTTGACGGAGGACCAACAGGTAGTCGGGAGACGGGAACGGCGTCTTTGCCGTGGCCGGAGGGGGCTCGAGGAATCCGTGGGCCGCATGTGTGAGGAGGATCGTTGGGGAGTGGGCAAGGTAGAGGGTGAGGTCCGCCATGCTGGGGAATATGGGGACTGAAGTGAGAAGGGAGAAGAGAAGAGGAGGAAGGGGCCAAGAACAGAAAGCGGCCGCAATGTCGAAGGCGATAACCGCCTGCCGCGTCCGAGCTTAGGTGCTGGCTGTTCCAACCCCCTTTCTGCGAGAACAGCGCTACGGTGTGTAGGACGTGAGCGTTATCTCAGTCTCCTCGCCCCGATCCGAATTCGTGAACTTCACCGCCAACGGCAATGCCACGTCCACCGCGACACAGCTCTCGATCTGCACCTCGTTTGAAATGATCTGTGCGAGGACGCCATCGACCCCCGCGTGGCTGCATACTTCACTCACCTCGAAGGAAAACTGGTTGCTGCCCTGGCCCATGCTCATCTTCGATCCAATCTGCCAGTTCTGTCCCATGAACATTGCCCAGGTTGGTGCGAACATCGTCATGGTGACCGGCGCGATCATCATGCACTGCATCATCATTTGCTGGGGCATCATCTGCGGCGAGGATATGGGCATCGTGGATTGACAATTGGCGTCTCCGAGCGTCGCTGCGACCGTCGCTGTGGTTTGCCCACCGCTGGTCGTCATGCCCATGTGAAACTGGCCTTCCTCCACCCCGTCACTGGTGGCGTGCCGAATGCTGTACGTGAAGTTCTCTGTTCCGGTGAACTCGTAGAGCTTCCACGCGTCCTGGGCGGAGAGGGAGCTTGGAGCGGACAGCAAACAGATGAGGATTGGGTAGGCGATGCGAAACGGCTTGCGCATCAGGGCTCCTGAGGTGGAGGGGCTCGATAGAGACGCCGATTACTGGCGTGGTGGACCTGCTCGATTCTACACCGATCGGTGAGGGACGGAAGAGCGGACGGGTCGTTCTGCCCCTCCTGCCCCTCCTGCCCCTCCTGCCTCTCCTGCCTTTTCAGGTGCCCATCCGCCCGCCGACTGGCGGTGGGAGCCAGAGGAGTACATCTTTGCGTCTTCACGTTTTCGATGGAGGTCTCGCTATGAAACGGTCTTCTCCGCCGTGCGCGCTCATTCTCATGCTGGGCTTGTTCGCGACCCGGACTCCGCTGGCCGCGCAGACCAATCAGCTCGGCAGCATTTCCTTCCCGACGTCGGGGATGCCAGAGGCGCAGGAACAATTCACTCGTGGCGTGTTGTTGCTGCACAGCTTCGAGTATGAGGATGCGGCGGAGTCGTTCCGTGAAGCACAGCAGCTGGATCCCGACTTCGCACTGGCGTACTGGGGGGAGGCGATGGCGTACAACCACCCCGTATGGATGGAGCAGGATCTGGAGGGTGCCCGAGCCGTGCTGCAGCGGCTCGGCCCCACACTGGAGGCCCGGTTGGTCAAAGCTCCCACAGCTCGTGAGAAGGACTATCTCCGGGCCGTGGACGTGCTCTACGGTCAGGGTGATAAGGAGAGCAGAGACGGAGCGTACGCCGCGGCGATGCGTGAGCTCCGGGAAGCCTATCCCGACGATCTCGAAGCGGCGGCGTTCTACGCGCTCTCGCTTCTCGGCACCAGTCACGGTGGGCGAGACATTCCCACGTACATGCGAGCGGCCGCCGTCGTGGAGGAGGTGTTCCACCAGAATCCCCATCATCCGGGGGCGGCCCACTACCTGATTCATTCGTACGACGATCCGATTCATGCTCCCCTTGGCTTGCGGGCCGCCCGTGCATACTCGAAGATCGCTCCTGCCGCGAGCCATGCGCAGCACATGACCTCTCACATCTTCACCGCGATGGGGATGTGGGATGACGTGGTGTCTGCCAACGAAACCGCATGGTCGGTGGCCGACGAGCGTGCCCGCCGGAAGAATCTGCCCGTCGATGCGCGTAATTTCCACGCGCTCTACTGGTTGGAGTACGCGTACCTCCAGCAAGGGCGCTATGCGGATGCGCAGAGGATGTTGGAGATCATGCGGACCGACGCGGCGCGGAGCGGCTCCCAACGAACGCGGGGATACCTGGCCCATATGCGTGCGGCGTACATCGTCGACACGAGGCGGTATGACGCCGCGGCCGATATCAATGTGCAAACGAGCGATCTTGGTATTCGAGCGGCGGCAACTGATCTCTTCGTGATGGCTCTTGGTTTGCTGGACGGGGGCGATCGCGCCGGCGCCGAGGGCATTGTCGAAAGGATGGCTGCGCGCCGTCAGGCAGTGCTCGAGGCCGGCGGTGAACAGATCACCGCCGTGCAGTACGTCGTCTCGCGAAGCTACACTCCGGCGGTCCAGGCAGCCGAGATCCTGGAAATGGAACTGCAGGCGGTGCTGCTGAGGGATGAAGGCCGGCACGACGCTGCTGTCGAACTCCTGAAGAGCGCCACCGCCAAAGAGGACAACATGCCCTTCGAGTTCGGACCGCCGTTCGTCGCTAAGCCGTCCCACGAATTGCTGGGCGATTTACTCCTCGAACTGGGTCGCGCGGAGGAAGCATTCCGGGAGTACGAGAGCTCCCTGGCACGAACTCCCAGGAGGGCTTCGTCTCTCCTGGGGCTCGCCCGCGCGGCTACGGCGTCGGGCAAACAGAAGGAGGCGCTCGCGGCGTATGCGGACCTCCACGAGATCTGGCATTCAGCGGATGCGGACGTCCCCGAGTTGGACGAGGTGAGTAGCGCCAGACGATGAGAACTTGGATCGTTCCGGCCGCGGTTCTTGCCTTGGCAGCGTCGCCGTTCTCGGTCGCCGAGCAGGCAACACACTCAGTACCGGTCCCGCAGGCCACGCGCATCATCGTCGACGGTGAATTCGCGGACTGGCAAGGGATCACCCCGGCGTACGAGGACAGTACGTACCATGGCGGCATCGACTTGGGCAGGCTGTGGATCACCAACGACGAGCACTACCTGTTCCTCCGACTCGAGGTCGGTGCCGAGATCCTCGTGCAGGAGGACAACCGGCTGACCCTCTACATCGACACCGACGACGATCCCACCACCGGCGTCGCTACGCGAGGCATCGGTGCCGAGGTCCGATGGCCGTTCGGCCGACGGGAGGGTGTGTTCGTCGATGGAGATCGCTCGATGTCGGTGTCGCATAATCTGATCGGTCTCATCACGGCTCCGACGGTGACATCCAGTGAGTTCGAGATCGCTCTCGACCGGAGTGCCCAACCGGCACCCGGTGCAACGCTCTTCCCCGGCAAAACAATCCGTATTGTCCTCAGCGACAACGACGGGGGCAGAGGGGGTGGAGACGTGCTTCCTGACTCCATGGGTGGTGTGCGGTACACGTTCGATGATACTGATCTTCCGCCACTGCCGGCGATCTCGCTCGCAAAACGTTCTCCGTCCCATCTTCGCGTACTGAGCTACAACACCAACAACCGAGTCACCACCCCGAGTCGTGCCGACGCATACCGGCGAATCCTGAACGCCGTAGGTCCTGACGTGCTCGTCCTCCAGGAAGTGGAGCGGAACTCGGCGGAGGAGGTGTATCGTTACCTGCAGCAGCTGTATCCGCTGTTGACTCGTGGGGAGTGGCACTCTGCGCAAGCGGGCGGAGAGGCGTCGGTGGTGATCAGCCCGTTCCCCATCACGAGTTCCCACCCTCTCGGGCAAAGCGCGGCATTCGTCCTCGACCTTCGTGCGTCATGGGGCACCGATCTTTTGCTCGTGAGCCTCAGTCCACCATGTTGCGACCGGAACCGCAGACGGCAGCGGGAAATTGATCTCATCATGGCGTTTGTGCGGGATGCCAAATCCGGCAGCGGAACGGTCCATCTGGCACCCGAAACGCCGATCGTGCTGGTGGGCGACGGGAACCTCGTTGGTCACGCGCAGCAGCGCACTACCCTTCTCGCCGGTGACATCGTCAATGTGGACCAGTTCGGACCAACGTTCACCCCGGACTGGGACGGCACGCCGTTCGCCGATCTGCTCCCCCGCCACACCCACCGGCCGGTGACCTTTACGTGGTACGGCGAAGAGTACTCGGCCGGCCGGCTCGATTACGTCGTGTACAGCGACGCGGTCATGGAGGTGGGAAACCGCTTCGTCCTCTTCACGCCTGAAATGCCGGACACGGCACTCGCCGGGTATGGGCTCAGGCGCGACGACACTCTCGTGGTCTCGGATCACCTGCCGGTGGTCGCAGATTTTGCCCCACGTCCCGTCCGCCGCCCCGGGGAGACAAGGTGAGACGTGAGAGGTCGAAGGGTCGAGAGATCGGAACCCAAGCACTTGGAATTGAGGAGGAGGGCGTGGGTTGCGCTTCCCGTAGCCACAGCGAACCTTGTCGCAATACCTGAGTAATTCTTATCCCTTTTCTTTCTCACCTCCCACCTTGTTTAAGGCCGGGTTCACGTTTCATCCATCGTGACTTCATTCTCGGCCGGTCAAATTGAACCCGAGCCTGCAAGGGATAGGTGGTGGTCGCGTGGAAGGTGGGCTCACAAATAAAACGAAGAGGTCCGCGACCACACCTAGTTGCTGACAGGACTCGGATACCGGGAGTCCCCGGGTTCGGCACCTTTGTGGGTGAAACCCGTTGGGGTGAGATCCCGACGGCTAAGTCCCGATGGGACAGGGCGCCCGAGGCTGGATCGTTCAGGCCGGGCGTCCTTTTTTTTGGGGAGCTGGATTCAACCTTGATGACGGCGCGCTAAGATCTCGTTCATGTTCGCTACATAGTTCCTTCATAGTCCGTTTCGCACCTTGAAAACGTACCTACGGGAGAGGTGTGACAGAACGGGTTATTGGGGAAGCTCGTGGATCGTGGTCGCGCCCCGCAGCTCCAGACGATCTGGCTGCAGTGGTGGGTGCATGATACGGCGGTCAACCCGCCGACAAGAGGCCCCAAAGGGGGCTCGGGCGCCCTGGTCGTAACCCCAGACCGGGCGCCCTTTCTGTCTCGAGTAGCGGGATCACCCAAAGATCTGCCCCCTGCAGGCCTCCTTAAGGCGCATTCACTAAGTCTACATATTGATTTCATGATCCGAGCCGCATAATAGCGTTGCACTCGCGCCGGAGATTGTGGTCACAACGACGCCGGTGGCCATACGCAGCGGCCGTTGATTTTCCCCTTGCTCGCGGTTATTGGGTCCGGCTGCGCCGCGGGTGCGATGAGGCGGAATCGCCTCCGTTAGCCCAGAAGGGCCGAACGCCCGAGCTTGTATCTCCCAGGCCGGGCGTTTCTTTTTGTTGCCCATCCTCCCGTCCCCCTACCTCAGGGCTTAGGGCTTCCCTTCACCCCGCTTCCTCCCCCAGGTCCTAGGGCGTAGGCTGGTTAAGTAGCAGGGGCAGTAGAGGCGGTAGAGGCGGTAGGGCAGCGAGGTGTACGTCTAACCGCCCTATGTGGATGAAGTCGAGACGCGCGTTGGGGGGCGGAGCGGACGAAGCCCTTGGGTGGGGGGTGAGGAGGTGGGGACACGCTTGTGGGGAGAGTGGTGGGGTGGTGAAGCCCTAAGCCCTGGCGTGGTGGGTGGGGCGGGGAGGCCTACCCCACCTGCCACACTGTGTCGAGGAGGGTGCCGTCGGGCCACTTCACGACCGCCACGGGCCGGTCGCTGAAGTGCGGCTTCTGAGGTTTCCCCCCCATGATCCTCTCGACTTCGGCCTGTATGTCGGCGATGGGCCGGATGGGTAGGCCTGACCCCTGAAGGCTGTCCAGCAAATCCTGGCGGCGCGGGTTGACGGCGATTCCCCGCTCGGTCACGACCACGTCGATCAGCTCGCCGGGGCCGGTCATGGTGGTCACTTCGTCCACGATCACCGGGATACGATCGCGGAACGCCGGGATCGCGAGAATGGTGCAGCGCGAGAATAGACAGTTCTGCCACCCTCCCATTCCGTGGAGCAGGATGCCGTCCGAGTGTGTGACCACGTTGGCGTTGAAGTTCACGTCCACCTCTGTGGCGCCGAGGACCACGGCGTCCACCATCGTGGCGTAGTTGCCCTTCCCGTGGAAGTTGTAAGAGGTGAACGGAGAGGTTGCGACGTGGCGTGGATTGCTGGCGATCGATTCCACGCCGGCCAGGTCGAAGGTCTGGCCATCGAGGATGTAGTCGGTGAGGCCTTCCTGGAGAAGATCCACGAGGTATTTGGTGGAGCCTCCCCGAACAAAGCGCGCCTTCACGCCTGCCGCGTGCATCATGTCCTTGAGGAATCCCACGAAGGCGAGGGCGATGCCTCCGGCTCCGGCCTGGAAAGAGAAGCCGTCTCGCATGATGCCGGTATCCCGAATGAACCGGGCGACATACTCCGCGATGAGGATGCGATCCGGACTTTTCGTGATTTGCGTGGTGCCTGAGACGATCAGCGACGGATCGCCGATGGAGTCGACTTCCACCACGTAGTCGACGTTGTTCCCCTGTATCTGATGGGGGATGCACGGGAAGGGGACGAGGTTGTCGGTCACGACGATGACGTGGTCGGCATATATGGAGTCTGCCAGGGCGAAGCCGAGCGACCCGCAGGCGGATGGTCCGTGGGATCCATCGGCGTTGCCGAAAGCGTCGGCGGTGGGCGCGGCGATCACGGCGATGTCGATCTTGACTTCGCCGTCCTGAATCGCTTGCCAGCGCCCTCCATGGGATCGCAGCACTCCGAGGCCGCGCATCTTCGCCTGCGAGCAGTATTCCCCGAGGGGACCGTTCATGCTGCCCTCGATGTGGTGCACCACCCCTTCATCCATGAGGTCGATCACCGGTTCGTGACACGGGAACGAGGCGCTGGGAAACCACATGAGATCTGTGGCCCCGAGTTCCTTCGCGGCGGTGAGCGCCATGACAGACACTCTGTCCCCGTTTCGCAGGTGATGATGTGTGGAGATGACCATCCCGTCCTCGAGGCCGCAGCGCCTCAAGGCCGTCTCCAGGTCCGGGACTCGTTTGTCCCCATCCGGTGGGTAGTCTCGCGAAGACCGAATGGGCGACCCGTACGTGTTCCCGTGTGGCGTATAGGCGAAGGCCCCCTGGAACGGTACTTGTTCTTTGCCGTTCACGACCTTGGGCACTCGCCGTCCCACCGCGTTGACCAGGAAATTCGTCTTGCCGCTCATCGATCCTCCGCTAGTGCCGTTCCAACTTGTCCCGCCGAACTGCGGGGAGAAGGATGCACTACACTTACGTACGCTGAAGGGGAGGCAAGTTGGAACGGCACTAGGAAACTCCATCCCCGGGTGCAGGGTCCCGTTCGAGCAGTCCGATTCTGCGAGCCATGTCGACCAGTCGCTGAGCGCGCAGCACGACGGGAGGATCCACCATCCGGGTCCCCAAGCTCACGACGCCGAGTCCCTTGGCCTCCGCTTCCTCGAAGGCGGCGACGATCTTGAGGGCCCTGTCAATCTCGCGCTGGGTCGGTGCGAAGGCCTCGTGGATGGGCTGGATCTGCCTGGGATGCAGGCAGCCCATCCCATCGAATCCCATGGCCCGCGACCCGATGCCCCAGGCGCTGAGGCCTTCGATGTCACCCACGTCACTGTACACGGAGTCGCTGGCCTGAACGCCGGCGGCCCGAGCCGCGTTCACGAGCCGCATGCGAGCATACAAAGCTTCGGAGCCCTGCTTGGTCCTTGGCACGCCGAGATCCGCGGTGTAGTCCTCGAGACCGATGGTGATCGCTACGACCGTGTCGCTGGCGCTGGCGATGGCGAAGGCGTGCTCCACGCCAAGCGCCGACTCGAGGATCGGCATGAGCCAGATCGGCTCGTCGCTTTGCTTGACATCCCCTCTGATGCTGCGGACCCGTTGCTCGACTTCGCGAACTTGCTCCGGCCGTTCCACCTTGGGAATGAGGATGACGTTGGGCGCTTCCGGAATCACCTCATCCAGGTCCTCGAGACCGAGGGGGAGTTGATTGATCCGCACCATGCGCTCGGCGCCGAAGAAGTCGACGCATCGCAGAGCGTTCCGCACGACGAGCCGCGCCGCGTCTTTCTCTGACGGATGAACCGAGTCCTCGAGATCCAGGATGACGGCGTCGGGATGGTGCAGTCCGGCGTTGATCATGAACTTCGGTTCGTCGCCGGGCAGATAGAGACGCGAGCGCCTGAGGTGATCCTTCGTGGTGGGCCCGGGTGGAGTGATGGTGCGTTCCGGCCGCGCATCTCCTCCGACCACAGCGCCGGTCCGGCGCGCCGCCGCCTCGATTCGCGCAGCCACGACGAACGGAAGGGCGCCCTGGTCCTCGATCTCGACGTGGGCGTGCTCGATGCCGAGGGCCGCAAGGATTTGCTCCGCCGCCTCACGAATGGCGGCCCCATACGCGCTGGCGACCTTGGACGTCAGGGCCACATCGAGCCCGCGGGCTTGCCCAACCGTTATCGAGACGTGCAGATCGGAGCGAACGTCCTCTCCCTTGCGGCCCGCCTCGCCCCGTCCGTTGGTGTTCGTTCCGGCCTTGCGGGGCATAACCGAACTCCCCTCAGTGGAGCTTGCTGATGATCGCGTCAGTTACCTGCGTGGTGGTTGCCGCGCCGTTGGCGACGGCGTCGGGTCCACCCGGGAGTCGCATCATGTCGTAGGGACGAACGGTCCCTTCGAGGACGACCGCGGACACGGCGTCGCGCACGTGCTTGGCGTTCCTGCTGTCGCCGACGTGATCCAGCAGCATGGCGCTGCTCAGGATCATCGCAATCGGGTTCACAATGGGTGGGTCGAGCTCGGCGTACTTGGGTGCCGAACCGTGTGTGGGCTCGAAAACCGCCACCTCGTCACCCATGTTTCCCGAACACGCAAAACCGAGCCCACCAACCAGTCCCGCAAAGGCGTCCGAGATGATGTCGCCGAACAGATTCCCAGCCACGATCACCCCGTACGCTTCAGGGTTCTTGGTGAGCCACATCATCTGGGCGTCGATGTTGGTGGACTTCAGCTCGATGTCCGGGTAGTGCTCATGTGCCTGGCGTGCCGCTTCCTCCATCATGCCGGATGTCTCACGTAACACATTGGGCTTCTCACAGACCGTGACGGACGGATAGCCGTGCTTCTTCGCGTAGGCGAACGCAGCCTCGACAATGCGTCGGCAGCCCTTCCGCGTGAACATGCGTACGGAGATGGCGATGTCTTCATTGGTGACGCCCTCGAACGCTTTGTGTTTGGGATGAGTCGCCAGGGCCTCGCGCACCTGCGTCGGAGGGTCCGTCCACTCGATACCGCAATACAGACCTTCGGTATTCTGGCGGAAGATCACCGTGTCGACCTTGGGTTCCTCGAAACCACCACTCGATGCCTGACGGATGAAGTTCAGAGGGTTGCCTGGGAAGGAGCGACACGGTCGGATGCAGACATCCAGATTGAACATCTGGCGCATCCCAACGATAGGGCTGAAGTAAGAATATCCCTTGTCGCGGAGATCGGGGCGAAGCTCAGCCGCTGCCTGCGCCTTAGGCTTCGACGTAATGGCGCCAAAGAGCCCGAGTTTGTGCTTTCGCAACAACTCAACCGTTTCTCCCGGCAGCGGGTTGCCCTCGTTGATCCAGTAATCCCAGCCGATGTTGGCGTTCACGTATGTG
>JBDHFY010000037.1:0-19985 GCA_039590195.1 Gemmatimonadota bacterium | reverse complement strand
GCAGGGTGGCGATTCCCTCGCCGAGCGCCAGCGTCGAAGAGCAACGGCAATGGGGATCCCCTCGGTTCGGCGACACATCTTTCTTTGCTGTGATCAGACGGAGCCCAAGTGTTGCGAAAGGGAGCGGTCTCTGGAGGCCTGGAAGTACCTCAAGACACGCCTCAAAGCCCTTGGACTTTCTGAGCAGGGTGGGGTCTATCGGACGAAAGCCAACTGCCTGCGTGTCTGCGAGGGTGGGCCCGTTGCCGTGGTCTACCCCGAAGGTGCGTGGTACGGAGGGTGCGATCCGCCGGTGCTCGAGCGGATCATCCAGGAACACTTGATAGGCGGTCGAGTGATTGAAGACTATCTGATCGTGCAACGTCCCTTGCCGGGGGGCGGCCCTTGATTGGGGCGGTGCACGGCACGTGCCAGTGGCGATCGATTTGGCATTGTCACATTGATCCCTTCAACGCGGGGGTAGGGTGAACGACACCGATGCCGTTGGAGACGGCGGCAATCCCCATCGGGCAGAGAGAGAGCTTTCGCCGACCGGCCGCAGCGAACAGTGGTACATCACGGTTTCACTGATGGTGTTGGCGGCGGTGGCCGTCGCTGGTGCGCTGTGGTACACGCGACCGGTGATGGTACCGTTCGTGCTCGCGATTTTCATCTCATACCTCGTGTCACCAATCGTAGACTTTCTTCGTGTGCGTTGGAGGGTTCCGCGGATTGGTGCGGTGGCCCTGGCGCTGTTGGTGGTGATGGTGTTGCTCGGGCTGCTCGCCCTGTTGATCACGACGTCCACGAAGGGGTTGATCGACAACATCGAGCTCTACCGGGAACGGATCATCGCGTTGGCGGAACGTGCGTTTGCCATTCTGGATCGATTTGAGATTGACCTGGGGCAACGGGACATCATCCAAACGCTCAGACAACTCCCGTTGGTGTCATGGGCGGGCCGCGCGGCGGGTACGGCGTTCGGTCTCGTGACGAACGCGGCGCTAGTGCTCATCTTCGTGATCTACCTCCTGATGGGCCGTCACCCAAACCAGCTCCGCACGGGTCTCTACGCCGAGATCGATACTAAGGTCCGGAGCTACATTGTCATCAAGTTCGTCCTGTCGGCCACGACGGGCCTCTTGGTGGGCATTATTCTCGCGATGTTCGGCTTGGAGTTGTCGCTGGTCTTCGGCATGATGGCGTTCTTGCTCAACTTCATTCCCTCAGTGGGCTCGATCATTGCGACGCTGCTTCCCTTGCCGGTCGCCTTGATCCAGTTCGACAACCCCATGATGATCGCCGCGGTGATTCTCGTTCCCGGAGCGGTGCAGGTGACCATCGGAAATTTCATCGAGCCGATGGTGATGGGGGAAGGCTTGGACCTTCATCCGGTGACGATCATCATGGGGCTCATCTTCTGGGGGTTGCTGTGGGGAGTCGTCGGCATGCTCTTGGCCGCGCCGATCATGGCGGTGCTGCGAATCGTTTTTGCCCGGCTTGAAATCACTCGGCCGGTGGCGGAGTTGTTGGCCGGCCGGCTCACCCGCGGATTTCCCACAGGAGAGTTTCCCGTGGCGTCGGCCCCGAGGAAGTTGTAGGGGCGATGCATGCATCGCCCCTACAACCTTCCCAACTCCCCGTTCCGCCTTCTCCGCAACCCCAGAGCGAAGCGCGGGTCCCCCGCCGTCGAGGCCTATCTAACGACCAAGGACACGCAGGCGGCGCTCCAGGAAATCCAGACATGGCCTGACTACACACCCACGCCCCTGGTGGAATTAGTGGGCCTGTGCGACGCGGTAGGCGTTGGTGAGCTGTGGTATAAGGACGAGGGAAAACGGCTCGGCGTCGAGAGCTTCAAGCCCCTCGGGGGCGCTTATGCCGTCTCGCGTATTCTCGCACGGGAAGTCTGCCGAAAGACGGGTGCGCCTAACGTCACGTCTCGAGAACTCCTTTCGGGACGTCACCGTGAATTGCTGTCTCACGTCACCGTGACCTGTGCGACGGACGGGAACCACGGTCGTGCAGTGGCCTGGGCCGCCAAGGCGTTCGGCTGTCGCGCCGTCGTGTTTTTGGCGTCGCACGTCAGCCCTTGGCGAGAGGAGGCCATTGCCTCCTTTGGCGCGGAAGTCGTGCGGACAAACGGCAATCACGACGAGGCAGTTCAGACGGCTGCTGCGCAGGCCGCAAGGTCGGGTTGGTTCGTGGTCTCCGAGACGACGAACGCGAGCTCCCCTGACATTGCACGGGATGTCATGGTGGGCTACTCCACTCTGATGCAGGAGATCATCGGTCAGCTCGGCGCCAGTCGAACGCCGACACATGTGTTCGTGCAGGCCGGTGTCGGTGGACTCGCCGCGGCGTTGGCGGAATACGGCAGCGATCGGTGGGGTCTCGATCGGCCGATCTTGGTGGTTGTGGAGGCGGAGAATGCCGATTGCGTCTATCAGAGCATTGACGCCGGCCGGTGGGTATCCGTCGGTGGCGAGTTGGACACGATCATGGCGGGGCTCGCTGCAGGGGAGGTATCACGGTATGCGTGGACAGTGCTTGAGCGAGGCGCCGACTTCTGCATGACCATTCCAGATGAGGCAGCGATCGCAACAATGCAGCTGCTTGCCCGGGCACCCTTCGGCGATCAGGTCGTGACCGCCGGCGAATCCGGTGTCGCAGGTCTGGCCGCGGCACTCGTCGTTTGTCGTGACGAGAACGCGCGGGCCACCCTCGGGATCGACCCATCCTCTCGGATTCTGACCATTGGAACCGAGGGAGCGACAGATCCCGTGCTGTATGAGAGAATAGTGAGAGGTGAGAGGGAGGGGCGCCAAATGTAGGGGCGCAGTATGCTGCGCCCCTCCCTCTCTCACTTCTCCCCTATCTGAGCTCCTTCCCGTCCTCGATCAGGTTTTGCAGACGCGGCTCCAGTCTGCCCAGCCAATCCTGGAAGTACCGAATTTGGGACTGCTGGTCGGCGGTGGGTGCTCCGGGCCAGCCGTTGATCTGCGAATATACGGAACGCAACCGCCGCCTGAGTTCCGTTGCGAGTGGCTCCGTCTCTTCGATTGCTGCAGCGAGGCTGCGGTACCGCCTCTTCTCTGCATCGGTCATGCCGTCCAGCCGTTCCTTGATATCCGAAACGGCATCGACCGTTGGTGAGTAGGAGCGGATCGTTTCGGCAAGCGCAACCACCGTCTCGTGCCACTCACGCCGTTCGACGTCGCTGATGTCGATCCGTGGATCGTCGCGGACCGTGATGGTCTGTTCGTGTTGCCGGCCTCCCACACTCAACCGAGCGGTGTATTGGCCAGGGAGAACCCACGGGCCACGAACCGGTCCTCCGAAGAAGCCGCCGCCGCCGCCCTCAGAGAGATTCGGGTGGCGGAGGTTCCAGACGACGCGATGTGTGCCGGCGCTGGTTTCGGGGTCGAGTTGGTTGATCTGGTTGCCGGCGGCGTCGTGGATCGTCACAGCGACCTCGCCGGAATCCCGGTCCTGTCGCAGGTAGTAATCGATGATCGCGCCAGCCGGCGGATTCTCCCCGTGGAAGATCATATCGCCCGTGTGGCCTTTTTCGCCGGCGTAGCGGATCATCTCAGCGGGTTCGACGGTGAAGAGATGTGCGTCCGCGGCGAGCACCTCGGGTGTGAGCTCCTGCAACGCGTTGATGTTGTCGAGGAACCAAAGGCCGCGACCGTGGGTGCCCAAGACGAGATCGTTGTCCCGCGGGTGAATGACGAGATCGTTGACGGCGACCGTGGGCAGGTTGCTCTTGAGCTCGACCCAATGACTGCCTCCGTCATTGCTGTAGAAGAGGCCGAACTCGGTGCCAAGGTACAGGACGGTCGGGTTGCGCAGGTCCTCCCGCAAGGTGCGGAGCACTCGGTTCGGTGGAAGGTCGGCGACGAGAGACGTCCAGCTCTCACCATAATCCGTGGATCTGTAGAGGTAGTTGGCGTAGTCGTCGTTCCGGTAGTTGTTGATGGTGACGTACACCGTTCCCTCGGCGTGGCGCGACGCCTCGATGCCGTTGATCCATGTGGACTCGGGCAAGCCGGGCAGCCGGTCCACGACGTTGGTCCAGTGGCCCCCGTCGTCCCTGGACACTTGCAGGTTGCCGTCGTCCGTGCCGGTGTAGAGCAGGCCCCGGCGCAGCGGCGATTCGGCGACCGCCGTCAGTGTCGGGTAGTACGGGATGCCGTCGTCGAGTGACAGGGTGGAGTCGTGGGGGCGCTGGCCCATGATCAACAGCTCCCGGCGATTGACGCCGGTGGTGAGATCGCCGAGCGAGGTCCAGCTATCACCACGGTTGGTGCTCTTCCACAGCTGGTTGAGACCCGCGTAGAGCGTGTTGTTGTCGTGTGGCGAGATGATGAACGGCCCATCCCAGTTCCCGGGGGCCATGGCATTGCCCAGTTCGGGCTCAGGCGTACCCGGTCCCCACGCGTCCCAGTTCCGTCGCGGGCCGATGAAGCCCCTCGGGTTGTCGGGCCGAATCGTTTTCCGGGTGTGGGTCACGAGGTCGAAGCGTGAAAGCCCGAGGTACTGCGATTCGGTATACAACGTCCGGTTGTCCGTGGTGTCCACGAGGTTCAAGAATCCGTCGCCCCCGCCCGTGCGGAACCAGTCGTCGAAGAGAATGCCCTCGGCCCTGTAGGTGGCGCTCGGGCCCGCCCAGCTGCCGTTGTCCTGCAGCCCGCCATAGACCCAATATGGCTTGCGCATATCCACTGATACCCGATAGTACTGGCTAATGGGCAGGTGTCTCATATAGAGCCAGGTCACGGCTCGGTCATACGAGATGCCGAGTCCGCCGTCGTCGCCCTTGATGACGTGGCGGGAGTCATTGGGATTGACCCAGAGGATCCGGTCGTCGCCGTGGAGACTCTGCCTCGCTCGCTGGAATGTCCTACCGCCGTCGTCCGAAAAGCTGAACGAGTTCTCCATGTAGATACGCTGGTCGTCACTCGGATCGACGAGGGGTTGGCTGGCGTACATGGGACGCGGGTTCCAATCGCTCATGTGCTCCCAGGTCTCTCCTTTGTCCTCGGAGCGGTGGACGCCGGCCCGTCGCTCGCCGTACGCGGTGGACGCGTTGTAGCGCCAGCCCTGTTCGACAGAGATGTACACAATGCGCGGGTCACTGCGGTAAATGGAGATGCCTATCCGGCCGATGTTGCCTTCGGGAAGTCCGTTGGTGAGCTCCCGCCAGGCCTGGCCGCCGTCGGTGGATTTGTACAGGCCGCTTCCCGGCCCGCCGCCGTGGAAACCGTAGGGGCGGCGGCGGCGCTGATACGTGGCAGCGTACATCACCATGGGGTCCGAAGGATCGATGGCGACGTCGACGACTCCCGTATTCTCATCGACGTGCAACACGCGAGTCCACGTCTCGCCACCGTTCTGGGACGTGTAGAGGCCGCGTTCCTCGTTGGGACCCCACAGGTGCCCCATGGCCGCCACAAATACGACGTTCGGGTCCCGTGGATGAAGCACGATGCGTCCGATGTGGTGGCTGTCCCTGAGCCCCATGTTCCTCCACGTCGTGCCACCGTCGGTGGACTTGTACACGCCGTCGCCCCAGGACGAGCTCTGACGGTTTGCTCGCTCGCCGGTCCCCACCCACACGATGTTCGTATCCGTCTGATGCACGACGACATCGCCCACGGAGTGGGTCGCCTCACGATGAAAGACTGGGGTGAACGTGACACCGCCGTTGGTGGTCTTCCACACGCCGCCGGTGGCGGATGCCACATAGAACGTGTAGGGATTGGTCTCGACGACCGCGAGGTCCACGACCCGACCACTCATGATGACTGGCCCGATCTCGCGCAGCGCCAGGCCGTCGAGAGTACTTCCCGTGAGAGCTTGAGCGTTGAGAGCCGCGCCGGGCAGCAGGCATGGCGCGAGCGATATGAGAGCGAGGGCTGTTCGAATCGAAGTTAGGGGACGCATCGTCCTCAATCCTTCCTTCTTTTAATGGCTGGCAACAGCAGCCCAGTTGGGTGTTGAGGGTGTCGGACAAAAGCTAGCTGGCGTGACAGGGGTCCGAAAGCTGGGACCGATAAAATGGAGTTCATGCTCGTGTAATTTTGGCTATGTGGTCTCAGGGCTAAGCGCGAGATTGAGTTTTGGCGGATATCGTCATGGAAAGCTGTCCAGTCGCTGAGGACTTACCGCGTCCCTGAGGGCCGCGCCCTTCGAGACGCCTTGCTTCGCAAGGCTCCTCAGGGACGCGGTAATCCCTGACGCTCCCGTTGTCACCCCGGCCCTCTCCCCCGAGGGGAGAGGGAGAGCAAACTCCAGCACCGCGCACGTGAACTCCGTCCGACAAAGTGCGAACACGCGGGGCGGTCGTTGGCAGTGCAAAGCGCAAGGCTGCTTGGGGACGCGGTAATCCCTGACGCTCCCATTGTCACCCCGGCCCGCTCCCCCGAGGGGAGAGGGAGAGCAAACTCCAGCACCGCGCACGTGAACTCCGTCCGACAAAGTGCGAACATGCGCGGTCCCTCCCCCCGGGCTCTCGCCCAACCCGGACCCGGGATGTAACTTCCCTCAGCTTTCGAGAAGACCGTCATCCGGCCCCTCACCTGCTAAACATGAGAGACGATGAGAATCACTCTTCCACTCGGCCTACTCGTCGCCTGCGCTGCTACCTCTCTGAGCGCCCAGATCACCTATAACGCTGCCTTTCCCAATGCGGTGCACCATGAGGCGGAGATCTCCGTGACATTTTCCGAACTTCCGGACGGGCCGCTCGAGCTGCGGATGAGCAGGTCGTCGCCTGGGAGGTATGCGGTGCACGAGTTCGGCAAGAATGTGTACAACGTGCATGCCGTGAACAGTCGGGGGCAGCCGCTCGAGATCACACGACCCGATCCCTACCAATGGGACGTGGCTCGACACGACGGAAGCGTCACGGTGAGCTACACGCTGTTCGCCGACCGGGCCGGTGGCACGTATTCGGGCATCGACGAAACGCACGCGCATCTGAACATGCCCGCCACGTTCATCTGGGCGCGGGGACTGCACAATCGGCCGATCAGGATCACGTTCAGGCCCCCGGCGGCGTCCGGCTGGAAAGTGGCCAGCCAACTCGGACCGACGGACGATCCGATGACGTATACTGCCCCCCATCTGCAGTATTTCCTGGACAGTCCGACGGAATTGAGCGATCACACCATGCGGACGTGGGAGGTGGCTTCCAACGGCCGTGCCTATACGATGCGGATGGCGGTTCACCATGACGGCACCGAAGCCGAAGTGGATGCATTTGTAGAGATGGCGAAGAAGGTGGTGGATGAAGAGATCGCCGTCTTCAGTGAGCCGCCGGCCTTCGAGTTTGACACATACACCTTCATCGCCGATTACCTGCCGTACGTCTCCGGTGACGGGATGGAGCACCGGAACTCGACGATTCTCGCGAGCACCAGTTCCCTGCGCACCCGTGCCGCAGGCCTCGTCAGCACGGTCTCCCACGAATTCTTCCACGCGTGGAATGTGGAGCGAATCCGGCCGCGGTCTCTCGAGCCCTTCGATTACGAGCGGGCGAATATGTCGGGAGAGCTGTGGTTTGCCGAAGGGTTCACCAGCTACTACACGTCAGTCTTACTCAAACGGGCCGGCCTGAGAACGCTCGATGAATATGCCCGCGGCCTCTCCGGCGGTCTCGATTTCGTCATCACTTCACCGGCGCGCCGGTTCTTCAGCGCCGTCGAGATGAGCATGCAAGCCCCCTTCGTGGATGCTGCACGGTCGGTCGATCCGACCAACCGGGCAAACACATTCATTTCTTACTATACCTGGGGCTCGGTGATCGGCCTAAACCTGGATCTTACGCTTCGGAGCCAATTCGATCGCACGCTCGACGGTTTCATGCGCTCAATGTGGCGGAAATACGGCAAGACGGAGATCCCGTACACAGTGGACGATCTCGAGCAAACGCTTGCGGAATTCACCGGCAATAGAGCATTCGCCGAGGAGTTCTTCGGGAGGTTCATCAGGGGTCGTGAGGTGCCCGACTATGAGGGTTTGCTCGCTAACGCGGGCTTTGTGCTCCGCAAGGCGAGCCCTGGCGTGCCGTACGTGGGCGTCAACCTCAACGAGGATTCGACCGGCGTGTTCATAAGTGCCGGAACTACGATCGGCCGGCCTGCCTATGATGCGGGGCTGGATCGGGGCGATCGTTTCATTTCAGTGGATGGGACACCAGTGGCCAGCGTGGACGAGTTCCGAACGGCATACCTGAAACACGTTCCTGGCGATGACATGGAGGTTGTGTACGAGCAGCGTGGCCAGACCAAAACTGCGACGCTCCGTCTGATCGAGAATCCGCACCTGGAGGTGCTGACGTACGAGGAGGCTGGGATGGCAGTGACGGACGAGATGCGGCGGTTTCGGGAGAGCTGGTTGGGGACGAAAGGGAGAAGGGAGAAGTGAGAAGGGAGAAGGGGCAGGCAGTGGGGGGGGGGCTTGGGGCTTAGGAATGAGGGGTTAGGGTGTAGGGTGTGGGGGGGGAGGGGGCGTGCAAAACGGGAGATTCTCAATGAACAGCGCTCGCACGGGAAGGCAACGGTTCGTCAGGCAATTAGCCACCGGGATCATCGGCGCGCCGGCGCTCGGAAGTCTCCTGGCGGCACGAAAGATGTTTGGGGAAGGGCTGAGCCAACTCGCCCTCTCCGATTACACCTCGTCGACGTAGCAAAGCACCGACCTGTTCGAGGAGATGTATCGCAACCATGGGTTTGTCTTCCGGGCGTTCAAGACGCAGCAGCTCGACCATTCGCGGCTGTCACCGAATGTCTTTACCACGGAAGACGAGCTCAGCCGGTTCTTTGAGATAGCGAGTAGGGAGTAGGGGGGGAGCGGTAGGCAATCACTGGGTGACGCCTCGTACAGGATCGCGCTTCGCCCACTCCCTCCTCCCCGGACCACATCCATTCCCGGAGGAACACCGTGAGTATTGCGAAGAGCATTGCCGTTGTATCGTTGGCGTTGCTTCTCGTGCCGACGTCACGCACAACGGCCCACGGCCAGCAGCGACAAGTGCTTCCCGCACCAGACCGAGTACCGGGTGAAGGCGAGGGTCCGTTCGAGCGGTTGATCATTCGAGGGGTTTTCGTGATCGACGGTACGGGTGCGCCGCCCCGTGGTCCGGCGGACATCGTCATCGAGGGTAACAGGATTGAACGAATAGTGGGTGTGGGGGTCCCCGGTGTGCCCATCAATGAGGAGGGCCGACCCGGGGACGCCACGAGAGAGATCGATGCACACGGCATGTACGTCCTCCCCGGTTTCGTAGATCTCCACGTCCACACGGGTGGCGTGCCCAAAGCGCCGGAAGCCGAGTACGTCTACAAGCTGTGGATGGGTCACGGTATCACCACGGTCCGCGGGGTGCCCGCTGGCCCGATGGATTGGACTCTCAGTGAGAGGGCACGGAGCGCGCGCAATGAGATCGTGGCGCCGCGTATGGTGGCCTACCATCGCCCCGGGACCGGGGACGACTGGGAGGGTGGTCCGATTCGGACTCCGGAAGACGCACGTGAATGGGTGCGGTACGCCGCCGGCAAAGGTGTCGACGGCCTGAAGCTCGTCGCGCACCCGCCCGAGATCATGGCGGCCCTACTGGACGAGGCGAAGACGCACGGACTCGGATCGACGGCGCACCTCGCACAAACCGGTGTCGCGCAGATGAACGCCATTGACGCCGCGCGCCTCGGCCTTGGAACGGTTACACACTACTACGGTCTCTTCGAGGCTCTGTACCGGGATCACGACGTGCAGCCGTGGCCGGTGGACATGAACTACAACAACGAACAGCACCGGTTTGGGCAGGTAGCGCGGCAGTGGAATCTGATCCACCCCCAGGGCAGCGATGAGTGGAACGCACTGCTCCAAGAACTCCTGGAGCTCAACGTCATCCTCGACCCAACCATGACCGCCTACCTGGCGAGTCGAGATGTCATGCGGGCTCGCACCGCAGATTGGCACGAGAAATACACTCTGCCGTCGCTCTGGGAATACTACGAGCCGAGTCGCGAGAACCACGGGTCCTATTACTACGACTGGACGTCGTGGGATGAGATCGCGTGGAAGGAGTTCTACCGCGTGTGGATGGCGTTTCTGGATGACTACAAGGACATGGGTGGACGTGTGACGGTCAGCTCCGACGCAGGTTTCATCTACAATCTCTTCGGCTTCTCAACCATCGAGGAGATGGAGCTGCTCCACGAAGCCGGTCTTCACCCGCTGGAAGTCATCCGAGGCGCCACGATGCACGGAGCGCAGGCGATCTTCGAACCCAAGGGACAACCGATCCAATACGGAGTTGTTCGTGGAGGGCTCCTGGCCGATCTGGTGGTCATCGAGGAGAATCCCCTCCAGAACATCAAAGTGCTGTATGGGACGGGCGCGGTGCGATTGAACGACGAGACGGGACAGGCCGAACGAGTGGGCGGCGTCAAGTACACGATCAAAGACGGGATCATCTATGATGCCAAACAGCTCTTGGAAGACGTCGCGCGGATGGTGGAGGAGGCCAAGGCCCAGGCCGCCACCACCACCTCGGAGGGCCGGGGTAGATAAAGTCGGAGCTGGAACATTGTCCGTGAGTCACAGCGGCCAAGGATGTGAACCGCGTCACCGCGCGGTGATGCGATAAGCTGTTATTAACAAATGACTTAGTGACGGAAAAGTCGCTGTCGGCATTTTGCCGTGAGAGCCGCCAGACGGGCGGCGGGAAAAGAAACGGCGGGCCCGGCGCCAGCGATGCAGGGGATTGACGAAGCGGGTAGATTACATAGTGGCGCAACGAACGCTACTAGGAGGTAAGGTGGACGTTCTAAGCTCCGAGGTAAAGAAATTGGTCCGTGACCCCGAGGTCCGCGAGAAGATCCGTCAGGTTCTTGACGCGGAGCTTCCGGAGGAGAAGGCCGTTACCGTCGAGCTGCAGCTGGACGACCAAGCCGTCCAAGAAGTGAAGATCGAACAGGTGAGTTCAACCTAGTTTGCTTCGCGCAGGGCTCCTCGCGTGAACATCGCCCTTCCTGGTCTGTTGATAATCCTCGGAATCGTTCCGGGGATTGTTTTTTGGAATGGCTACTTTTCAGGCGCGTTCTCGAGACGATTCGCCGGAATCTCTCCTGTCCTTGAGTTTGCCCAATATGTAATCGTAGCTTTGCCGTTGGACGCGGTAGGGCTTCTCGTGTTCAACCGATACAAGGGTGGATGGAGTTTCGAGACGTTACTGGGGTTCTTGACAGGCACAACGTCCAGCGAAGCCGTCTCCACAATTGCCACGACGCTCGAAGAAACTTGGAGCGAGGCCGCCGTCGTGTACCTGGCTCTCCTTGCGATGTGCTTTTTGTCGGCTGTTGCACTCCGACGGCTGGTTTGGGCTACCCGACTGGACGCGCATTTGCACCTCCTGAGAATGAAGAACAGTTGGTACTACCGTCTGCGGGGAAGAGGTTCAGGGCTGCCAAGGTGGTTCATTGCGCCGTATGCTGACATACTCGTCAAGCACCCAGCTGGCGAATCACGATTATATCGCGGGTTGGTGGAGGAGTTTGAAGTCACTCGTGATGGAGAGCTACAGGTACTAGCGTTGATTGATGCCGACAGAGGTGAGAATCGGGGGGAAAGATTCGAGTGGCGACCCATTGGGGGCGATCGATTCATCATCATGGGTGAAACCGTTCATTCCATCAACATGAGATACGTGCACATAGACTACAAAACCCTACACCGGAAGAAAAGCTTCTTGCGCACCAGACTCTTTTTGCGTTCGTTCTTCTTGCAGGAGCCATAGGCGCGTCCGCTACGGCTCCTGCACCAGCCGGTCGCTGACAGCCGCCTACGGTTTCCAAGCCTCGCCCTTCCAACACATCTCCCAGAACTGCCACTCGTAGCGACTCGACAAAACGAAGAGATCTACGAGCCGACCGCACTTCTTCTCACTGCACCCTTCGGCGAGACGGTTCATCTCCGCTTTGAGCCACTCGGCTACCGCGACGAATTCCTCTGACGTGTATTGGGAGATCCAGGCCGCGTAAGGATTGCCAGGAGAGGGATTCCGGGCCGTCATCCCTTGGGCCACGTACACGTACCCCCACGCGCAGGGTAGCAGTGCGGCAACGAGGTCGGCCATGTCACCGTCGGCGGCGGTGCGGATGAGAAAATCGGTGTAGGCGCGATTCGTGGGCCAGAGCGTCTCGGCATCGAGTTCCTTCCCCGAAATCGCAAACTGCTTCGCATAAGACCGATGCAACGCCATTTCGGTGTTGAGCGTGAGGTCGAGGATCTTTGCGTACCAGGACATTGACTCCAGGCGGTCGGCCTTTGCCGCCGCCCACGCAAGGAGCCTCGAAAACTCGATGAGGTACACGTAATCCTGCCTGACCCAGCGCTTGAAGCGATCCACAGGCAGCGTGCCGTCCACGATGCCGGCGACGAAGGGGTGCTTGAGTTGGGCATCCCAGATGGGCTTTGCAGCGTCGAAGAGTTGGTCGGTGATGTTCATCTTGGCTGGAAGGTTGTGCGGTGAAACCGCTAGGCCGTGAGGAGTGTCCACAGTAACCGCAATATTAACGGTCCGCCGGTCCATCCGGTTAGGGTGGTAGGGAGTGGGGAATGGGCCGCAGATGAACGCGGATAAACGCGGATTGTCGCGGCTTCTGCGTGATGTGTTCTCCCTCCCCCCCCACCCCCTCCGTGCGGTGTGTGGGGAACGGTCCGCCAGTGCGCCGCCCTTCGAGACGCGCTCCTTCAGAGCGCTCCTCAGGGACGCGGCAGGGAATCCCGCGGCAGCCGGGGTGGTGGCGCGAGGCACGGTCCGCCAGTCCCCCCGGGGTGGGGAAGGGTGGGGAGGGGACGGTCCTCCGGTCCGCCATGTCCTGAGGAGGACGCCGCCCTTCGAGACGCCCTGCTTCGCCTGTCCTGAGCGCAGGCGAAGGGCAGGGCTCCTCAGGGAGGCGGCGTCCGTCTCGAAGGGCCGGCCCGCCCGGTTGGGGAGGGCGCGGGGCGGGGGGTCAGTACCCCATCGTCGCCGCCAGCAACAAGACGTGCTTCGCCGTCCGCATCATGGTGGCGATGTCCGCCCACTCGCCCGGCTGCGCTCGTTCCCCGCCGCGCCCCCCGCCGAGGCCGATGGCAGGGGTTCCCCCGCCGATGGCGACGTTCATGTTCGACGAACCGGCGTTGCCCAGCGTGGACTCGTGGCCCAGGTACTCGGCGATCGCCGCGGCGGTCGTGACGAGACGTGACTCCCGGGCGCCGGCGATCTGACCGCCGGGTGTGAGCTGAAACGGGACCATCTCGAACTCGATCGTGGTTTCCTCCGTCACGCCCTCGAGAATGTTTCGCACCCCTTCTTCGATTGTGTCGATCGTTTCCAGATTGAGCGACCGAATGTCCAGGGAAAACCAACCGCTGTCGGGCTTGTGATTGAAGACGGCGCCGCTCTGGAGCATTGCCACGTTGAGGCGAGTCCGCGTGTCATCGTCGAGTGCCGCCTGCGGCATTCCGAGAATCCGGTCCACCGCGCGACCGATACCTTTGTTGACGTTTGGCAGCCCGCCGCGCAACGTGTGCCCCGCCGGCCCCCTGGCGATGACGCGCCACCAATGGATCCCGAGGGCACCGTAGCTGATACTGCGACCGTCCCCGAGGACGTCCACGAACGCGACGGCCCGGTCCCGATAGGATTCATACACCCTCTTCATGCCCACCAAGCCGGTCTCCTCCTGGGCGACTGCCGCAAAGACCAGGTCGTGCTCCGGTGTGAGACCGGATTGCAGAAATGCGTGCGCTCCCGTGAGGATGGCGGCTGTGGTGAGTGAGGTGTTCGTCCCCGGCCCGATCACCCTGCCTTCCGCAATCCTCGGTGGACGACCAGCCGCCCGTTGATGTTCGGCGACCGTGGCGAGATCGTCCAAGGTGGATACGAAAACCAGCGCCCTTCCCGACCGTCCCGGAATGATGCCGATGGCGTTGGGAGTGTCGTCGACGACCACATTGGTGAGACCGATCTCCCGCATCCGTGCGGCCACGGCCCGGGCGCGCTCGTGCTCATGTCCCGATGGGGACACGATGGCTGCGATTTGTCGAAGGAATTCCGCGGTGGTCGCAGTTGCATCGTCGACGAACCGGAGGGCGTCTTGGATTTCTTGGTGGCGTAAGGCGTCCTCGAGAGAGCGACCGTCTTGCGCCTCCGCCGCTGATGACGGGAAGAGTACCAGCGATAAGGCGAAGGCGATGGGGAGATTCGTTGTGCGCATGGGGTCTTACCTCATTATCGATGTTGAGGGGGAGGAGGGAGGTGGACGGAGCGGGGAGTCTCAAAGGGCAAACTCGAGGCGTGTTCGAAACTCCTCCCTCCTCTCCACTCCCCCTATGTGGGCTGATCCGTCGGGCGCACGAGGATCTCATTCACGTTCACCCGGTCTGCTTGCGTGACCACGTACAAAACCGCCCGAGCGACGTCGTCGGGCGTGAGCGGTGTTTTGTCGGCCCAATTCGTTTGAAATCGTTCACGGACCTCCGTGTCGGCGATGCTATCCTGTAACTCCGTCTCCACGACACCGGGTGCGATGTCCGTCACGCGGATCTTGTCGGTGGGTGAGAGTTCCAATCGGAGCCCGGCAGAGATGCAGCGGACGGCGAACTTGGTGGCGGCGTACACCGTGCCGCCGGGAAACGGTCGGCGGCCGGCCACCGAAGAGACGTTCACGATGTGGCCGGTTCCCTGAGCCAGCATAGCGGGCAGCACCGCCGCCACCCCGTACAGCAATCCCTTGATGTTGACGTCGATCATGCGATCCCACTCGTCCACCTGACACTTGCTCATCGGGGACAGCGGCATGATACCGGCGTTGTTGACGAGGATATCGACGCGGCCGTAGGTGTCTACCGTGGTGTCGACCACAGTCCTCACGGCATCGCGGTTGGCGATGTCGGCAGGCAGGGCCAGCGCCTCGCCGCCCGCCGTGTGGATGTCCGCGGCCAGGGCGTCCAGCCGCTCACCGCGGCGGGCCGTCAGAACGACCTTGGCACCTGCCCGGGCGAGTGCCCTGCCGGTCGCCTCACCGATGCCGCTGGATGCTCCCGTGACGATGGCGACTTTGGTGGCGAGTTCATCTGACATGAGGTGAGCACCTTTCTGGCCCGGTTCCACCTGCTTGGCGCCCGCGCGGGCCGTGCCTGGGGGCGCGGGGATGCCGGTGCCCGGGAACCGGGCCAATATATCGCGTCGGACAGCTGACTTCACGTGAGATCGGGGCTGTATTCCGGACGCCTTTGGTGGGGTCTGGGAATTGTGTATGTTATGGCCGGGGCTCGCCCTTGCCTTCCGCGACGAGACGGTCCCGTTCGGTGTGCGGGCGAGTAGCTGGAACTGAGAAGGGAGACTCGAGATGCCTGTCGTTGACTTTGCGGCCTTACCGCCCACGGCCCGGCTCTGGATCTTTGCCGCTGAGCGAGATCTGAACGACACGGAGCGCGACCGCCTGCTCGAGCAGGTGGACGGCTTTCTGGAAACCTGGGAGGCGCACGGGGCGCCTCTCATGGCGGCCCGCGACTTTCGATACGACCGTTTCTTGTTCGTGGGTGTCGACGAAGAGGCTGCCGGTGTGTCGGGTTGTTCCATTGATGCGCTCGTGCGAACGATGAAAGGGCTCGAGCATGAGATGGGAGTCGCACTTGTCGACAATTCGCCTGTGCTATATCGGGAAGATGGCGAGATCCGTCGTGCTACCCGGCAGCGCTTTGCCGAGTTGGTGGAGGTGGGAGCCGTGACTCTCGAGACTACCGTCTTCAACAATACGCTTACCAAGATCGGCGAGCTGGTCGAGGGACGCTGGGAGGTGGCTGCCGGGGAGTCGTGGCACGCACAGGCGTTTGCACTGGCTGCCAGCCGCCAGCCGCCGGCGCCCAGCCGCTAACCCGGACAAGCCGGCAGCCGGACGCTGGCCGCCGGAAGCTGAGTCATGGACGTCCAGATCTTTGGCGTCAAGAAGAATGCCGACACCCGCAAGGCCCTTCGGTTCTTTTCTGAGCGACGTGTTCGGACGCAATTCGTAGACTTCAAAGTGCGCTCCCCGTCTCTCGGAGAGCTGAGGCGGTTTGCGCAGAAATTCGGGGCCCAAGATCTCATCAACCGCGAAGCCCAACGGCTCGACGACCTCGGCCTGCGTCATGCGCAACTTTCCGATGACCAGTGGCTGGAGAAGCTCGCGGAGGAGCCGCTTCTGCTCCGGATGCCCCTTACGCGGTATCAGAACTATGTCACGATCGGCCCGGCAGAGGAGGAATGGCGCCAGTGGTCCGTGGTAGCGGATTGAGTCGGCGCCGGGGCCGCGGGCAGGATGTCGAGGCAGGTGCGTGAGATGAGTTGTCCCGAGACGCCGTCACCGCCTGCGAAGGTCCTCTTGCGGCCGCGGTCGCGACGGTTTATCCGCACTCCCGCTCCATGACAGATCTCCTCATCGAGTTCTGGCGCCTGCTCGTCGGTGCTCTCACCATCCTCTTGTCAGTCATCGCTTCGGCCCACGCGATCCGCCACAAGCGCGATGCCCGTGCGGCCGTTAGCTGGGTCGGCCTCATCTGGCTCGTACCCATCTTCGGTCCTGTGTTCTACGGGCTGCTGGGCATCAATCGAATCCGGCGCCGCGCTACGGAACTGCAGCGAGAGAGTCTGGATCTGGCGCTGACAACGGGTGAGCGCCCACAGGGACACGATGAATTGAAGGAAACGCTGCCGGAGGGAACGGCGCATTTGACGGCCATCGCCCAGCTGGTGGATCGCGTTACCGAGGTTCCACTCACCAAAGGCAACCGCCTCACTCCACTCGTGAACGGAGATACGGCATTTCCGGCGATGATCGAGGCGATCGAGTCCGCGCAACACTCTGTGGCGCTTAGCACGTACATCTTCGACAACGATATCGTGGGGCAACGCTTTGCCAACGCCCTCGAGCGCGCCGTGCGTCGCCGGGTCGAGGTACGGGTCCTCATCGATGGACTGGGATCGCATTACTCGTTTCCATCAATGGTGAGAGTCTTGCGGGAGCGGGGCCTTCGGGTGAGCCGATTCCTCCATTCGTTTTTTCCGTGGCGCATGCCGTACATGAACCTCCGCAACCACCGCAAGATTCTCGTGGCGGACGGGCTGGTTGGCTTCACGGGCGGCATGAACATCCGAACGGATCACATGCTCTCCGAACAACCTCGGGCGCCGGTTCAGGATGTCCACTTTCGCATCGAGGGTCCGGTGGTGTCCCACCTGGCGCACGCCTTCGCCGAGGACTGGGCGTTCAGCACTGGAGAGATCCTGCTGGGCGGACAGTGGTTCCCGTCCATCGGTGAGATCGGATCCGTCGCGGCCAGGGGCATCTCGGACGGTCCCGATCAGGACCTGGAAAAGATCCAGTGGACGATGCTGGGCGCCCTGGCGCGTGCGGAGCGAAGAGTGCAGATCGTCACTCCGTACTTCTTGCCGAACCAAGCGATGATCACTTCACTCAATGTTGCCGCGATGCGTGGCGTGCAGGTGGACATCGTGCTGCCCGAGAAAAGCAATCTGCCCTTTGTAAGGTGGGCGTCGACGGCGCAGCTCTGGCAGATGCTGCAGCGGGGATGCCGGGTCTTCCTGACGCCGCCGCCGTTCGATCATTCGAAGCTCATGATCGTGGACGGTGCGTGGGGGTTGGTTGGGTCGGCGAACTGGGATCCGCGCAGCCTGCGACTCAACTTCGAGTTCTGTGTGGAGTGCTACGACGCTGGGTTCGCGCGTTCGCTCGAGCAACTGGTGGAGGAGAAGTTGGGCAGAGCCCAGCGCCTGGCCAAAGCGGATGTGGACGCCCGGAGCCTACCCGTGCAACTGCGTGACGGAGTGGCGAGACTGTTTGCGCCGTACCTTTAGGCCCCACCACCACTCCCATCCGCCACCCGGCGGACCCCTTCCCTAACCCCTCCCCGCCCCGGCGGACCGGCGGACCGTACCCCGCCACCCCTCCCCGGTCCGCCCAGGGGAAGGGAGGAGTGGGAGGGCCTACCTCTCCAGTCTCCGCCGCACATCCTCCGGCAGAATCTTCCACACAAACTCCACCCGCGCGCCTCTTTGCGTTTGGAACGGGTCCCCTGGCGTCGGGGAACGGACTGCCGCGTAGTGGACCGCCACCACGGTCTCGTCCGCACCGATGAGGGGGCCTCCGCTGCCGCCCCCGGTGGTTGACGCGGTGTGAATGACCTCTGTCGTCGTCGTGTCGCTCACCCCTCCCATCGTCACGAGAGGCTGGATCAACCGTCGCTCGGCCAGCTCCCGGGCAAGGAGGATCGGATCCTCGCCGGTTCGATTCAAGATGTCGGCCCGTGATGCGGAGTCGACACGGAAGAGGAGGTTGTGCACGCCCGTCGGATAGCCGATGAACACGAGATCTTCACCGGGCGCCACCGGCAGATCGCCGCCGGCGAGCGGGAGCGCCGGAGCGTTGACCGTCGGAGTCACGCTTCGCACGATTGCCACATCCGCGTCCTGCGAAATGGCATGGACGACCAGAGAGTAGGCCCGATCCCCTGGAGGGAAGAAGGCCTGGAGGACGATGAAGCGGGGCTCCACATCCATACCGCGCGATTCCAGAAACTGCATGTCTTGCTGAGATTTCCAAGGCTCGGCAACGTGGCGGTTGGTGATGATCCATCCCGTGGTGTCCACCAGAAAGCCCGTGGCGGACCCCTGTCGCTGAAGGGGCGGACCCGAGCCACCGAAATCGATCCGCGGGATGAGTCGCCCGTCCCGCGTCCTCGTCATCTCCGGTTGCCCCTGCTCATCCAACTGGTAGCGCAGCAGGCGCGTGCCGCCCGGCTCGGAAAAACCGTAGGAGAAAACAATGAGACCGACCCCACGGCTGTAGGTGCGCGTGAAGGTCTCGCGGAATTGAGCGCTGCTTCCCGCCCGTCGGTTGCGTTGCTCGACCTCCTCGAGCAGCGAGTCGTAGCGCGTCTGTACATCCGCAAGGTTATCTGCCAGCTCAGTTCGGGAACCGCGCTCCGCCTCGAGGGCGGTGACGAACTCGCCCAGGGCCGCCTGGAGCTGCCTCTTGCTCCACTGCTGCCATGCGAGGACCGCTGCCAGGCCGAGCACCGTCAGAGCGGCCAGGGCGACGGTTGTCCGCTTGGCCCGCCTGGACGAGCGCTGGTAGGTCATCACCATGAACTCGCGGGTGGTGGACCCCCGTGAGCCGGTGCCGGTTTCCTTGGGGCGCTCCGAGGCTCGCGCCTTTGCTGCCTGCGACAGCCTTTGCGGGGCCTTGGGATCTGACAGATCGAGGGTGGGAGTTAGCTCGTCGGCGTCCCCGGCCACGAACTGGGCCGATGGGCCGCCCAGGCCGAACTCGATCACGTCGCCCGTTGCGAGGGCCCGCTCGGTGATCCGCTCCCGGTTGACGAACGTGCCGTTGCGACTCTTCTCGTCCCTAATGAAGAAGCCGCCGTCCCGGAAAAAGACCGTTGCGTGCTCCGCGGAGACGACGATTTCGTCGGGTGAGAGCCTGATGGCCTGGCTGGACTGCCGACCGACGGTCTGCTCGCCGTCTATAAGGTCGACGCTGGTGCCCGATCGACCACCGGTCAGGAAGACGAGTTTGGCTTTCATGGACAGAGGATGGCCACCAATCGGCACGGGGACGGGAGAAGCGCGAGCCGGTAATTTGGGCCGCCAGCCCCCGCGGGCAAGCCCCAGCGTCCACCCCGCCGCTTCCGAGCCCCGGCGGATCCCTTCCCGCCCCAACCCCTCCCGGGCGGACCGGCGGGCCGTTGCCCCACCACACACCACGCCATCGGGCGGTCAGGCGGACCGTTCTGGCCGCGCCTCCCTATCTTCCTACTCCACACCCTACACCCCACTCCCTACACCCTACACCCTACACCCTACACCCTTACACCTTGCAATGGTGTGGGGCGGGGCAGGGTGAAACTTTAGGGCCGTCCCCCCTCGTAGGGATGCTGTGAACACC
>JBDHFY010000036.1:0-32578 GCA_039590195.1 Gemmatimonadota bacterium | reverse complement strand
GCTTCGAGGAATGCGTCGAGCCTGTCTAGGCGCGGCGCAGGGTCATGCAGATGGAATTCCCCCGATCGTTGAAGGAGACTTTGTCAACGAGTTGTCGTATGAGAAAGAGACCGCGCCCACTCGGAAGGTCGACGCGGGCGGGAAGCGTAGGATCCGGCACGCTGCTGGGATCGAAGCCCTCCCCCTCATCGTCGACCTGCACCTCCACCACCTCGTCATCCACCACGACACGCACATCGACCCGCTTCTGGGGATCCGAACCGTTGCCGTAGACGATGGCGTTGGCCAGGGCTTCGGACAGGGCTACCCGGAGGTTGAATCGAACCGCGTCGGGCGCCAGGCCACAGGCGAGACAGTGGCGGGCGACGAGGTCGACCGCTTCCTCCACCACATCGAGCTCGCTCGGCACCCTGACCGCAATCCGAACGCTGCCTTCCGGTGGTATCGCGGCGGTCATGTCCGGCCGCCTCACGCAGAGTCGGAGCGGAACAGTCATCGCCTAGAAGGCGTTCAAGGCCTCGTCAGGCGAGTCGGAGATGTTGAACAGCGTGTCCAGCTTCGTCAGCTCGAACAGCATGCGCAAATCTTCGTTGAGGCCTGCGAGCCTAAGCTCTCCTCCTGCCTCCCGGATCTTCTTCGAGACCGACACGAGCACGCCAAGTCCCGATGAGTCGATATAGCCTGTCTGGGTAAAGTCGATGAGGAACTTCGATTTCCCGGCGTCGAGCGCCTCGAGGACTTTTTCTTTCAGCTGGTTTCGATTGGACACGACCAGTTGGCCGTCCACGGAAATCGCCACCACACCCTTGGGATCGTTCGGATCACTTCGGACCGAGAACGTCATTGCACCTCCTCAGACGGATTGGGACGGCCCGGCGCCTGAAGCAGGGCTACGGCGGCCACGTCCACGACATCATCTGCCGTGCAGCCCCGGGAAAGGTCTGCCATCGGACGGGCGAGCCCCTGAACGATCGGCCCGATTGCGCCGGCGCCTGCCAAACGCTGTACCAGTTTGTACGCGATGTTCCCGCTGTCAAGGTCAGGGAACACAAGAATGTTGGCGCGGCCGGCCGCAGGCGAGTTGGAAGCCTTCCGCTCGGCAATCTCGGGCACGAGGGCGGCGTCACCCTGCAGTTCTCCGTCGCACGGCACCCGCGGGGCCAATTCGCGAAATCGGCTCACGGCCGCCTGGACCTTTTCAACGCGCGGCCCGGCGGCACTCCCCTTTGTACTGTACGAGAGAAACGCGACGATGGGGTCGTCCCCCACGATGCGGGGCCGATCGGTCGCCGCAGAGACGGCGGTCTCTGCCAGCTGGTTAGCAGTTGGGTCGGGCACGACGGCGGCATCGGTAAAGGTGAGAACTCCCATTCCCTTGGGGGCGGCGCCCCGCACCGAGAGCGCACCCGGAAGCCTTGCGGGATCAAAGGTCATGTAAAAGGCGCTGCTTACCGTGGTGATTCCGCTGGCAGGGCCGATCGCCCACAGCGCAGCCCGAAGCACATCTCCCGTGGGCCGCGTCGCGCCTGCCACAGCGGCATCGGCCTCGCCGGCTGCCACGAGCCCAGCGGCAAACCGCAGCGGATCCGCGGCCAGCGTTAGGGCATGGTTGGAATCTCGGACTTCGTCGGGTCGACGCTCGGCGAGAAGCGCGGCCACTCGGGAGATTCTAGGATCATCCACGCGCTCGTTCGGCAACACGATGACGTCAGCGAGGCCCTCCCCCTGGAGCATCGCGGCGGCCTGCGCCACTCGTGGATCCCATCCCTCTGCCAGGACCACCGTCCGGTTCAACGTCCCCGCGCGGCGCCGGAGGTCTTCGCGGAATCTCACCGCTGAAATTTGTTGCGTAGGGCCTCGTCGACCACCGGATGCACGAACTCGCTCACATCGCCGCCGAAGCTCGCAACCTCCCGCACCATGCTCGAGCTCAGATACGTGAGGTGAAGGGCCGGAACCAAGAACACCGTCTCGAGTTCGCCGAGCAACTGGCGGTTCATGAGCGCCATCTGAAACTCGTAATCGAAGTCACTCACGGCGCGCAGACCGCGGACCACGAGCGTGGCCCCCAACTCCTTGGCAGAATCGACGAGTAGGCCGTGGAACGAGCGGATCTCGACGCGATCTTGATTGGCCGTGACCTCGTTCAACAGGTGCATGCGCTCCTCGTGGGTGAACAGCGGGCCCTTCACGGTGTTGACCGCGACCGCCACGATCAGCCGCTCGACGAAGTGCAGGCTGCGGTCGATGAGGTCCTGGTGGCCAAGGGTCACAGGATCAAAAGACCCGGGATAAATCGCTACTCGGTTCATGGAGCAAAGCAAAAGGTAAGCGCCGCGTCTCCATAACGGCGGGTTTCACCACACCCCACACCCTCTGAGCCTCGGTGCTCGACACCGAGTATGCAGGCGAACGGACGCGCTCGAAATGCCTGGGCGAGCTGCAACGCCCCATCGGAATCATAGGGAGGATCCGCGAACGCGATGTCAAAAGCTCCCCGCGGAATCTCTCGAACGTGCCGAAGGGCGTCGCCCCGAACGATCATCACGCGGTCTTCGACATCCAATTCCGCTACGTTCTTGCGCAGTACGAGGAGGGAGGCCCGCCCAAGCTCGACGAATTCAGCGTGCACGGCTCCCCGCGAGAGAGCTTCGAGCCCCAGGGCGCCGGAGCCAGCCCAGAGATCAAGGACCCGCGCGCCCACGAGTCGATCACCGAGAATACTGAACCACGCTTCACGCACACGGTCTGCGGTCGGACGGGCGCGTCGGTCGCCCGGAGCCCGAAGGCGTCTTCCCCGAAATTCCCCCGCCACGATGCGCATCAGCCGCTTGGTCGAAGACCAACGACGCGGGCTTGCAGCGTCGAGCCGCCCGACCACTCGTTCTCCTCGAACCGAAAAGCCACATCGACTTCCCCTCCCAGCCAATCTCGATCGATGCGATCCACCAAATCGAATCCGATGGCCGAGAGCTGCCCAGTTCCGTCCTCCAGCATGAACTTGAGATGGTTGTGACCAACCTCACGCGGGGTGCGCACTCGTGCTCCCTTCACCGCAAACACCGGGGCGGGATTCCCGAGACCACACGGCTCCAGATGTCGCAGCAGGCGTTCCAAGCGACGATCCAACTGATCCACGGAGACCAGTGCATCGATGCGTTGGGTGCCGACGAGGTCTTCCTTCGTGAGCTTAGAACGCACCGCCGCATCGAAAGCCGTCTTGAACGCGTCGAGTCGATCTCGCGTCACGGTGAGTCCCGCCGCCATCCGGTGACCCCCATACTTGACGAGGTGCGAGGCGCACTCGGAGAGAGCGGCGTGCAGATCGAAACCAGGCACGCTGCGCCCGGATCCCTTCCCCTCGTCGCCGTCCAACGCGATGAGGAAGGTCGGACGCGCGTAGCGCTCAACGACGCGAGAAGCCACAATGCCGATGACGCCGGCGTGCCAAGCATCGCTCGCCAGCACCAACCCGAACGTGTCATCAAGATCGGTCGACTCATCGATCTGTTTCACGGCCTCCTCGAGGATTTCCTGATCGAGGGCCCGCCGACGCGCGTTCAGGCTCTCCAGTTCTCGCGCCTGATCGCGTGCGGTCCGTTCGTCGTCGTTCAAGAGCAGGCGCAAACCATCCATGGCGTCGGCGATCCGACCGACGGCGTTCAGCCGGGGCGCGAGAACATACCCCACATGGCCTGCGCGCACTGGCTTACCGCCCAGGCCCGCGACTTCGACGAGCGCCCGAACCCCCGGCCACCGCGACGCCGCAAGCTTCTTGAGTCCGTTACGCACGAGGATGCGATTCTCTCCCACAAGAGGAACCATGTCAGCCACCGTCGCGAGCGCCACCAGGTCGAGGAAGTGGAGCGGGAGGTTTTCCGGAAGCCCAAGCTCGACAACCAGGGCTTGGACCAGCTTGAACGCCACGCCCGCACCACAGAGCCCAGAAGCATGCGACGGACAATCCGATCGACGGGGATTGACGACGGCGTCTGCGACCGGAAGCTGGCTCCCGGGCAGGTGGTGGTCCGTGATGATCACGCGCAGGCCGCGCCGCTTCGCGTCCGCCACGGCGTCGAATGCCGTGATGCCGCAGTCGCAGGTGACGATCAGAGACGCCCCGTGCTCTTCGGCCGCTGCGACACCCGCCGGGCCCAGATCGTAACCGTCTCGCACCCGGTGGGGCACAAAGGGTACCGCGTGGCCGCCTGCAATCCGCACCACTCTCGTCAGCAGCGCGGCGGCGCACTGCCCGTCCACGTCGTAATCTCCGTGGACCAACATCGTCTCACCTGCTCGGACGGCGTCGGCCATCAGCTTTGCTGCCTTCGGAAGATCCACGAGATCCGAGGGATCCGAGAGGCCCCCGACGGATGGCCGCAAAAATCCCTTGGCGGCCTCCGGGTTCTCGTAGCCACGCAACAACAAGAGTTCCGCAAGAGTGTTCGGGATATTCAGGGCGTCCGCCAGCGCCCCGGCACGTCGCGAATCCGGAGGATCCGCCACGCGCCAGGCTATGGAAGCGGTCACGGTGACTCTGGTGGAGCGTATATCAGAACACCGCAGGCTTCACAGTTGGGGAGTCTTCCTCCCTGGTGTACCTGCTGACGGATGTGCATCGGAACGGCCGTATAGCAATGCCCGCACGCCCCATCGTGCAACGGATAGAGGGCGAGCGGCGCGCGTCCCTTTTTGATACGTTCGTACAAGGTGAAGAGCTGAGGCTTGACCCGCTTCCCCGCCTTGGTGCGCTCCCCCTTCGCGGTCTTCAGCCGGGCCCCACAATCCGCCTGAATCACCAAGATCTCCGCCCGGCGGGATGCTTGGGATTCTGTGGCTTGCTCCACACCCTCGGCGGCTTCTTCGACAACGCGCTTGGCTTCCTCAACGTCATCGGCGGAGCGAATCCACTCCGCTTCCTCCTTTGCCAGCACACTTCGGGCAAGATCGAGTTCGGCCATGAGCGTCGAGGCTTCACGAGCGCCGCGCACCCATTCCAGCTTCTGGCGCCTACGTTCCTGCATCAAGCGATAGCTCTCGATCTTGCCCTCGAGCGCATCCCGCTTTCCTGAGGCCTCACCCGCCCGCATCTGTGTCGAAGCCAGCACGTTCTGCACCCTGGCCATTTGTGCGTCGAGTTCGGCGATCTCGGGTTCCAGAGCTCTGAGCTCTTCCTCAATCGCCATAACCGCGCGGTCTTTCTCCTGCAGAACCAGCAATAACTCGAGATCAGACTGCACTACTGCGCCCCCTGCGTATGAGATTCCAACGACCTTCGTGGAGCTGGGCCATTCGCCGGCTCAGCGAATGGATCTCGCGAACAATCGCCACCTTTTCGTTTTCTGGCGCCAACGCAAGCCGTCGCTCCTTCTCAAGTAGCAGCGATTCCAAGCGACGGCTTTCCAATCTCCCAAGGGCACCATCGACCATCGCGTCAATGTCGAGCTGTCCCCATTCTTCATCCAATAGTTCCACCACGGCAGCACGCGCCGGCCCATCGACCTGCTCCAGGAACATGGCGCCCGGCACGTCTGTCGGTGTGGCAGCAAGCGATTCGAAGAGCTGCCGCTCCAGCGAGCCCAGGATGGAAAGGTCCTGGAACTGCTCGGCGATTCGTCCCCGCCAATGGGGCTCTCTGAGCATCACCCGGATCAAGGTCCACTCGGCTCGGCCTCGGCCCCCCGGGGGGCCCCTTCGGCCGGGTCCGCCCTGCGAAGGCGAGGCCGAAGCACTCCGTGGAGTTCGGTCCCTGCCCGCGGCAATCTCGCGACGGACGGAGTGCTCGGTAATGCCCAGGAGCTGGGCTGCGCGATCCACATAGAGGTCCTGCGTCACCGGATCTCGGGTCGCGCGGAGCGTTCGCATCAACCGGTCCAGAGCGCGGCGGCGGCCGGCGAGGGACGCCAGCAAGCCCTTCCGTTCAATGAGCTGGAGCTCCCGCTCGAAGACGTCCAGGGCGTCATCAAGGATCTGCTTGAGCGCCTCGGCCCCTCCCTTGGCCACGAGGGAATCCGGGTCTTCTCCCCGTGGCGGGGTCGCCACCATCACGCGCATCGGCACCCGAAGCAGTTCGTCCGCCGCACGGAAAGTGGCTCGGAGACCGGCCTGGTCACTGTCATAGAGGAGCATTACCTGAGATGTGTAGCGCTTGAGTAGCGACGCCTGGTCGGGAGTAAGCGCCGTGCCCAGCGGTGACACCACATTCTCCATCTCGGCAGACACAGCGCGCAACACATCGAAGTAGCCCTCGACAACGACGGCAGACTCCGCTCGGCGAATGGCGTTCTTCGCGTTGTGGAGGTTATAGAGCAACCTCCCCTTGTGAAAAATCTGCGACTCGGGCGAGTTCAGGTACTTGGGTTCACCGCGCGCGATGACCCGCCCCCCGAATCCCACCACTCGTCCGCGCAGATCGAGAATCGGAAAGAGGAGTCGGCCCCAAAACCGAGGACGAAGTGAGCCATCTTCGCGACGAGCCACAAGGCCCGCTTCTAACAATACGTCTTCTGGTACACCTAGGTTGGCCATGGCGTCGAGAAACGCTTTCCCCTTCGGCGCGTAGCCGAGCCCCATGACCAGCAAGCGCTCAACATCAAAATTCCGGCCCGCCAGATACTCCCGCGCCGCCGCACCCTCCGCCGCATCCCGCAGGCGCTCCGCATACCACTCGGCGGCAACACCAACGGCCGAAAACAGCGGCTCACGGGGATCCGGACCGCCGGTCGACCGTTCCGGAATGGTAATGCCAACCTTGCCCGCCACCTCCCGTACCGCGGCGGGGTACTCCATGCCGAATCGCTTGCGGAAGAAGGCAAAGACGTCACCGCCCTCGTGGCAGACGAAGCAATAGAACATCTGCTTCTTGGGAATCACTGCGAGATTGCGATGCGAGCCGCCGTGGAACGGACACGGGCCCCGGTAATCCGAGCCGGTCCGCTTCAGGTCGACAAATTCGGACAGGATATGAACGATGTCGGCCGCATCCCGCACCTGTTCGATTACCTCGTCCGGGATCGAGCTCATGACACGAGTTCCACGATCGTGGCGCCCCATCCCCCCTCCTGGGGAGGTGCCGTTTCATATGAAGCCACTCGAGGATCCCGCTGCAACACCTCCCCCACCCTTTGCCTGAGGGCCCCAGTCCCTTTCCCGTGAATGATGCGCAACGACCCCAGGGCCGCAACGACCGCGTCGTCGACGGCCCGCTTGGCCGCCTCTTCTGCTTCGTCGGCGGTCATCCCCCGAAGATCGATTTGCGTGGAAGCTCGGTCTGTCACCACATCAGTAGCCTGTTGGCGGTGCTGGCGCGCCGGCCGACGGACGATCCGTTTCGGTGACGCCGGGACCCCCCTCGTCTCCGGCTCCGGAGCATAATCCACACGCCCTCGGACGGTCCAGCCTTTCTTGCGAGCCGCTTCCTCGAGCTTCTCCAGGGCTGATCCCTCCTGGCGAATGCCCTCCTCGACCAGACGCCTGGCTTCCTTCGCCGCCCCTTTGGCGGCCGCCGCTTGGGTCAATCCCAACGAAGCCTCGACGCGCTTGCGCGCATCCAGCAGGTATCGTCGCGCTTCCTCGCGACCCGTCCGCTCGAGTTCGGCTTCCCGCCGGACAAGGTCGCCCGAGCGTTCCTCCAGTTCTCTGCGCAACTCCTGGAGTCCGTCCCGCTCCGCGCCGAGGCGTCCCTCCAACGCGGTCAACCGCTCTGTCTGTTGCGCCACTTCCCGCTCTCGAACCTCGAGATCCGCCAACAGGGCATCGAACGACCGATGCGCTTCGGGCTGCAGCTCCTCAGCACGGGTTATCACGTCCGTCGGAAACCCGAGGCGGCGGGCGATGGCCAAGCCATACGAGCGCCCGGGAACGCCCTTGTGAAATCGGTACGTCGGAGCCAGGCGCTCCGCGTCGAACTGGAGGGATGCGTTGACCGCTCCCGGCGTCTCCGACGCCAGCTCCTTGAGCTGATTGAGGTGCGTGGTCGCGAGCGTGAGTCCTTCCCACTCACACAGTTTCCCCAACACCGCTCCCGCCAGGGCGGCGCCTTCGACGGGGTCGGTGCCGGTTCCGAACTCATCCAGCAGAACGAGCGAGCGAGCGTCCGCCCCGGCAAGAATATTCTTCAGCGCGGAGAGGTGTCCGCTGAACGTGCTCAGGCTTTCCGCGATGGACTGCCGGTCTCCGATGTCGGAGAAGATCCTCGTGAACACCGGCAGCACCGTTCCCTCAGCCACAGGGGGAATTATGCCCGACTGGGCCAAAGCGGCAACGAGTCCGACCGTCTTGAGCAGAACGGTCTTGCCTCCGGTGTTGGGGCCGCTCACGACCACCACCCGCTCGTCCCCGGCAATCTCGAGATCAAACGGTACGACGGCATTCAATTCGACGAGGAGCAGAGGGTGGCGGGCGCCCCGGATCGTCAGCGCGGCAGGCGCCGGAACGACCGTAGGAAGAACACCGCGCACCGCTGTGGCGTATTGCGCGCGGGCATAGAGGTCATCGGCGTGAACACACATCGTCCAACCATCGCCGAGCTGCCCGGCATGCGGTCGCGCGATCTCCGACAGTTCGCGTAGCACCTGGAGGACCGCCCGGCCCTCCTCTGCTTCGAGCCGATTGAGTTCATTGCCCAGCGGGACCGCGTCGGAGGGCTCGACAAAGAGTGTTGCGCCGGAACCGGATTCGCCGTGAACGATCCCGCGCACGCGAGAGCGCGCATCGCGACGAATCGGTATCACATATCGGCCACCGCGCATCGTGACAGTGGCCTCGGGTGAGACATCGTTGGTCGAAACACTCTTGAGGATCTCTTCCAACTGCCGAACGAGTTTTTCCCGGGCGCCGCGCAGTTGTCTGCGAACTCGGGCCAACTCGGGCGATGCCTTGTCCTTGACACTGCCATCAGGCTCCAGAGCGCCTGACAGACGGGACTCGAACTGCTTAGGAGGAAGCTCGACCCGGAGCGCGGCGACGCGCGGAGCCTCGACCTCGAGGCGTGTCAGCTCACTCCTCACCGTGCGCATGCCCCAGAGTGCGCGGTGGAGCTGGGCGAGTTCCGCGCCCTCCAGCACGCTCCCCGGGGCATCCAGGCGTTCGAGGATCGGTCGAATGTCGGGAAGCGCAACGGGTCTGAAGCCGTCACCCGCCGCGAGGAGGCCGGCGAGTTCGGCCACCGTCGCCAGCTGGTCACGGATCGATTCGACGCAAGCCGACGGGACGCGCTGGCGAACGCACTCAGCGCCAGCCGACGACACGGCGTGTTGAGAGATTACATCAAGTGCACGCTGCAACTCGAGCTGCTGCAGCGTCTCCGGGCCAGCGGCCGGGGACAACGTGGAAGGGGTGCCGGTGACCCCAGTCACCCGCACCCCTCACCGACTACACTGCACCTCGACCGTCTCATGCCCTCCGTGTGCCCCCCTTGGCTGGATCGCGCGTTGCAGCCGACGACACATTCATGCCGATCCGCTCAGGTCTATAACCGTGGGCATCTGCCGGCATCACACCGTCGCTTACCAAGCCATGCTCGAGTGCAGTAATCTCGAACGTCAACCGAGCGGGAGCGCTCATCCCCATCGACTTCATGAGCGGTATCTCGTCACCTTCCGAGACTTGCGGCGTGCGGCGTTGATCTTGCGCTTTCGCCGCTCGCTGGGTTTTTCGAAGTGGCGATGCTTCCGAAGGTCCGACAGGATACCAGCCTTCTCACACTTCTTCTTGAAACGTCTGAGCGCCCTCTCGAAGCTCTCATCCTCCGGGATGATCACTTCTGACATTGACGAATCACCTCTATCGACGGATACGCATACGGTTTCGAGGCGCTGCGCGGCCGCAACTGCCGTTAAAGTACGAACTTAGGCCGACCCGCTGCCTCAATCAAGGGCCGGTCGAACTAACCCGGAGGCCATGCGAGCGTTCGTCCGCCGAGAACGTGGGCATGAACGTGGAAAACGGTCTGCCCACCGTCGCTGTTCGTGTTCAAGACAACCCGGTAGCCCGCGTCGTGGATCCCCTCGTCCCCAGCGACGTCCCGGGCGAACAGGACGAGGTTTCCGATCAGTTCCGCATCGGTGGCCTCGTTCAATGAGGGTACGTGTTGTCGCGGGATCGCCAGGATGTGGGTCGGCGCCTGAGGATTGATATCCCGGAAGGCGACGAATTGCTCGTCCTCTCTGACAATGTCGGCTGGCACCTCGCCCCGGCCAATCTTACAGAAGAGACAGTCAGACACCACTCAGCTCCCGAGGGCTTCTTTCATTCGGTTCCAAAAACGCCGTCCGAGGCTCTCCTCGCCGGGGGGCTCGCCCTCGTGCTCCGCCAGCTGTTCGAACAACGTCCTCTGTTCATCGGTCAGGCGCACCGGTGTCCACACGTGGACCCGCACGTGCAGATCGCCTCGCCCACCGCGGCTCAGGGACGGCAGCCCCTTGCCGCGGACCGTGATCACCGATCCCGCCTGGGTGCTGGGCGGAACCGTAACGGTCACAGCCTCGAGAGGAGTGGCCACCTCGCACTCATGGCCCAGAGCTGCCCGGCTGAACGACACGGGAAGATCGTACACGAGGTCGTCGCCGTGCCGCTCGAAGTCCGGGTCGTCCTCGACCTCCAGCTCAGCGATGAGATCGCCCGAGGCACCATCCCGCTGCCCGGCCCCCCCCTTTCCCCGCAGCGTGAGGTAGTTGTTCGATGACACTCCGGCGGGGATTTCGAGCTCCACGTTCTTCTCACCGCGTACCCGTCCATCGCCACGGCACGTGTCGCAGGGGTTGCGGACCACGGTCCCTTCACCGTCGCAAGTCGGGCACTGAGACACCGAAACGAAATTGCCGAACAGAGACTGGGTGGCGTGCCGCACTTCTCCGGAGCCGCCGCAGGTGTGACACCGGGCAAGATCCTCGCGCCGCTCCGAGCCGGTACCGTTGCAGGTCGAGCACCGCTCGAGCGTGCGCAGCTTGACCGTGCGCTTGCTGCCCCTTGCCACGTCCGCCAGGGTGAGGCGGAGGATGATCCGCACATCCTGCCCGCGACGACGATCGCGGCGAGACCGCTGCTGACCCCCGAATAGCGAGTCCAGTCCTCCCAATCCCCCAAAGTCGCGCATGAAGACATTGAGGGCCTCCGAGAGATCGAACGGGTGGAAGCCACCGAACCCGCCCGCCCCCGCCTTCAGGCCGGCCAGCCCGTACCGGTCGTACTGCGCCCGCTTCTCCGTATCCCTCAGGACCTCATAGGCTTCGGTCGCCTCCTTGAACTTCGCTTCAGCCGCCTTGTCGCCGTTGCGGTCGGGGTGATACTCCATCGCCAACCGCCGGTAGGCTTTCTTGATGTCGGCGGTGGACCCGTCTCGGGAGACGCCAAGGATCTCGTAGTAATCACGCGCCATGGAATGTCGGGGCCCCTTCCCCCTGCCCTCTCACCGACCGCGTCACCTGAGTAGGCCGCCAACGAGGCGGCTCGTGTGCTCGACGAGCACGATGATCTTCTTGTAGGGCATACGCGTTGGCCCCATCACGCCGATGACGCCCGAGACACCCTTGTATTGGTAGGTCGATGTGACGAGAGTGAAGGAGTTGAGCTTGGGGTCCGGATTCTCGCCGCCGATGGTCACACGGAGGCCCCTGTCCTCCGTCGCGAGAATCGCGTCTTGAAGGAGATCACGCCGCTCCGTGATTTCGAGGAGTGTCCGCATCCGCTGCTTCGAGCTGAACTCCGGCTGGCTCGCCAGCATCTGAGTACTCCCCAGCACTACGCCTTTGCCGTCCGCCGGTGTCACGTCGAAAATGTGATCGGCCTCTTCGACGAAGATATTGAGTAGTCCTTGCTCTCCAACGGCGGTCGCCATATCCCGCAGTCGCTCGCGAAGCGTGGTGCGGATCTCGTGGAGCGTCAAACCAGTCAGGCGTTCGTTCAGAACCGCCGAGACCTTGGCGACGGCTTCTGAGGGAAGCGCACTCGAAGCCTCGACAAAGATGGTACGAGCAGCACCATTGCGAAGCACCAGAACCATCAGCAGGCGATCAGCGGAAACCTGCAACAGCTCCAGCTTGTCGAGAATGGCTCCATCGAATGACGGCGCCACAGCCACCCCGAGTTCCTGGGAGAATGTCCTCAATGGCATTGTGGCCCGACCGCAGCTCTCGCCGAAGGGTGTGTTCCTCCGACTCGGTGATCTCGGACGGCGCCATCAGCCGGTCCACGTAGACCCGATACGCGAGGTCGGTCGGGATGCGCCCGGCAGAGGTGTGGGGATGGTACAGGTACCCACGATCCTCGAGATCACTCATGGTGTTGCGGATCGTCGCAGCAGATATCCCGAGCTGGTATCGCTTGGCGATAGTACGGGATCCCGTCGGTTCAGCAGTCTCGACGTAGGTCTGGATGACTGCTTCCAGAACTTGACGCTCGCGGTCAGTCAGGTCTGTCGACATAACTCAAGTTAAATGGTACCAGCAATTTAGCCACCTTCGACAGAGGTGGTCAAGGCAGCCACAATCTCGTCCAAACGGAGCCAGCCCTCAGCCGTAAGCCGAACGCGCCCATGGGCTTCCGCCAGCCACCCCGCCCTTGTGGCGTCCACCAAAACCCGCCGGTTCAGGGGGCCGCACACGGTGAGGCTTGCCCCCTCCGCGGTCCGCAGGCCGAGGTATAGCTTCTCGAGGCGACGCCCGTCGTGCCCCGGTCGTTCTCGCCCCTCAATCGGGTCCAGGCCCTGAGCCAGTACCCGCTCATATGCAGTCCAAGGGGCAAGGTTCCATCGCCGCTCCCCGCCCTCGTAGCTGTGCGCCGACGGTCCCAAACCCAGATAGTCCCGGCCCGTCCAGTACGCCTGGTTGTGGCGGCTCCGGTGCCCCGGACGGGCGTAGTTCGAAACCTCGTAGTGCTGGAATCCCGCTCTGGTCAGCAGCTCGTGGATGCGGAGAAACTCTTCCGCGTAGCGCCCCTCTGGTGCAAGCGCCGCCTTGCCCCGGCCGATCCACCGGTACAGCGGCGTTCGCTCCTCAGCCGTGAGGCCATAGACCGATAAGTGGTGCGGCTCGAATTCCAGAATCCGCTCGAGCGCGCCTGTCACATCCACACTGAGGGATGTGGGCAATCCGAAGATGACATCCACCGAGAACGACGGGACGCAGCATCGCCGCAAGACTTCGAGGCTCGCCAGGGCTTCGGCGACGGTGTGCGTGCGGTGCATCCACCGCAAAACGTCCTCATCCAGCGACTGCAACCCAAGCGATACCCGGGTAATGCCCGTGGCCATCCACGCACCGACGAGGGCCGGCGTAACGTCGTCGGGATTGGCTTCGAGGGTGATCTCCGGAGTGCTGCCCTGCGCCTGTCCCGCCGTGACCAACGCCACCAGCTCGGCCACCTGGGGCGCGGTGAGCAGGGAGGGAGTCCCACCCCCCAGATAGAGCGTCTCCAAAGACCCACCATCGCCACCCTGATGGCGGCGTCGCAGATCGTACTCCCGCTTGATCCGATCCACGAACCCGTCACCTGGCACTCGCTTGCGCACGGCGATAGCGAAATCGCAGTAGCTGCAGCGTCGCCTGCAAAACGGGATGTGGATGTAGATGTGGCGCATCGGCGTCGGTGCACGGTACATCAGGGCTGTCTCACCAGAGGTAGATCGAGCGTGAGGCCGAAGGCCGCGGTCGCGGTGAAATCGGATGCGTTGTTGCCCACTACATGATCAGCCTGTCGAACGACGTTGTGCCCTGCGTCCCATGTCATCCAAACGTAGCGGTTGGGCTGGTACCGGCCGGCGAGCGCGAAGCGGTAGGTTTTCTCCGTAACGCCAAGAAGCAGGGCCGGGCTGGCACGGAAGTCCTCATAGACGGCGGGAAACGGTTCTCGCAGGTCGCCCTCGCCTTGCCGTTGGAGCAGCAAGGTGGGTGTGATCCGCAGTCCCCGGACAGCGGGGAAGAAATCCACGGCGGCCGTCAGTCGATCATAATCGGAAAATTCGTCTCCCAGCCCCAGTCCCAGGAACAGGTATTTGTCGACTTTTCGGTTCGTGCGATAGGCGAATGACGACACCTGGCGGTACGAGAGCACGACCTCTGCCGACGCCAACAGACCCGTGGCGCGAACCTGTACGAAGAAACCGTATCGCGTCGGCGCCCGATCCTCGCCGGCCGGTGGGTCGACGTCGATGTCGTCGAGCATCCCTTCAGCGAAGAATTCGAGGCCCCGCCAGCGATACCACACTTGCGCGTCCAGCATCACGTTCTCTTCGATGTCGGCTGGGACTGCCGAGCGATTCGCAAAGAGAAACTCGAACGGGTTCAAGAACCGGAGTTGCAGACCCGAGCTGCTCGCATACAGCACCGCCTCACCGAATGACGCCACGAAATTCTCGGTCTGGTAGTCGAAGCGATGCCCGGCGAGGAATCGCTTCTGCGCATCGAGGGTTACGGCGTTCGTATCCGTTTCGAGCTCTCCGGTCACCGACCGGAGTCTGAAGCGTCCCGCCCGCAAGTCGAGCGACACTTGCGGATATGTGGGTGCGACATGGGACACCATCAAGCCTTGTGCATCGGCCAAAGACCAATTCTGTGCGAGGCGCCCAAGCTGGACGTGCCCAACGGGAAAGGCCAGCGAGACGTACGCGTTATCGGTCCGGCCGATCTTCCCCTGCCCAATATCGACGGCATCGGGATCGTCGTCGATATGGTCGTCCCACTTGAGCCGGGTCTCCGCGGCGAAGGGTCCCGTCTCCACCCACACGGCACCGGTTTGCCGGCGCCAGATCTTTCCCTCGCCGACCGGCCTCGTCACATCAATCCGCCGGCTGGTGGATGTGCGAGCGCCCAGGGTGGCCTGGAACCCGACCGGAAAGACCTCGTGGTCGGCTATCCGATTGAGCTCTCGCTGAAACTCTTCCCTGAGCAACCGCACCCAGGACGCCAACGGAGACGGCAGGGTGTCGGGATCGATGGACGCAAGCCCCAGGGCAATCTCGGAGCGCCTGTACGGCTGAATGAGGGGATTCAGATTCCCGAGAAACCCCCGCGAACGCAGCCGCCGGATGTACTCAGACGACCAGTGATCAACGGGGAGATTACGGGAACCAACGCCTGCGCCTTGCGCCCAAGCGTCACCCGGAGCACCGGCGCTCGCGACCATAACAACGACCGCCACCGGCACGCTGAACCGCGCTCGCTGGCTCGTCACCGCCGCCGCAGGAGCTCCCGTCACGTACGCGCAAGCGCGGCGAAGCCGAGAGAGTACTCTCATGATGTCGGAAAGACTAACAAGTTGGCCTGGCTGGGTCGAGTTGACGTGGCTTAGCGCCGTCAGATGGCGCGAGTTCCACCGGCACGTGTTCCCCTATTCATTTGGGCCACTTCCTACCCCCCATCGCCAGCGCCCGTTAGACTTGAAGCGGCCGCCGGTCCACTGCATCGTCGTGGCGCCGACCGCCGGCCAATCCCCTTCGGATCCAGAATGCATGAATGTCAGTACGGCTGCTGAGGGCGAGGACGTCGGCATAGCGAACTCCGGTGCGTTGGGGGCACACCGCTATCGGTGGGCCGCGGCCGTGTTGTTGCTCGCCGTTCTCACTCGCTTGCCGGCTCTGGTCCATCCTCGAGCGATCGATGACGAAGGCATCTACGCCGTTGTCGCCCTGGAAATCGTCGACGGTGGCAAGCCGTACGTGGACGCCATCGAGCGCAAGCCACCTCTGTTGTTCTGGACCTATGCCTCGGTGTTTCGCATGGCGGGAAAATACAACTGGGCCGCCCTCCACAGTGCCGCCGTATTCTGGACCCTGCTGACCATGGTGGGCCTGTACGCCGTGGCTCGACGACTGTTCGACCACACTGCCGGTCTGTCAGCCGCTCTGTTGTACGGCGTCTACCAATCGTGGGCGTACTGGAAGAACCTCGCATTCAACGGCGAGATCCTCATGAATCTCCCCGTTGTCTGGGGAGTGCTTCTCACGCTCCGGCCAAGCACCTCTCGCATGCGACCCGAGCTCTTCGCCGCCGGTGCCCTGCTGGGTTGCGCCTTTCTTCTCAAGCAGCCGGCAGCGGTGGCTGCAGTCCCCCTGGGTGTTTACCTGCTCCTTCCCAGCTATCGGGCCAGCAGGCGGATTGGAATCAGGCACTCCATCTTGCACGCAACGCTCTTGACGGTGGGCTTCTTTGGAGTGTTGGGCGTGATTGCCCTCGTGTTGCAGGCACAGGGAATTCTCGACGAGGCATACTACTGGACGATCATCGACCATGATGTCCCACACGGTGTGACCGATGCGGTTTTCTGGACTCGCGGCCTCAGCATGGCGGTGGCATTTACCGGGGCCTGCAGCTTGCTGATCGTGTGCGCCACGCTCTCGCTGAAGGCTGGGTGCAAAGGCGACACGTCCTGGTGGACGGGCCATCGAGCTGAGTTCATCGCGATCGTCGGACTTCTTTTGGCCTCGCTCGTGGGTACCTCAGCAAGCGGCCGGTTCTATCCACATTATTTCATTCAGTTACTCCCACCGTTGGCACTGCTGGCCGCTCCGGCATTGTCGCGGCTATGGACCAGGATCGATGAGTACCGGCTGTGGCTGCTCCGACCGGGCGTGACCAAAGGGTGGCTGGCACTCACGGTCGTCGGATTTCTGATCGCCCACGCAATCGGCTTGGCGGACCAGCGCAGCGAAACGGCGATAGGTCGGTACATCCGAGCGACGTCGACTCCCGGTGACCGCATCTTCGTATGGGGTCAGCACGCAGCGATCTACCTCGATGCCCGCAGACGCCCGGCGTCGCGGTATGTGACGAGTTTTCCGCTCACGGGCTACATCTTCGGAAGTCCCCTCGGCTGGGATCCCACGTACGACACTTCCCACCGTATCCTCCCAGGAGCCTGGGAAAATCTCGAACACGATTTTCGTGAACACGCCCCCCTCTATATCGTCGATTCGGATGCGTCGCGGGGGATGCCGCGGTACCCCACCGCGGACTTCCCGATGCTCCGGCAACTGCTGCACGAGCGGTACCAAGTTGTCCACCGGACCCCAGAGGGTGTCGTCTACCGCCTGCTCGAATCAGGGGAAAGCGACCAGCTCTCCACCGGTCGCGGTCAGCCCGTGACGGGAACGAGGGTGGCCGCACGCTCCGACGCCGACCGCGAGATGACGTGAAGAGCTGTTACAGACTCATCGTGATCGGAGGGGCGCTTTTGCCAAACGGCGAGGCCGTCGCGCAGGACGCGAACGAAAATGGTACACCCGTCATCGATTCGATCGCCATCGTCTCACGCAACGTCTTCGATCGGGCGGAGGCCGACAAGAACTTCCTGTTCCGTGTCTCCAACGCTCTCCATATCAGAACCCGGCGGTATGTGGTAGACCGCGAACTGCTCTTCGATGCAGAGGATCCCTACGACTCGGCGACGGTGGCCGAAACCCTACGCAACCTGCGCGCAATCCGACTCTTCCGCGACGTGACGATCGATACCACCCAGATCGGCAACCGTGTGACCGTCCGTGTCGACGCCGCAGACGCGTGGACGACCACGTTACAGTTCGACGTCAAATCTGCAGGTGGAGACACAGAGTGGTCCGTTGGAGTCCGGGAACGCAATCTCTTGGGCACGGCAACGATGATCCGTGCCAAACACCGCAACGAGACCGACCGCAACACGCTCACACTGGAAGCGGGGCAACCCCGCCTCTTCAGTACGGGAATCTCCGTGCACGGGCGCTTTGACGACCTCACGGACGGGGATCGGGCGCAGTGGACGCTCGGCGAGCCGTTTCGTGCCTTTGCCGATCGCCGCGGCATCGAGTTGTTCGGAACCATGGCGCAGCGCCGCGTCCTGCAATTTCGCAATGGAGAACTGGCCCGAGAGTTCTGGCATCGCCGTTTCCACCAAAGGGTCCGCGTAGCTTACGCTCCACGGGCCACGGGGGCGGGATACCTCCGGCTCGGCATCTCGGGGCAGGTCAAACGCGAGGAGTACCTCACGTTGGCAGACCATGAGAGCGGGCTCGCCGTTCCCGACACGGTGACGGCGGCGGTGGGGGCATTCGTCGAGGTGGCGAAAGCCAGGTTCCGGGTGACTACCCACCACATCGGTTTCGCCCGCGTCCAAGACGTGGACTTGAGCACGCGGTTGGTGCTGGCCGCGTGGTTCGCCCCGTCGGCATTCGGCTATGCTCGGACCGGCGTGGGCCCCAGCCTTGAGTTGCGAAGCGGGATCGGCCTCGGAAAGAATTTCGCCATCGTCGAAATGCTGGCGAACGGTCTGTTCACCTCCGACGGCCTGGACTCGGGACAGGTAAGAGCCACCCTGACGGCCGTCTCGCAGATCATTCCCAAGAACGCCACTGTCCTGCGGGTAGAGGCGGTGACACGCCGCGGCACGCCGCCGGGAGAGGAAGTCGATCTCGGCCTCATCCGGGGACCGCGCGCCTTTGGTTCCCACGCGTTTACCGGCACCCGGTCCGTTTGGGGAAGCCTCGAGCAACGGGCATATCTACTCGACGAGGTCTTTGGCCTGCTTGGCGTGGGATTCGCCGCCTTCGTGGATTACGGCGGCGCCTGGTTTCCGGACCAGTCTCCGCGCCTCGGCGGCAACGTGGGATTCGGCCTGCGTATGGGTTCGATCCGTGCGGGGGGCCCCACAGTGGGACGTATCGACTTGGCGTACCGCTTCGGGAGCGGCTTTGACAGTGACAGGTGGGCCGTGAGTTTTGGTCGTGGCTTTTCGTATTGAGAGGGAGGGGGGAGGAGGGAGGAGGGAGGGGAACCGGACGGTGTAGTGCGGCGCTCCGACCCCAGCCTCACCTAGCGGGACCCGCCACTTGCCACCCCCTTCCTCCTCCCCCCTCCCTCCTCCCCATCTTTGTACCGCTCGCGAGCCTCATCGTAGAAACCCTCCAGGGCCGCCACGCGCACCCGATTGTCGTACTCCCGTTCCATCTTCTCCCGAGCCGCCTTTCCCATCTCGACCCGGAGCTGAGCATCAGCCAACAGGCGCGACAGCCGCGCTGACATCGCCTCCACATCCCGCTCCGGGACGAGGAATCCGGTGACTCCATCGTCGATGATTTCCGGGATCCCTCCGTGTCGCGCTCCGACCGGCACCACTTCGCTGGCGCTTGCCTCCTTCGCAACGACGAGGCCCGACTCCCGGTCACCGTCCGCCGCCACAACGCTCGGAGCCAGTAGGATGTCACTCGTTTGGAGTCGCTCCGCCACCTCGCGGTTCGTGAGGGGGCCGGTGAAATCCACCTGCCCACCGATTCCGAGGGAACCGACGAGCGCGCGTAATCGGGATTCCCGCTCGCCGCCCCCGACGACCGTGAGATGGGCACCTGTGCCACGGGCAGCCTTGGCGAACGCGCGCATGCCGTACTCGAACCCTTTCTTCTCGACGAACCTGCCAACCATGATCACGCGCGGATGCTCCTCGTCGCGCTCTCCTCGAGAGAAGGCCATGAGATCGACGCCGATATGATGAACTTTCAGCCGGTCATCGGGCACTCCCAGGTCACGCAGCATGCCGCGCAGTTCCGTTGATGCGCACAACCCGAGGGTCAAGCCGCGTAGCATGTGCGGTCCGACGATCGCGTAGCGCCAGTGCTTCGGATACACGCGTTTCCAGCTCCTGAGGAGAGGAACGTCGAACCCGTGGAACGTGACGACGAGCGGCTTTCGGAATTTGCGGGCGTAGCGCAGGGCATACACACCGCCGTTGCCGAAATGCGCGTGTACGACGTCAAAGCGGCGCGTCTTGAAGAGCCGATCAAAATGCGGACTGAAGCGGGTGTGCTGATAGAGCGGTCCACTCACGTGCACCGGCTCGAAGGGAAAGAGGTCGCTATTCAGCCGCCGTCGACTGAACACCTCGACATCATATCGGATGTGCTGACGGATCTCCTCATAGACGAAGGTCTTGGAGTACTCGAGAAACTGGGTACTGAACAGCGCGACCGCGGGCACAAGTCAGCGACCCAGTGCCCGGCGGGCGAGCCAGCGGGCCGTTTCCCCGAGCCAAGCCGTGATCGACCATGAATCGTCCACCGAGCGTGCGTCACGCGGGATCTCTGCGAGCCGCGCCTCCAGGTGACGCTGAATCTTCTCAGCGCGAGCATCCCACGTCAGGTCGCGTGCGTCTTCCAGGGCCGCGCGGCCCAGACGCGCACTCTCCGGCGGATCTGCCAGGAGGTGTCGTAACCCGCCGACTGCTGCGGCCGGATCGCCGGGGGGAACCAGGAGCGCATTCTTGCCGTCCACAAGCAGCTCAGACGTATCCGGGGCCAGTGGCGCCAGAATGGCCCGTCCAGAGGCCAGGTACAGGAAGACCTTCAAGGGCATCACGGTGTTCGCATGTCGCTGAAGCGGGGCCACGCACGGTGGCATCAAGAGTACGTCGGCGGCGTACAGGTATGGGATGGTGGCGTCAAATTTCTGCCAGGCAATCACTCGGACGTTGGCGATCTCGGCGGCCTCCCGTTCAATCGGACCGTGGCCTTCCGAACCTACGAGGACGAATAGGGCTTCCGGACATTGCCGCGCCATCTCGAGAACGACGTCCAAGCCCTTCCGCTCGTTCAGGCGCCCGGCATACACGGCGACCGCTCCGTCGGTGGGCAGTCCGACGTGCTCCCGAGCACGGCGTCGTTCGAGCCGAGGCTCCATCCTTGTGGCGTCATATCCGTTGTGGGCCACCACCAAACGCTCCCGGGGGATTCCAACGCGCAAGAAGCTCTGACGAGCGTAGTCGGAGTGGAGAAACGCACCGAGAAAGCGCGGGTGACGCATCAGCACACGTAACGGTCCCCGCAACTGTGGATAGATATCAGGCCAGGGCCGGAAGTGGTCGTAGGCCACCCGGTACCCTCGGACGAGCGCGGCCCCCAGTACGGGGAGGTTCCTGGTGTAGACGAGCTCGAAATGCCCTGCGGGGAATCTCCAGGCAACCTTGGCCGCGTGCGCCCCGTTTCTGGCCCACCGGATTCCGTCAAAGCTCGTGTCGATTTGCGATACCGTGAATGGTCCCGTCACCTGGTAGAAGTCCCGCAGGACGTCGGCGTCGACCGGCTGGGTCCGCGCTCGCCGGGGCAGGACGAGGTGCACTTCCATGCCTCGTCGCCCGAGCGCGGCAACGGTGTTGACCGCCTGCTCCGTGTCCGCCGCACTCGACGGCATGATCTGGTCAGAGGCGTAGAGGATCTGCAAAGGGCTCACGTTCAGTATCGACGAGGGCTGCGAGACACGGAATGTACCCCACCTCCACCTGGGTGCTCGCGTAACGCGGCTGGTCACGAGCGTCAACCGCTGATACGAGCGGGCGCTCAGGAACGCTGGGGTCCAGAACGGCTCCCGCCGAATCGTCCGACCAACCGGCGTACTTCTTCATGGCCTACCAAGAGCATCAGGAGAACAAACAACACCACCATGCCGCCAGCAACCGCGACCCGAGCGCCCACGCCCGGAATCGTGACCGGATCCCACAGCAGAGCGAGGCATGCGGCTCCTATCCCGAGCCCGACGTACGGCTTGTAGACACGTCGCCACCGTACGCTCAACTTCTCCAGAGCCCGGAGCTCTACGAGTTGCGCCACAGTGATGACGCCCGAAGCGACGGCCGTCGCGATGGCAGCTCCCATGAGACCGAATCGCGGAATGAGGATCCAATTGAAGCCGGTGTTGAGGGCGGCCACCGTGAGGCTGTTGGCGAGCGTCCAGCCGCTGTGCCCCGTGTAAACGATGCAGTTGCCGGCCAGCCCGAGGGCACAGCTGAACAGCGGCGGCAGCAGCAAGACAGCCATGAACCGCGTGTCACCGACGTAGGTCTCGTGAACGAATCGCAGGAGATCGGCTCGCAGCACGACGACGACGAACAGCAGCGGCACTATGATCGTGGTCGTCCATCGTAGCACCTGCCCGAGAATGGCTTCAAATACTTCGCGTTCGCCCGCACCGTGATGTCGGGCGGCGACCGGCGCCACCGCCGTGCTGAAGACCAGCCTCACCTGCTGCAGATTACTCGTGATGAGAGCTGCAGTGCCGTAGAAGGCGAGTTCGGCGGCTGCGTGCCCGAATGCCGCCAGCATGATCACGTCCAATCGAGCAATATACCGATTGAATGTCATGTTCAGACTTTGCGGCAGCGCGAAGCCGTGCACGCGACGGTGCACACGAAGCCGCAGCACCGCGGTGGCCACGCGGCCCAGATCAAAATGACGGGACAACGCCCAACCCGACGCGATGGCGAGCATGAGCTGTGTACCAACGTGCGCCAGGATCAGACCGCGCAATCCCGCACCCAAGGCCCACGCCGCAATGCCGAATGCCAGGAGCAGTAGGGGTTTCCCAAAGCCCATGATTGCAGCGTCGTACCGCATGTACATGCGGGCCTTGGTGGCGGCGACCGCGATCCGCGCGAAGGCAAAGGGCGGTAGAGACCATGACAGCAATATCAGTACCTCTGCCAGCTCGGCTTGTTGGGGAAACAGGGCCGCCACCAAGGGCCCGGCGCCAACATATGCCGCCACAACGATGAGCGCGCTGCTCCCCACGGCGAACGCCAGGGCATTTCCGAGCACTTGGTAAAGGCGATCGACCGACTCACCATCCGATTCGTCCGCGTGGTGGCTGCCGAAGATCGTGGCGGCGTCGACGTAGCCAGCTGTCACCGCCGTCGCCGCGACATCTCCGAGAAACGTCGTCAGGAGATAGCCCCCCATCACGACAGGGCCGAACAGCCACGTGATCACCAGGAAGAACAGGGGCTCGATCAGCTTGCCCATGAGTCCGATGGCGTTGAACAGGACGCCCCGGACCAATTCCCGGTGGTAACGACTCTGTCCAACCACCGGAGCCTCTACAGACACGACGGCATCCTCGGCTTCCCGGAGACCGCCGGCATACACTGGCACATGCAGGGTGGCGTCACGAGCCGGGCTTGGTCACCAAGGTCAACTGTTCCAGCCAACGGGGCGGTGGCGGGGCCGGGGGCGGTGGCAGGATACCTATCTGGATAACACTCATCTGACTATCTTGAGGCACCCGACCAGCGGGTGAACCGCTTCCCCCCGCGTTGGTCGGGAGAGGCCCTGTGCACACACGCATCGGGTTTCATTCGAGCCAACAATCGTTGAGCCGCTGACGCCGTCCGCGGTCCAAGCGACCACCTATCCTATCGCCAAAACTCGGTTCGTCTCGCCAATGGACAACATTCGCGTTCGGGAGCGGTACAATACCACCGCCACCTTCTCCATGTCGACACCTGGACTCCCACGGCGCTCACTGACGGGCACGACGACATCGGTGTCGGTATGATCCGTAACGTCATCCTCTTGGCCGACGCCTCGGCCTCGTATGTGGTCGGAGGGCTCTCACAGCTGGAGCGGTTGCTCTGCAACCTCGACGAGTGGTTCGCTCTGGCGGATGGAGGCAGCCCAGACCTCCCACAAGTCACTGTTCTTTGGCGAACACATTCGCTCTTCGATCGTCGACCGACGCTCTCGGACAAGCGATCCCTTCGTCTTCGCATCGAGCACGTGGTGAACGAGGCCAACATCTCATCTCGGTCTGGAACGGACGGACGCCAGGAGAAGACCTTGCTCATGCGGACGAATGTCGTCCTCGCGAGAAACGCCCTGGAGCGGGCGCTCCAAGACTCGCCTCCCTCCATCCCGTTGGCCATCTGTAGCGAATGGCCGATCCGACAGCCCACATCCACAAACGGCTCGGTGTGGGATGCGCTGGTCGAACAGCTTCCCGCCAGTGGCGTCGAGTCCCGAGCCGGGGCCCCCGTCATGCCGGGTGTGCTCGAAGGGCCCGCTGACCATGGGAAGGTCGAAAGACGACTATTTCGCTCGCTCGGCAAAGAGTCCGACGGACTCGGAGCTCGGTACGTCAACCGTCCGATCTCGACCTGGCTGAGTCGATACCTGGCGAGAACCGCTATCATGCCCAACACCGTGACGTTCGGGGTGGCGGCCGTGACGCTCGTCAGCGCTTGGTACCTCACTCGAGGAACCTATTGGGCGTTCTTGCTCGGCACAGCCTTGTTTCAGCTGGCCAGCATCTTGGACGGGTGTGACGGTGAGATCGCCCGGGTCAAGTTCCGAGAGACCCGTTCCGGCGCGTGGATGGACACGTGGATGGACATGATCGGCAATCACCTCTACGTCGTGGCGTTGGGTATCGGTCTTTGGCGGCAACCCACTGCCATACCCTGGCTGCCGACATTCTACCTCAGCGAAAGCCTTCTCAGCGCCCTCGGCATGGCGCTCGCCGTGTGGGCCGTTGCGCGGTACACCGAACGAAACTCGGGTGCCAGCCACTTTCGGGATTTCGGCCGTTCGGTCATCACCTCCACGAGAGTGGAGGGACGCCAACGCAAAGTGTGGCTGCTGCTGGGCCAGCTCACCAGGAAAGATACGTATACGCTGGTGTTTCTCATCCTGGCGGCCGCCGGCTACCCAGAGGCTATCCTCCACTTGCTCGCCACCGGAGTGGTCATCCACGCGGTCGCCCTGGTCGTCTCGAGTCGCCAGAGCAAGCGACTGGCGGTGACCACGTAGGTCACCGCCAAAGCAGAGCCCCAACCGGGGAAATGAGCTGCGTCGGGCAACGCTGGACTGCAACCGACTCGGCAGGACGGAGTATCGGGCTCTGCGGCTCCGCGCACGACCTCATCCTCGACCTGGCGATGCTCTGGTTCACCTGGTGCCAGGGCAACCACGCCGCATGCAGAGACAGACATAGGCCATCAGCCGCCGACCCGGGCAACTGGTCACACGTCGCCTCGACTCGATCTTTGCGAGGCAGCGAGGGGTTGGGTTGGCAGAGGTCCCCGACTACCTTCATTGGGCGTCCGCGCCACTGATCCGGCGATCGTCCCCGGCAGCCATAATTCGGTTCGCGGAATCGGTTGCTCAGTGATGAGACCCGACGTGGAGCATACGCGCCCAGCCCGTTGAGTGCCTTTTAGGAGAGGCGGTCGGGTCACTCAGCGAAACGCAACAAACACCGTGCAACACCCGGACCTTGACCCATGGAGATGGCTGAGCCACCCCAGGGGGTCCCGGTGTGGTGCACGGGCTGGTTCGATGGGATCCATTGACCAGTGTTCGGGCCAATCGGGGGGACTATTCAGCTATGCAGCAAACGGTGATTCTGGCGGCCGGCAACGGAAGCCGCATCGGCAGTCGGCAGAATGGTCTCCCGAAACCGCTCGTGCAGGTGGCGGGCCAAGCTCTCATCGAGCGCACGCTCAATCAGGCGGAGTCGGCCGGTTGTGAGGAGGCCGTGGTGGTCCTGGGAAATGGTGCCGACCGCGTGCGCGAGCACCTGGAGGCGTTGGACACGCCACTGAGACTGACCTTGGTCCAGAGCCACGCTCCGGACGGCCCAAACGGCTTCTCTCTGCTTGCGGCCGAGAAACACACCCGCGATCGGTTCTTCCTCCAGATGGTCGACCACGTGTTTGCCGAGCCTGTGCTGAGCCGGCTCACGAACGGTGGGCAGCCGGCCACGGAGGACATGCGCCTCCTGGTCGATCACAGCCCGGCACACCTCGACGAAGTCGATGCCACCAAGGTCCGGATTGAACAGGGGCACATCGTGGCGATCGGCAAACGCGTCCAGCCCTGGGACGCGGTCGATGCCGGTTACTTCCTGTTGGACCGGAGGATCTTCGGCGCCCTCCGGGCGGCCAGCCCAGGAGAGAGCCTGAGCGTGTCGGCGGGAATGCGCCGGGTGGCATGCGAAGGCGCGCTGGCACCGGTGGCGCTCGAGGGTATTCCCTGGGTTGATGTGGACACCCCGAAGGACTGGGAGCAGGCGGAAGACATCCTGGGGTCTCCCACGCTATCTTGGGAGTAGCCGGCAGCGGCTCTTCCTACAAGCGGTCCGCGAAAAACGCGACTCGGCGAAAGCGCTTTCCGGGTTCCTGGCTCACCAAGCCTCTAATCTCCAGGGACGTCAAGACCGCCAGTACGCTTGCGGCGTGATCGACACCTACGCGCCGCGCTATCTCGTCCACGTGGCCTACACCCTCCCCTAGCAGATCCAGGACTCGCCGCTCTTCCTCACTGAGGTCACTGGGCACCGATACCGTGGGAACGACCTCGCTGATACCGTACTCCTCCAAAACGTCCCGGAGTCCCAGCACGGGCTTTGCACCGAGTTGGAGGAGCCGATTGGTCCCGTTGGAAAGGGGACTCGTTACGGGTCCAGGGATCGCCATTACTTCGTGCCCCTGGGTCAGGGCGCACTCGGCTGTGATGAGCGCTCCGGAACCGTCACGCGCTTCTACCACAAGGGTGGCTCGACACAGCCCGCTGATCAGTCGGTTCCGCCGCGGGAAGCTCCCCACATGGGGACGCTCGCCCGGGGGAAACTCCGTCAGGAGACAACCGGCCGCCGCGACTCGGTCATAGAGGGCGCGGTTCGCCGTAGGATAGACGACCCCCAGGCCGTTCCCCAAGACGCCGACCGTTCCCCCACCAGCGTCGAGCACCGCGGTGTGGGCTACCGCATCGAGGCCTCGGGCCATGCCACTGACGACTGTCAGTCCGGCCCGAGCGAGGCCGCCCGCGAAATGGCGGCAGACCTCCGAACCGTACCGACTGTGGTTACGACTTCCGACGATCGCCACCGCAGGGGTTTGGAGTAGTGCCAGATTACCTGCTGCGAAGAGTAGGATCGGTGCGTCGGGAATGTCCCGCAGCGCGTCGGGAAAGCGCTTGTCCGTCGGCGTGAGAATGACACCGGCAAGCTCGTGCATTCGGGAGGTGAGGCGCTCACCCGTCTCCGGTGAGGTCTCTCTGATAGCCGTTGCCGCTGCGCACGAGATCCCGGGCACGGCCTGAAGCTCGCCCACGGTGGCCTTCAGAACCGCGTCCGCCGAGCCGAATGTCTTCAGGAGCAGATCGAGGCGCACCCGGCCGATGCCGGGCACCAACGCCAGCGTCACGTACGCCGCGTCGATCATAGACTAAGGAAGAGGCTGGACATCGCGCGCCGCCTCGCCCCTCACACCGACCACCAATCTCCACAGAAGCTCCTTCAGGGCCTCGAGCCCCCGGTTGGCTACGGCCGAAAGGCCGATGACATCGGCCGCGGCGGGGGCGTGGATGGCGGGCAGGGGTTGGTCGTCAGGCCACAGGTCGATCTTGGTCAGGACGACCAAATGCTCTTTCTTCGCCAGTTCGGGACTGAATTGGTGAGCCTCTCCTCGGAGCAGATCGTAACTCCTCTGAGGGTCGGGACTATCCACCGGCACGAGATACGCGAGTACTCGAGTCCGCTCAACGTGTTGGAGGAAGCGGTCGCCGAGACCTTTGCCTTCATGGGCGCCTTCGAGAATGCCGGGGATGTCTGCAGCCACCATCGTGCGGGAATCTGAGAGCCTCATGACACCGAGTTGAGGGGTGAGCGTCGTAAACGGATAGGAGGCGATCCTTGGACGAGCGGCGGAAGTGACTGAGAGCAACGTACTCTTGCCTGCGTTTGGCTCACCCAGCAGACCGACGTCGGCAATGAGCTTCAAGACCAACTCGATCCGACGTTTCTCCCCTTCTCCTCCCGGCTCCCACTCTCTAGGTGCACGGTGCGTTGGGGTGGCGAAGCCTGCATTTCCGCGCCCCCCGCGCCCACCACGGGCTACCAGAACCTCGTCGCCGGACTTCAACACTTCACCGATGTCCACGCCCGAGTCGGCATCCTTGATAACGGTTCCCGGTGGGACCGGTAAATACAGACCCGCTCCCGACTTGCCCGTGCGATTCGCGCCTTCGCCGTGGGCTCCACGCTCCGCCTTCCAGTGTGTTCGGTACCGGTAATCGAGCAACGTCGTCAGATTGAGATCGCCGCGCACGATGACCGGGCCCCCCCTCCCTCCGTCCCCACCGTCGGGCCCACCCTTCGGGACGTATTTCTCTCGCCGAAAGGAGACGGCGCCGGACCCGCCTCTGCCGGAGCTTACGTCAATCACGGCACGATCGATGAATGTCAACAGGACCTCAATCGTCGATACAGATAAAGTACGGCGGGATGGGCAAACAGCATGACCAATCCATCGCAGGATGTATCAAACGTACGAGATATCCCCTACGGCCTCGTACCCGCCGACCGGCTCCCGTCTCGTATTGCGTAGGACGGGCTCCGCATAGCTCGGGAGCCTGTCACGGATCCCAGGAAGGAGCTCGAGTTGATCCAGAATCGCCAGGAGCGCCACACCCGCCGCCCAGTCATCCCCATCCGTCACTTTGAGGGCGAGACCGATGCCGTGTTGCAGCAGAGCGGCGCCGTACACTCCGGCTGCGCCAACCTTCACCAGCACTTGCCCGGAGACCGCCGACATGAGGGCGGTGCACAGTCTCCGCCTTCCCGCCACCAGACCGGGATGTGAGACCATGGCGTTCACGATTTCCCGTTCGGCCTCGCCGGCGTCGGCGGCCAGTCCCGTATAGCCGTGGGCCATGGCGCGAAGTGGTAACACCCAACACACCACGCCACACCCGTCGACCACCTCACCAATCAGCTCCTCGGACACACCACACAGTCTTGCCACGGCCCTCCGGCACCGTTGCTGCACCGGATGTTCCGTCAGGTGGTAGCCAGTCGAATTCCATCCATGGTGTTTGGCCAACGCCAGCATCGCCGTGTGCTTGCCCGAGCAGTTGTTGGCGATGGGCGACGGGGAAGCGACCTCGATCTCTCCTGTGTCGTCCTCAGATGGAAACGTGAGCTCTCGGGCCAGCGGAGGGTGAGGTCCACACGCCAGATCTCTCTCCTCGAATCCGAGGCGCGTCAATAAGCCACGAACGACCTCGACCTGATGTGTTTCAGAATTGTGTGACGCACAGGCGAGGGCGAGCTCACTGGACGTGACGCCGAATCGATCCGCCGCGCCATCCTCGACGAGTGGAAGAGCTTGGAACGGTTTGGCAGCCGAACGGAGAGGCGTGACTTTGCCTGGATCGCCAACAGAAGCTACGGTCTTGCCGCGCCCGTCAACGACGACAGCATCAACCTCATGGATGGTTTCCTCAACACCACCGCGCAGTGTCCTGATCCGAAGACGAGCCATCTTTGAGGATTCCCTGGAAACGTAGGAGTGGTTTCGGCCCAGAGGAGTATACCGGGTCCAGGGAGAAATGGGAGTGCTCAGATGACCTAACGCGACACAGGCCAGCGCCAGCCAAGTTGACCAAGAATCACTGGCGTCCCACATTGACACCATGATACCACCCCCTGCGGAACCGCGCTGGGTGCAATGGGCCGCGAGCCTGGTCCGTCACTTGCCCGCAGCACGGTACCGCGTGATCGACCTCTTGTGTCGAAGGCCTCCTCCTCCATTCCTGGCATACACCCGGAGTTCACCTGGTTCGTTTGCGTTCGAGTGCGATCTGCGAGATGCGCTGTCCGGCGAGGTGTGCTTCACTGGCCAGTACGAACCACAAGAGACCCTGATGGTAAGGAGGTTGCTCCAACCGGGAATGAACTTTGTAGACGTTGGAGCCAACTGGGGATACTTTGCTTTGCTCGCAGCGACTTTAGTAGGACCGCGCGGTCGCGTCATCGCTCTAGAGCCGGACCCTAGGGTCTTTGCAAAACTCGTCGCCAACATTGCGTGGAATCATTACGAACACGTAACCGCGCTGCCCTACGCCGCGGCCGCGAGTGACGGGTCGCTGTGCTTCGAGCTTTGCGAACAGAGTGGGAGCAATTTTGGACTCTCGCGTGTCGCCACCGACAGAGGGGCTGGAGCGAATCAGATCGAGGTTCCGGCTCGCACTCTCGATGCCATGTTGGAGGAGTGGGACCTCGGAACGGTCCACCTGCTCAAGATGGATATCGAGGGCGCCGAAGGCTTTGCCTTGGCGGGCCTCCAGCGGTCTTTGGCGGCGCATCGAATCCTCCGGGTGTTGCTCGAGCTACACCCCACCGCACTGAAGGAATATGGATACCGAGTAGAGGAGGTTTTCGAGCACCTCGCATCGGCCGGGTACCGCGGGCAGGTCATCGACCATTCGCGTGTAGTGACGCGCCGAACGGCCTACGGAAAGACCCGCCACGTGAACGAACTGTTGCGATCGATCGTGCCGAACGAACCTCTCGATCCCTGGCCCCACCTACTGTGGACGTGCGATTGAGTGGGAGCGGACGGACGCTACGGGCGGATTGACGCCGGAATCGAGGATCCATGCAGGTCAAGGCTCTGTGGTAAACCATCGTGTCGAGTGCAAGCACCGTCGACTTCCGAAACGTCAGATTGACTGATTGCCGATCGGTCTGGTCGCACCCGACGTCAGGTCGGGGACCACGACCCATTCGTGGACAGATTCAACGACAGTCGCTTGCCACCGTAACTGAATGTACGGCTTCGATTTGCCGTTTGAGGCATCGCTGCACCGATCGCGGCACGCGAATCACCGACTATCGACCGATCACGCCAAGACCAGAAGCGACAAGCGCCCGAAGGTGCAACCATTGATCGGTGTCCTCTCCGCGAGCCGGGCAAAAATCCGTCTCAAGATCTCCAGGGTACCGTGCACAGAAAACGCACAGCGTGCTTGACGCGTTGACAGCCCAATACTAGCTTCTCTACCGCTTTCCAGGCAGATGTCTGGGTGTCGTCAGATCAAGTGATGAATCAGAGCAATCCCCAGGTGCCGACGAGACCGTGGCCGCTGACTCTGTTCACTGAGGCAGCCAGCAGTTCGTACGATGCAGCCAGGCTCCACATCCTGCTCATTTACCATTGCGATAAGAGTAAAACCACGTGGTGAGGTAGAACGACAACCATTGGGGTGCCTGGCTCCTGCTAGGCGCCCCTCGCTCTATTTGGCACAGTCACAACGGGGAGACGCCGTCAAAGGCCCGACCTTTTGATAGCGAGCCCGACGCGGGGGGGGGGAGTATCCGCGATTGGAGAGTAGTCGGTAGGTACGGTCATTCCGGACTCCGACGACACAACAACACAACTCATGGGAGTACGGCAATGCGTACTATCGGAAAGGTCAAGTGGTTCAACGACGCCAAAGGGTTTGGTTTCATCACTCCGGAAGACGGTGAAAGAGATTGCTTCGTCCACCACTCCTCGATCCAGGGTGATGGCTTCAAGACGTTGGCCGAGGGCCAGCGCGTCGAGTTCGATCTCATCCAGGGCGAAAAGGGCCCCGCAGCCGAAAATGTGACCAAGGTCGAAGACTGACCCGGTTTCTCACATCCATGTGATGGTGGCCACTCCGAGCGGTTCGGGGTGGCCTCGTTTTGTTGGGTGACACTCCGAGTGAGCCGCTGGCGGTCGCTTCCCCTCCCTACCCAACCTCGTGTCGTCTGCTGCACCGGAGCGTGACATGGGTCACGCCCGGGACGTCCTGTGGAGCTTACCTTTTTAAGGAGGGGTTTACGCATTGAGAGAGGGTAGGTGTTTACGAGCGAAGCGAGGGAGTGGTCATGGCTCGTTCACAGCTAATTCACGCCGGCGCATCAGTCGTACTTGGTGTTCTCGTTCTCTTCCCGTTACCAGGGACTGCCACGGCCCAGTCAGTCAATACCCAGTACGCGATTAGCGCCGAACTCAACGCCATGGCGGAGGCGGACCAGGCAGAACGTCGGAGCGGCGGCGTGCCCGCCCATCACGAGAGGGCCCGCCTCGATCGGGTACATCAGATTGTTCGAACCAACCAACTGGCGACGCCCGACGACTACTATCATGCAGCCATGGTGCTGCAACACAGCCGAGAGTCACGCGATCACCTGCTTGCGCACACGTTGGCCACTGCAGCGGCATTCAGGGGTCATCAGAAGGCAAGATGGCTGAGCGCAACCGCCCTGGATCGATTCCTCGAATGGAACGGCCACAAGCAATTCTTCGGAACACAATACACGCGGAACGACCAGGGTGCGCTGCAACCCGGTCCCTTCGATGAACACCTCAGCGAATCACTCCGTCGGGACTTCGCGGTTCCGCCGCTCGAGGAGATGCAGCAGCGCGCGTCAGAATGGAACCGCTCGCGACCATAGGCGGCCCCACAGACCGCCCCCTCCCGATGCTAAGCCGCCCCGCGCCGTCGCCGTCGCGGGGTTTCCATTTGATCGTGACATCCATCCCGACGCCATAGACCGCGTCGTCACGACGACTCATCCCGTCACGCCATCCTGACGACGCGAAACCACCTCCCGGACATCACGATAGCGCCCGGAGTGGTCGACTCGGCGGCAATCCCGGCCTGGCCGCTCTCTCGCCGGAGCCACATATTGCCTTGACAGTTGGCGATGGGCGCGGGTTCCCACCTCCACGTGCACAGGGTTAGGACACTCCACGGGGCCACACAGAAGTCCGTCCAGGCAGCGTCGGAGCAAACCCCTGTCGGCGGACGTGGGTTTCGTGCCGGACCTCACTTCGAAATCAACAGCGGCAAGGAAGGTACAGAATGATAAAGGCTTCCCTTCGCTCGGTGGTCTTTGCAGCGGCTTTGGCAACGGTCGGAGGCGGCCTGGCTCCGGAGGTGGTGCGGGCGCAGACGTATGATGCGTCGTTGTTCCGCACGTTGGAGTGGCGCAACATTGGCCCCAACCGTGGCGGTCGCTCTATCGGTGTGGCCGGCAGTCCGAGC